>DATKMS010000404.1:0-24495 GCA_035541735.1 Candidatus Margulisiibacteriota bacterium
GCCGGCGCCGCCGGGAAGGCGCAGATCGTGGCCTCGCTCAAGGGACTCGCAGTGAGCATGCCCGCGCTACCTCTCAACTTGCCGATTCATGTGCAGCTGCAGGCGAGCAACGGAAACTGTTGGGAGACCCGCTTCTCCACGCCGCGCAAGAACCAGTCAGATCAATTCGACGCCCGTTCCGACTAGGTAGCGCTCGAAGTACCCTAGATCTGAGACCGTCCGGCTATGGGTTCCTTCCCCTGTGAGCACTTCCGCGAAACGGGGGAAGGTCACGACGGGGGCGAGATTTTCCGAACACTCTCTACCCGTGCCGGCCCACCGTGTCGGCCGTGAATGCGGCCTTGACCGACGCCAGCAGGGGCGCGGAGCAGAGCACGTCGAGCGCCGTCATGGCCAGCGCCTTGGCGCCATCAACCACCGCCTGATGCGCCTCCGCCGAGCCCGCCCACTGCGCAAACTCCGGTGAGTGCAGCGGCACGGTCGGCGGCGACACGGCGATCATCGGGTGGATGGACGGCACGAGCTTGCTGACGTTACCCATGTCGGTGCTGCCGGCCACGGCTGCCGGCACATTGGCGATGTCGGCGAGCCTGCGTCCGAGCTGCTCCAGATTCGCCGCGTACGCCGCGCTCAGTGGTTGATTGGTGTACATGTCGGAATAGTCCTCGCCCATCGTGCGCATGGTCAGTTGTGCACCGCTGGCCTGTGCCCCAGCATGGAAGCAACCCTCGACCCGCTGCTTGAGCTGGGCCAGTCGGCGTTCGGTGGCGGCGCGCACCATGAAGACGCCCGCGGCGCGCTCCGGGACAATGTTGGGCGCCAGTCCGCCCTCAGTGATGATGCCGTGGATGCGCTCCGTCGCACGAATGTGTTGCCGCAGTTGCGCGATGGTGTTGTAGGCGGTGATCAAGCCATCGAGCGCGTTGACGCCCTGATGCGGAAACGCGGAAGCGTGCGCCGCGCGCCCGGTATATTCGACCGCGATCTGACTCACGGCGAGCACGTGCATGGCCGCGAGATCCAGGCCGGCGGGGTGCACCATCATCGCCGCGTCGATGCCGTCAAAGGCGCCGGCACGAGCCATGAGGATCTTGCCGCCGCCGCCTTCTTCCGCCGGCGTGCCCAGGACGACCAGTGTGCCGCCGGTTTCCTGGATCAGTCCGGCGAGCGCCGCGCCCGCCCCGGCACCCGCGGCAGCAATGATATTGTGGCCGCAGGCATGGCCGATACCGGGTAGCGCATCGTATTCACACAGCACGGCGATGCGCGGCTCCCCGCTACCCAGGCGTGCGGCAAACGCCGTCGGCAGCCCGTAGGCCTCGCGCTCGACCGTGAAGCCGATGCTGTCGAGATAGTCCGCCAACCACGCGGCGGCGCGATGCTCCTCGAAGTTGAGTTCCGGGCAGGTGTGGATGCGACTGCTCAAGTCAACCAGCGCGTCGCGTTGCACGTCCACCGCAGCGCACGCGCGCTCCTTCAACCGCTTGATTGGATCCATCCGTCTCGCTCCTCGGTTGGGACGGGTAGGCTACCGGTTCGTGGTCGCTAGTTCCAGATGCGACCGGCGCCAGTCCGCGCTTGACATCGCCGCGCCGCGCTGGGCGTAATAACCACACACCTGGGGGCGCGTTCAGTCAATGGATCGGCACACAACCATGACCGCTCGGTCGCTGCCGGTGTTCCTGCTGCTGTTGCTGGTGGCGTGCGGCGGAGGATCAGGCGGAAACTCCGCCCCGACGACCGGCATCAATTCGGAAATCCGGCAGCTGGCGCGTGCGCAAGGCCTGACCGGTTTCCCGAAGCTCAAGGAGCCCACCCTCACCCCGGAGCAGACCGAGATCCGCGAAATGCGCCGCGAGCTGGGACGCAACCTGTTCTTCGACCACGTGATGAGCGGGGTGAGACAAACCAGCTGCGGCACCTGCCATCATGCCGCGTTCCAGTTCAGCGACGCCCGCAACATCGCCCGCGGCGTGTTCTGCGACCTGTCGCCCTCACACGACCGCATCACCTGCCACGACGCGCCGGCACCGGGCGAGGGCGGCAACGTAGCCGGGCCGGAACGGACGTCGCCGCTCAACAGCCGCAACTCGCCGCTGCTCATCAACACGGCCTTGTTTCCCAAGCAGATGTGGAACGGCCGCTTCCATTTCGTCGACAACAGCAGCACCGACGTCAATAAGTGCGATCCAACGCTGGGCTTCGAGTTCCCGGCGCCCGAACGGGTCCTGCTGGTGCGCTCGATCTTGACCGCCCAGGCCCACATCCCGGTGACCGAGGCGGTGGAGATGACCGGCGACTTCCCGCATCCCGGCCAACCGTTCGAGGACGCGGAGGAGCGCAACCCCGAAGTGCGCACCGGCATCGCCGACCGCGTCACCGGCATCCCCGCCTATCACACCCTCTTCGAAGAGGCCTATCCAATCGGCCGCACCGACCTGAAGCTGTACGGCAATGATCCACAGATCGGCCCTGACGACGATATCCCCTATTTGGCCGTCGCCGACTCGGTCGGCTACTTCCTCGAGACACAAGTCTACACCGATGCCCCGTGGGACCACTTCCTCACCGGCGAGGACAACGCCCTCAACGACGCGGCGAAGCGCGGAGCGCTGGTCTTCTTCAAGGATGGGCAATGCTCGACCTGCCACGCTGGTGACTTGTTCAGTGACTTCGACAACTACAACATTGGTGTGCCGCAAGTCGGTCCCGGGACCGCGCAGATCGATACGGATCCCACGTACAACGGGCTGGCCACGTGGGACTTCGGTCTGGAAGAAATCGACTTCAACCGGCTCGACCGCTTCAAGTTCCGCACACCGCCGCTGCGCGGCGTGGCGCTCAGCTCGCCCTACATGCACAACGGTGCCTATACGCGACTCGAGGACGCGATTCGCCATCACACCGACCCGGAGGCGGCGTACGCCAATTACGACATCACACAGATCGAGCCGGATATGCAGGCGGCCGACGGGTTGAAGCCGATGGGGCCCGTGTTCGAGCGCCGCAATCCGGTCGTCCTGGGCCACGGCACCGGACAACGCCGCATCGACCTGACCGACGCCCAGATCAACGACCTGGTCGAGTTTTTGAAGGGCCTTACGGACCCGAAGATGAAGGACACCGGCAGTCTCGCGCCAGACAGCGTACCGAGCGGCCTGCCGGTCGATGTCCCGGGACCGCGGCATTTCCCGCTCTACCAGTAGCCGGACGGACAACGAGTTTCATGCACCGCTCCCCGGCTGACGGCCCCACGGCACTGGCCCTCTTGCCGCGCGCCGTCGCCGTGGCGGTCCTCCTCGGCGCGCTCACACCGTTCAGTGTCGCGCACGCACAAGCGATCAGCTTCGTCACCGCCGGAACGTTTCGCGTCGGTGGAACTCCGGCAGCGGTGGCGCTGGGGCGCTTTGGACACCATCAGCACCTCGATGCCGTGGTCACAAATTTCACCAAAGGCACCATCACGGTGCTCCACGGCTCCGGAACCGGGACGCTCGCCGACCTTCCTGATATCGCTTCGGCAGACGTGCCGCTCTACCTCGCACCCGCGGACTACGATGGTGATGGCGTGCTGGACTTGGTGCTCTCCGAGGAGGAGTCCGACTTCATCTATTTTCAACGCGGGAAGGACGACGGCACGTTCGACCTGCCGGTCACCTCGCCATCCGGTCACGATGCGACCGGCGTCGCCGGCTTCGACATGAATGGGGACGGCACGTTCGACGTCGTGCAGTCGCTGGCGGCGGAAGAGGGCGGGCGCGTCAATATCCTGATTGGCGACCGCAGCGGAAAGTTCGACCTTGGGAGCGGCAGTGGCCGGCGCCTGGGCGCGCCCAGTTACAGCGTCGCCGTCGGTGATTTCAACGAAGACAAGATACCCGACGTCGCCGCCGTCAGCCTCGACAACCAACTGAACATTCTGTTGGGGAACCGCACCGTCGGGCTGGGCGTGCCGAAGAAGTTCCCCACCGGCGACCAGCCGTTTTCGGTGGCCGTTGCCGACCTCGACAAGGATGCTCACCTCGATGTCGTCGTGGTCAACAGCGGCGAGGACACGCTCAGCGTCTACCGTGGGAACGGCACCGGTGACTTCCAGCTCATCGGCCCGTTCCCGGTGGGCAGCGGGCCGCAGAGCCTGGTGCTGACCGATGTCGACGGCGACGGCTGGATCGATGCGGTGACCGCCAATGCCGTCAGCAACGATATCAGCATCGCCAGCGGGCAGAGCGACGGCACCTTCGGGCGTGTACGCAACTTCGTTGCTGGGCTGCGACCGCAGGCAGTTGCGGTTGGCGACCTCGATGAGGACGGGCTTCCGGACCTCGTCGCGGTGAACCAGGGTCTCGACTCACCCAGCGGCTCCATCCTGCTGGCGGGGCCGCGCGGCTTTGGCGCAATCGAGTCGCTGTTCGGCGTGGCGCACACCGACGCCATCGCGGTCGGTGATCTCAACCGCGACGGTCTCCCCGACCTCGCCCTCAGCGCGTCGACCGGGCACGCCCTCATGCTTTTCATCGCCGACCCCACCGGCGGGTTCGCGCCTGCCGTGACCCTGCCGACCGGTATCAACATCGGCGCGCTGCAGCTTGCCGACGTCAATCACGACGGCCGCCTGGACATCGTGAGTGCATCAGCCGACACGGCTGAGGTGCTGACGATGCTGGCGCAGGGCGACGGCAGCTTCTCCTCCCCGACCCGTGTCGCCGTTGCCGGAACACCGACCGGGCTCGTCATCGCCGACTTCGATCGCGACGGCAACCCCGACGCGGCGGTCCCGAGCAAGTCGCCGCCGGCGGTGTCGGTGCTGTTTGGCAGCGGCGACGGTGGTTTCCAGCCGCGGGTCACCGTGCCCTTGACGGGATCACCGATCGCCTGCGCCGTGGGTGACTTCGATGACAACGGGATTGCCGACGTTGCCGTGGGCAACGCGGAGGGGCAAGCGGTGGCGCTCCTGTTGAGCGGTGGTGATCGCAGCTTCGATGCAAGCAAGACCGTTGCGACAGGACCGCTCCCATTCGAAGTGGCGGCGGGCGACCTTGACGGAGACGGGCACGACGACCTCGCGGTAATTGGCAGCGACAGCCTGGTCAGGCCGTTGTTCGGCAATGGCGACGGCACGTTTACGCCAGGGCCGACCATCATCGCCGGCGACCTGCCGTTCGGCCTTGCGATCCGCGACGTCACCGGGGATTTGCAACCGGATCTGCTGGTGGCGAATCAGACCTCGAATAGCGTGTCTGTGATCCGCAACGCCGGCGGCCGCACGTTCGATGCGCACGTCGACTTCACACCGGGGCTGCGCCCGACGCGGGTGGCGGCGGCCGACTTCGATGGTGACGGCCGCTACGACATTGGGTCGGGGGGAAGCGGGGCTTGGATACTCACCAACTCCACCGGTGTGCCGGCGGCGCGGAGCGACGGCAACGGCGACGCGCGCGTCACCGCGGCCGATCTCACGGCGCTGCAGCGCGCGTCGATGCAGGGACACCGCGTCGAAGACAGCCGTCGCGACGCGGCCGCTCTCACCACCGGAGTCGACGCCAACGGCGACGGCAGGCTGGATTCCTTCGACGTCCCATTGACCGTGTCGAGGATCTTCAACAAGGCCTGAGGTCCGCAACGGGCGCGCTCTCGGCCCTGCCGATGAAGAGCGCCGCAACATCTTCCTTTCTCACCCCACTACTCTGAGATGCCGACCCGCCGCCTCGGCGCCCGCACCGGACTTGCGGCCGACCAGGAGATACGCCGGCGTCTCGCCGATGCCCTTGACGGCAACCGGGCCGCTGGTCTCGAAATCGAATGCGTGGCGCAGCCGCCAGTAGGTCGCCTCGGAGACCTGGATGCGGCCGGAGACGCCGGTGCTCTCCATGCGACTGGCGAGGTTCACGGTATCGCCCCAGATGTCGAAGCTGTACTTGCGGCGGCCGATCACGCCGCTCACCACGGCGCCGGTGCTGATGCCGACGCGGACGCCGAGCGGTAAGCCGATTTCGTCGGCGGTGTCGCGTACGATGGTGAGCAGCTCCAACCCGAAGTCGGCGACCGCTTCGACCGTGGCCGCCCCCTCCGTCTCGCTCAACACGCCGGTGGCCGCCATGTAACAGTCGCCGATGGTCTTGATCTTTTCGATTCCGTAGCGCGCCGCGGCCTCGTCGAAGCGGGAGAAGATGAGGTCGAGCATCTCGATCAGATGGCCGGGCGACAGGCGGCGTGTCAGGGCGGAAAAGCCGCCAGGTCGGCGAACAGCACCGTCGCCTCGCCGCGGTATCGGCGATCACCCCCGGCGCCCGCTCGAGGCGCGCGGCGATCGGCGGCGGCAGCACGTTGACCAGCAGCTCGGCGATGCGGCGGTTGGCGTCGTCGAGCTGACGCCGCGCGTCGCGCGACAGCCGCTGATGGTAGTGCATCGAGTAGCCAACCGCGGCCGACAAGCTCAACGCCACGAAGTAGCTGCCCGCCTCGACGCCCATAGGCGAGCTCGGAATGAGCGGTCCGAAGCGATGCGCCAGCACCTCGGCGACGACAAGGCTCGGCACGATGATGCCCCAGGCGACGGCCCTTTTGGTGCGCTCGCCATGGACCTGGCGGCTTTGCCCCACAGGTCGACGGAGTGGGCGTACGCGAAGCGCCACCGGGAGATCAAGCTCCCGGCTGAGTCAAATAAGGCGGGTGAGCCGGCCGTGGTGCAAGGCGTCTCTTGCCAAGCCGGCCTTGGCCGGCTTCCTTCCATTCAGCCCGGGGCTTGCAGCCCCGGGCTGGCAACGACGGTACTCAACGGCTTCTGAGGCAAAGTCCCATCTCGCTCTTATGAGGTCTGGTCGCCATCACGGATTGCATGTCAGGACCAGCGAGTTGTTGTCCTTGGCATTGGCGGCTGTGTAGGCGGTCAGCTTGATCGTCTTGTTGGCTTTCTTCAGCCCGCCCTTGGTGCTCTTCAGCGGCACCACGACCGAGATCGGATCGCTGCAGGCTGACGTTGCGAGCGATGGACTGTAGGTGACCGTTTTGCCGCTCACGGTACTTGCGCCCAGCGCGGCCAACTTGGTCAGAAGGTCGGACGCCGTCGATGCATCGGTGGGATCCTTTGCGGTCGGCAGCGGCTTGCTCAACACATACTTCGCCACATCGGTCGGGGCGCACTTCGCAAGCCGAGAATCGGTTTCGTTCGGGCAGACGATGACCGTGAACGTACACTGTCCTGCGACCGTATCCGCATCGCACGAATCACCGTCGCGACAGGAAATCTTGCCGGCGTTGGGGATGCCCTGCTTGAATGGAATGTATGGGGCCGCTCCAACCGTATCGCCGAACGCAAGCGAGTTGCGACGCAGCTGGAATTCGGTGACGCAATCCGTCTTGGCGCTGCCGCCGCCCGGCACGTTGATCTCGGCAGCTTGCACGAACGGCGACAGGCTGGCGGTTGTGGCGCAGACGATGTTCGCCGCGTAGTTGGTCTTCGACGGGTCGGTCCGATCGACAAACACGCCGTTCTCGCGGTGCAGAATGCGCACGATCGTTTCGGGGAGCGGCGGGTTGGTGCCATCAATGAAGCCGTCGTTGTTCGCATCCGGATATGCCAGGCAGACGGTGATCGGCGGTGTGAAGGCGGCGGTCGTCGAGACATCCATGTACACGCCCGGCAAGCCGTTGATGCCGACGGCAAAATTGGCTGGGACGTCAGTGCCCGTCCCGTCGACGAGTGTCGCCGTTGTCACCCCGGGTGACGTGATACCGGAGAACTGGATGCTCCCGCCAACGGTTACCGTTTCACCGGTCTGCGGACTCTGGAAAGTGTTCGACGAGCTCAGCTGGACGTTCGACCCGGGCAGCGTGTTGTTGCCGGCGGGCAACGGGGTCTGGGTCGGCGCCGCGGTAGGCGTTGGTTGCCCCTTCACTGTCGGGACCGCGGTGGGAGGCGGTGGTTGTGGGATGCCCGAACAATCGATCTTCGAAGAGATACCGGTGATGTGGATGCCAGTGTCGTCCACGGTTTGCTGGCCGGTATTTGAGTTGTACGAACACGATAGTTGCTCCGGATTGATTCCGTGCGTGAGCATGTAGGACTGCACCGCGGAGCTCAAGGTAGCCGAGGCAATCGGACCGCCCGCGAAGTTGGTGCTTTGGTTGTACGAGCCAGCGAAGGAAAAGCCGAGCAGCGAGCCCGTGGCTGTAAGCGAGTACCCACCCGTCGGCGAAGGGGCGGTGCAGCTGTTTGGGTCTAGTGAGCTGCAGGAGCAGAGCTGCCCCGCATCGCAACTCGTGTAGTGGCAAACGGAGTCGCAACCGCAAAAGCCCCAATACGCCGACTTGCCTAAGCCCGGGCCGCACGGCTCCCCAGCCTTGCAACAACTGCCGTTCGGCGTCGTATCGTGGTAGGTCCCGGGTACAGAAACGAAGTCAGGGCTAATGCTACCGGATATGGAAGCCGTTTCGCAGCACCCGGGAGTGGTTGGGTCAGCACACTCGGGAATGGCTAAGCATATCGTCGCCGTCCCGGTTGCGGGCAGCGGAAGCCCAGTGAGCGCCAGATCAAGGCTGCCTGTCCCGGTCGCAACTACCAAGCCGTGGGCGGCTCTCCCCCCTAATGTCGTCGCCAGCAGCACGACGATTACCCTTGGGATGCACCGGCGCCACGGGAATACATTCGTCCTTCGTCGCACCTGGCTATTTTGCTTCTTCATTGGTCGCCTCCTGCAATGTATGTGTCTCGCACTTCTCCTGCGGGTTTACGTTCACTTCACCCGAGACTCCCAGGGCTGACCCCGAGCGCCCCTCGGGTTCGGTTGTGATCGCAGATGCGGTGTGGCGGACCCCTTCGCTGTGCTGTGGGTGTTGCCGCTGTCATGACGAGCCCCTTTTGCCCGCGTTGCGCGACCCGCCCTGCCCACGCTCCGGCGCGCAGCGGCCGCACCTTCCGTCTTCCCTTGGATTTCATTTGCTCCTTCTCTTCTTCGCTACATGTTCCCGACGTCGTCTCCTCCGCGGCCGGCGACTCAGAGCCTCCACCGCACCAGCTGTTGCGGATCAGGCTCGTACGCGCATGCCCGGCCGGTCCGGATGGCGTTCTTGAGGTGGTAACCCAGCCCACCGTGGTGCTGCCCGATGCGCTCGACGGCGCCGCGAATGCGTTTGCTCACCGCTGAGCGGGCACGCTTGACATCGATGACGGTCGTGCCTTTGACGATCGCGAGCAGTTCATCGACCCTGATGCGCTGCTGCGGGCGCGCCAGCAGGTGCGCCAGGTAGCGCATCCCAATGCCGTCGCGCACGTGCACGGCGACCCCAGCGTAGACGATGCTCCAGTAGTCGCCCTCGCACCGGAAGACGTGCGTCTGGGCCGGCGCACGGGATTCCCCCGGCGGCGCCCCGCCGGGCGCGCCTGCTTTGTGGATCGACGACATGGATGTGTCTCATCTACGGAAGCGGGACAAAACATGTCCCGGCGGGACATTTTGTGTCCCAAATATGCCCGGTCGCAAAATTCAGTAGATCTACTGAGCGGCGAGCCAGCCAACCGCGTTGCCCACAGCCGGGCGACCAGCGCGTAGCCGCCGGATTGTTAGATCGCATCTCAGCGCGGGGCGTGCCCCCAACCCAAAGCTCGAGCGGGGGGGTCCGTCATGCCCGCAATCCTCAAGCGGGCATCCAGGCGGGGCGGCGGGGTTGCCAGGCAGCCATGGATTCCCGCTAGAAGATTGCGGGAATGACGACCATGAAATTTGCGCGCCACGGCAAGACTTTCGGAGATAGTAGGTCAGGTCACCCACTTCAGCGACCGCTCGGGATCGCCCAGGTACACGCATGACGCGCCGGTCTTCACGCTGAGCCGGAGGTGGCGCCCCAACGCCTCGTGGTGCTGCGCGATGCGTGCAATGGCAGCGTGAATCCGCTTGCTCACCGTCGAGCGCGCACGCTCAACATCGACGGCGGTCGTGCCCTTGACGGCCACGAGCAACACGTCGACGCCGACGCGCTGCTGCGGCCGCGGCAGCAACTGGGCCAGGTAGTGCATCCCGATGGCGTCGCGTACGTGGACCACGACCCCACCGTAGAGGATGGTCCAATAGTCGCCCTCGTACCGGAAGATTTGCGTCTCTGACGGCGGCGCCCCACCCGAGGCTCCCTCTTTGTGGGTCGTGGACATAGATGTGTGTCATCTATGTAAGCGGGACAAAGCATGTCCGCGTGGGACCTTGCGAGTCCCAAATGCACCGTCGGCCAAACTTCTGTTGAACAACGGAGCGGCGAGCATAGGGGCTCATCACCGCTGGCGGGCGGCCGGACAGCTCACGCCACCCGAAATTGAGAATCAATGATGAGAGCAGAGGGCACGGGCCGTCGCTACAGGCGTTCTCCGTGCCGTGTCCGCACGGACCGCGCGCGTTAACTCAGCCCGGATTTTCTCACTTCGCCCACCCCGCCCGGTGGTTGAAACCGCGGCAACAAGAGCGCCACGCCCGCCTGCGCGGGCTCCCCGCCCCGCATTGAACAATGCTTGGCGGGGGGAGTCGGCGCAGACCGACCTGGTGCTCTTTGTAGCTCGCGAATTCATTCGTCGAGAAGGCGCGGTCACTCGTTGCTACTGTGGTTTTCGGGCTCAGTCGTATTTCCACACGACCACCACGTCCTGCTCCGGTTCGTAGGCGCAAAAGTTGCCGGTAGTAACGGTCAAAGCAAGATGCCGGCCGAGGGGCGGATGCAGCATGCCGACGCGCCGGATCTCGGCGCGCACACGCTTGCCGACTGCCGAGCGCGCGCGCTCGGCGGCATCGCTGCCCAGCCGCCGTTCGCCTGTCAGTCCGGTCGCAGCGGCGAGCTGCTGCGCCAGGGCTTCCATCTCCGCCCGCGCCCGCTCGCTACGTCCAATGTCATTGTTGCGCTCCGCCTCTCCCAATGCGTCACGCAACTCTTCCAGCCGGCGCTTGTACGCGGCACGCGCCTTCGCATCCAGGATGGGTTCCGGGATTCGCGAAGCAGCGATTGGCTTACTGGTCCCTGACATCTGCTCCCCGACACCCGTAGTCGCGTTCAGCAGATCGAGGGCGACGAACTGCTGTCCGGGGTGGCGCAGCAGATGGACCAGGTACTGCAGCCCTTTGCTGTGCTTCACGCGCACCGTGCGGCCGTCGAAGCCGATGGTCCAGTAATCGCCTTCGCGTCGGAGGACGCCGCTGCGAGGAGCGCGCCGGTCAACCGATCCGGCAGCATCGTCGGCCGCGGCCAGGGGCGCGGCGGGCGGCGCCGGCGCGGCCGTATCCGGCGGGCCCGCCCCGACGAGACTGGTGGACGCCCCACGGGATGCCGCCCGGGCCGTGTCGAGCGCCGCGAGCAGGGCCTGCCGCTCGGCGTCATCCTCCATGCTCCAGTGATCGCGGGCCAGGAGCGCGAGTTGGTAGAGGCGCACCGCTTCCTCATACGCCAGCGCCGCCATGGCGCGCGCGCCGGCGCGGCGCGCGTAAGCGACTGTCTTGCTGGTGTCGGCTTCGGCGCGCGCCGGCGCGGTGCCGACCGCGGCCTGGTAGAAGTGATACGCCAACTCTGCGAGGTGGTCCTCCGTATCGCGCCGCTGCTCCAACGCCTCACCGACGCGCCGGTGCAGCTGCAACCGCTGCCCGCTGCCCAGCTCTTCGTACAAGGCCTCGCGCATCACCGCGTGGGCGAAGCGGTAGCGGCCGCCACGCTCCAGCGCTTCTGCGACGATGCCCGCAGCCGCCGCCTCGTCGAGAGCGGCAAGCACACTGATCTCGCCGTCGGCCTCGGGGTCGCTGGCGACGACGGCTTCGACCACGTCGCGGTGAAACTCACGGCCGACGACTGCTGCCACGCTCAGCACCGCACGGCACACGGACGACAACGGCGCCACCCGGTGGCGCACCACGGCGCGCACGCCATCGGGGACGGGCAACGTGCGCAGCGCCTGCGGATCGCTCAGCGCGCTGGCGGCATGACGCGCCAGCAACAGGCGGACGTACTCACCAACGTACAACGGGTTGCCCTCCGTTTGCTGATACACGGCTGCAACCGTTGCGGCCGGCGGACGCACCCCGGTCATCCGCTCCACGAGCTCCGCCACTTCGGGCACGCTCAGGCCTGACAGCGTCAGCCGCTCGGCGCCGGGCAAACGCAGCGCTTCCACCACCAGTTCGGTGAGCGGGTGTCCGATCAGCGTGGCACCGTGCCGATAGCTGCCGAGCAGCAAGACGCCGGCATCCCGCAGGTCACGGGCGACGAACTCCAACAGCAGCAACGACGGGCGGTCGCCACCGTGCAGGTCGTCGATGAGGCAGACGAGCGGCGCACGCTGCGACAGATTCTCCAGAAAACGAGCGACGCCTTCAAACAGCCGGAAGCGTGCTTGCGCTGAGTCCAGGGCCGCCGTTGCGCCGAGATCCGGCAGGCGCTGGCGCAACTCGGGAACGATGTGCGCCAGCTCCGCACCGCCCCAGCCGAGCGCTGCCCGCAGCACGTCGTCCTCGAGGTGCCGGATCGCAGTGCGCAGGATCTGTACCCACGGCCAGAATGCCGGTGCACCTTCGCCTTCGTAGCAGCGGCCCCACAGCACCTGCATGCCGCGTGCACGCGCGTGTCCCGCGACTTGCTCCGCCGTGCGCGTCTTGCCGATCCCGGGCTCGCCCGCCAGGAGCACGAGCCGTGCAAGCCCGCTGACGGCATCCGCCAGCGCTGCGTGCAAAGCGGCCAGCTCACGCGCCCGACCGACGAACGGCGCGGTGCCAGTGACGTGGTCGAAGCCGATGCTTTCGGGTCCGGGGTCAGATGCCTGGTCCTCGAACCTTGCCACGTCGCTGCTGTCGCCGCTGGCCACGCCGATCGCCTCAACTCACAGCTCGCCGAGAAGACCCGTCGCCTCTGCCGCCAGCGGCGCCATCTCCAGCTCGTCGGCGGTTGCCAGTGCGGCGTGTAACAAACCGGCAGCCTTTTCCCGGTCGCCTGGCACATTGCGCTCCATGAGTGTGCGCGCGTACTCGCATTGGCTGAGCGCACAAAACGGTCGCGCGCCCATGCGCGTGTTGTGGGCGATGGCCTCCTCGAAATGCTGCGCGGCGACATCCAGCCACCCGGCCGTCGCGGCCAGGAGGCCCAGGTAGCGGGTCCCGGCGCCGTGCGGCACGCTCGCATCGGACGACACGAAATTGCGGTCTTTGAACGGCAGCAGTTGCGGGTAGACGAGTGCGGCGCGGCGCGCATCGCGCAGACGCCAGCACAGCATGGCGATGTTGCCCCACGAGTTCATGCGATTCATGTCGTCGGGCACGTCGGCGAAATCGTGGGCGGCAAGGTCTTCGTACTGGGCACGTGCATCCGAGTCGCCGACATCCACGGAGCCGATGACGAGGGCCGACCGAATCGCCCAGTTCCAGGCGAAATCATTCTTCAGGGTGGGAGCGGCGGCCTGCCGCGACTCCGCCGTGAGGCGCCCCTGCATCCACGCCATGAAGGCAAACTGCACGGCGAAGATCTGCCGGCCGATCGGCTCCTTCGCCCGCTGGCCGATGTCCAGCGCTTCGAAGGCGTAGCGTTGGGCGTCGGCGAAGCGCCCGGTAAACCAAGCCAGGGCCACACGCCAGAAAGCAACGACGTACAGCCGGCTCGGACGGCGGGACGCAGTCGCAAACTGGGCATAGCGGTCGACGTCCCGTTGCACACCGGGAATGTCCCCCACCTCGAACAAGCAGCGTGCGCGTAGCAGACACGCCTGCGCCGTCATCTCCGCGGAACCCTGGCTGTCGCCCAACGTCGCCAGTTCGTTGGCCGCCGCCAGGCGTTCGCCGAGGTTGTCCACGCGCCAGCTGCCCGAGAACCAATTGAGCAGCGCGTCGCCCAGTGCAGCGGGGTCCCCGACGCGGCGCGCGACGGCGAGGCCTTCTTGGCTGAGGGCACGTGCGCGCTCTTGTGTGCTCGGGTCGTAGAGCAACTCTCCGGCGAGAATGCCGAGGACGCGCGAGCGCAGCACGCTGTCGCGCGCACCGAGCATGCCCAGCGCCTCCTCGAGCAGCCGGACCCCGACGGCCTCGGTGTTGCCGCGGTTCTTGCGCCAGCGCGTACCGAGCACCGCACGGGCGAAGCGCTCGGCATCGCCCAGACCGCGGGCCAGGTCGACGGCGCGTTCGAAGGTGGCGCGTGCGGTGGCCGTGTCGACGGCACGCTTCTGCGCCTGACCAAGCGTCAGCAAGAGCTCGCAGCGGGGTACCTCATGGCCGCTGCCGAGGCGGTCGAGCGCTGCAAGCCCCAGCTCGCACTGCCGCAGCGCTTCCTCAAACGCCAGCACGCTGAGCGCCCGCTCCGCGGCTTGCTGCGCATAACGCGCACCGGCGACCACGTCTTCCGCTGCACCCGCCGCGAAGAAATGATGCGCCAGCTCGGCGAGGCGTTCCTCGACCACCGGCGCCCTCGCCAGCGTTTCGCCGATCCGGCGGTGCACCCGCGGGCGCGCCGCGGGCGTGAGCTGGGCGTACAGCGCCTCGCGTACCAGCGCGTGCGAAAAACGGTAGGTTCCGGCCCGCTCCGAGGTTGTGAACAGCGCCCGTTGCATCGCCTCCCGCACGACGCGATCGATGGGCATCGCCGGCACTTCGAGCGCTGCGACCTGTGCGAGGATGTCCGCGGGAACGTCGCGGCCGATCGCCGACGCAACGGCGAGGACTTCCCGGCAGGCCGGAACGAGGCTGGCGAGGCGCTGCTGGAGGATCAACGTCAGCGTCGAAGGGATGGTCATTGCCGCCATCACCGGCTCGGCTGTTGCCTGCGCCGCGACAAGCGCCGCACACTCCTTGAGAAAGAGCGGGTTACCCTCGGTGACCGCGCAGAGGCGTGAGAGGAGCGCTTGCGGTGGGAGCGAACCGGTATGCGCCTCGATGAAGCGTGCGACGTCGGCGGCCGCCAGACCGCCGAGCGCTACGCGGCCACCGCTGTCGGCGCTCGCCATCGGGGCGAGCAGGTCACCGAGAAGTGCCCCCTGCTCGAGCGCCGCCGTGCGACAGCACCCAAGGATGAGCAGTTGCACCGGATCCCCGGCGGCGAGCGATTCGACGATGAACCGCAGCAGCAGCACCGACGGCTGGTCCGCCCCCTGCAGATCGTCGACGACAATCAGCAGGGGCTGCACGCGGGCGAGGTTTCTCACCACAGCACTGATGCTCTCAAAGAGGACCGGCCGGTCCTCGGCGGAAACGCTCGCAGGGGGAAGGGGCAGGCCGGGTAGATACGCCCGTAGCTCGGGAATGAGTTGCACGACGTAGGGCGCACTGTCGCCGAGAAGCGCCTGAACGACCGTGTCGCCAGCCTTGCCCAAGGCCGCTCGCAGGACTTGGACCCACGGCCAAAATGGTGGGGCACCGTCACTCTCGTAGCAGCGCCCCCAGAGCACCCGTGCACCGCGTCCGCGGGCGTATGCGCCAACTTCCTCGGCGGTGCGCGACTTGCCGACACCGGGATCGCCGGACAGCAGGATCAAGCGGCCGCGGCCCGCCATTGCGTCATCAACCGCCGCGCGCAATGCGGCCATCTCGCTTGCACGGCCGACGAAGGGCCGGGCAACCGGCGCTTGTGTCGCGCTCCCGGGGACGTGGATCTCGGGCGCGGAGGCGGTGTCCGGCTGTGGCTCTCGATGCGCAGTGTGCAGCACAGCTACGCGTCCGATCGCGTCCTTATCGGGCTCCGACACCGTGCCCCCTCGTGGTGGTTCGGGCGGCAGTTTCTCACTGCGGCTCTCGGCCTGTCAATGGGGGGGTGTGGCGCGATGGCTGATCCGAGTGGCTGGTTGCCAAGGAGTGCCGATGTTCTGGATCGGGTGCTTGGGCGTGATTCGTGGCCTTCATGGTGCAGCGCGTCCGCGCCTTGCGGCTCTCCGTGAACGCGTGTTAATCACCAGCAAGCACCACGACCCCTCTAAAGGAGCAACCGATGGCGGAGTACGAAACCGTTCTGTTCGACGTGCACGACCGTGTGGCCACGATCACGCTGAATCGCCCGGAGCGCAAGAACGCGGTGAACCAGCGGCTCAAGGACGAGTTGCGCGAATGTTGGAAGCGCTTCAAGGCAGATCCGGACCTCTGGGTCGCCATCGTCACCGGCGCGGGCGCCGCGTTTTCGAGCGGCGCGGACGTTGAGTCGCTGGCTACTGGCGGGTTCACCAGAGCGAACCCCTGGGTCAAGCTGGCACGGATCGAAGGCATCGTCGACCTGCCCACACCACGCCGCCAGCGGGTGTACAAGCCAGTGATCGCCGCGGTCAACGGTGTGGTCGCCGGGGTTTCGCTCGACCTGGTGACCGAAGCCGACATTCCGATCGCGTCGGACAAAGCGTACTTCGTCGATCCGCACGTCTCGATCGGCTACGTGTCCTCGCACGAAATGGTGAACATGGCGCGCCGCGTCCCGGTGGCCGTCGCCATGCGCATGGCATTGCTTGGCAGCCGCGAGCGCATGAGCGCGCAGCGCGCCTACGAGGTGGGCCTGGTCACCGAGGTGGTGCCGCACGAGCAGTTGATGGACCGCGCTCGCGAGCTTGCCGACATGCTGCTGAGCAACGCGCCGCTCGCGGTGTGGGGCACGAAGATGGCGATCCTGCAGGGTTTGGGGTTGCCGATCCCGCAAGCGGAAGAGATTGCCGTCGGCTACCTCACGGTCGTGGAGCAATCGGAAGATCACAAGGAGGGCCCGCGCTCCTTCGTCGAGAAACGCAAGCCTGAGTGGAAGGGACGCTAGGGAGGCCACCATGGTGCTGGTGCTGTTTCGTTCCAAACTCACGGCACACGCGAGTGACGACTACAAGGCGATGGCGGACGAGATGCTGGCGCGCGCCCGTACCATGGCGGGGTTCCTCGACTTCAAGAGCTTTGGCGCCGACGACGGCGAGCGGCTCTCGGTGATCCGTTGGGAGTCGCAAGATTCCATGCGTGCCTGGACCGACGATGTGCGCCACGTCATCGCGCAACGCCTCGGGCGCGAGAAGTGGTACGAGTACTTCCGCGTCGAGGTCGCCGAGGTGGTGCGCTCCTACGGCTTCGACCGTACCAGCTGAAGCGCTTTCGGATCCTCTTGCGCCACCCCTGGCACGCAGGCACGGTTGAAACCTGTCGTGAGCAGGAGCGATGGCGATGAGCGAGCAGGGCGCGATGGCAACCAACGGCAACGCCGTGTGGCACAAGACGGCATGCATCCTCTGTAGCCTGAACTGCGGCTTGGAGGTGCAGATCGGCGGCGTGGACGGCCGCCAGATCACCAAGATCAAGGGGGACAAGGACCACCCGATCTCCCAGGGATACCTGTGCGAAAAGGCGCAGCGGCTCAACTTCTACCAGAACGCCGGCGACCGCTTGAACGCACCGCTGCGGCGCCGCACCGACGGCAGTTTCGAAGCCATCGACTGGGAGACGGCGATCCGGGAGGTGGCCGAGAAGTTGGCCGACATCAAGGCGCGCTACGGCGGCGACACGATCCTTTATTACGGCGGCGGCGGACAGGGGAACCACCTCGGCGGCGCCTACGGCACGGCGACGCTGGCGGCGATCGACAACCGCTACCGCTCCAACGCCCTGGCGCAGGAGAAGACCGGCGAGTTCTGGGTGAACGGCAAGATGATCGGTGCCGGCATTCACGGCGACTTCGAACATTGTGAGGTCGCGGTGTTCATCGGCAAGAATCCCTGGCACTCGCACGGCCTCGCCCGCGCCCGTGCCTGCCTGCGCGAGATCCAGAAGGATCCACGCCGCTCCCTGGTGGTCATCGATCCGCGCCGCAGCGAGACGGCGGAGATGGCAGACGTCCACCTGGCGATCACGCCGGGAACCGACGCGTGGTGTCTGGCAGCGCTGGTGGCCATCGTCGTCCAGGACGGCCTGGTGCGCCGCGACTGGATCGCCGCGCACGCCAGCGGCTTCGAGGACATTGAGCCGCGGTTCAAGACGATCGATGTCGCTGCCTACGCCGCAGCCTGCGGCATTGAGGAAGCGCTGCTGCGCACGGTCGCGCGGCGCATCGCCACAGCCGAGAGCGTCTCGGTGTGTGAGGATCTGGGCATGCAGATGTCGGTGCACTCGACGCTCGGCAGTTACCTGCAGCGGCTCATCTGGCTGCTGACGGGACACTTCGGCCGCCAGGGCACCAACTATGCTCCCCTGCCGTTCGTTGCGTTGACAGGGGCCAGCAAGGGCGAGCGCAAGGGAAAGCCGGACGGACGGCCGACGGCCAGCCCGGTCGTCGGCGCCAAGATCATCACCGGGCTGATCCCGTGCAACGTCATCCCCGAGGAGATCCTGACGGATCACCCCAACCGCTATCGCGCCATGCTCATCGAGACCGCCAACCCGGTGCATTCGCTGGCCGACAGTCAGCGGATGCGCGCGGCGTTGCGCGCCCTGGAGTTGGTCGTCGTCATCGACGTGGCGTTCAGCGAAAGCGCGCGTGAGGCGCACTACATTTTGCCGGCGGCGAGCCAGTTCGAGAAGGTGGAGGCGACGTACTTCAACATGGAGTTCCCGCGCAACGCGTTCCACGTGCGCCATCCGGTGCTCGCGCCGCTGGCGGGCACGCTGGCGGAGCCGGAGATCCACGCGCGCCTGGTCGAAGCGCTCGGTGAGATCTCCGACGCCGACTATGTCGCGCTGCGAGCGGCGGCGGCCGAAGGGCGCAGGGCGTTCGCTGGCGCCTTCCTCCAGGCCATGGCGAGCAACCCGCGCGTCGCCAAGTACGCACCGATCGTGCTCTACCGCACGCTTGGTCCGACACTACCTGCCGGCATGGCTGGGGCGGCGATCTATTGGGCCTTCGCGCACCAGTTCGTGCAGGCGCACCCGGAGGCTGCGGCGCGCGCCGGGTTCGATGGCGATCCGTTCGCGGCGGGCGAGAAGTTGTTCGACGCCATCCTGTTCTCGCGCACCGCCGTCGTCTACAGCGACGAACCGTACGAGGCGAGCTGGTCGCGTGTGCGCACGCCGGGCGGGCGCATCAACCTGGCGATCCCCGAGCTGTTCGCTGAGCTGGAGAAGCTGGCGGCGGGGCCCGGCCCGCGCGACCGTGCCTACCCGTTTATCCTGTCAGCGGGTGAGCGCCGGTCGGATACCACCAACACGATCATCCGCAACCCGGCAGCGTTGGCTAAGGCGCGCGCCGGCACGTTGCGCATCAATGTCGCCGACGCCTGCCGGCTGGGCTGCGCCGACGGTGATCGCGTGCGCCTGACAACGCGCCGCGGCAGCGCCGTCGTGCCCGTCGAGGTCACCGACATGATGCAGCCGGGACACATATCGCTCCCCAACGGCCAAGGCTTGGACTACGAGCCGCGGGATGGCGGTGCCAAGCGGTTGGGGGTTGCGCCCAACGAACTCACTGCTTCGGCCGACCGTGATTTCCTGGCGGGCACGCCCTGGCACAAGCACGTGCCGGCGCGTGTGGAACGCATCGGGTGAATGCGTCACCGAAGATGATCGGCGGGAGAGATCGCCGATATGCAGCGCTTCATCGGCAAGAAATCCTGATCGACAGCGCCGCCCAACCTTCTGGCGAGGAGTTCGATATGAAGGTCGTCAATCACGTGTATCCTACGTTGGAGCAGATCATGCCCCTCGGGCAGGACCAGACGCCGGGGCCGATCGCGATGGTCAATCTCCTCAAGTTCCGCGACAGGGCGCAATATCCGGACGGCCGCGCGGAGGACATCTCCGGACGCGAGGCCTACATGCGTTACATCGTGGAGATGCGGCCGATCGTCGAGGCGGCAGGCGGCCGCTTCCTCTTCTCCGGCGATGTCCGAGGTCTGGTGATTGGCGAGGTCGAGGAGATGTGGGATGCGGTCGGCATCGCTGAGTATCCCTCGCGCGCTGAGTTCCAGCGCATCGCCACCTCGCCCGAGGTGCAGGCGATCGGCGTGCATCGCGAAGCCGGGCTCGCCGGACAGTTGCTGATCCTCACCGTCGGCCAGATCCTTCCGCCGATGCCTTGATCCACGGCAACCGGCATGGGCCTGGCCATGCGCCGTCTGCCCGCCGCGCATGCCCCCGCGCCGTCCCACCTTGCGGTCTCCGCGCGGTCCGCGCTGCCCGCGCATTGGTGGAACGCTACGCGTCCGGCGAGCCCGCCGTGCCGCGCACGGACTTCTACAACTCGCTGCTGGCAGCGTACCGGCCCGTAGAAATCGAGGCACAACTGGAAGCCGCCGCGCTCTCCCATTTGGCAATCGAGGTCATCTCCGATCGCCACTTCATTGTTTGGGGATCGGTCGTAGCCGGCGGGTCGGCGCGCTAGTGTCGGACGTCGAGCGAGCGGCCGCACGGTGCGCTTGTTCGACACAGCGACCGCACCGTGGGATGATTGCAGCAACCACGGCGACTCGCACGGAGCAACACGGCAAAGGTCCTCATCATCGGTGGAGGCATCTGCGGGCTCGGGACGGCACTGCTGCTGGCGCGTGACGGTCACGAAGTCACGGTGCTCGAGCGCGACGCCGATCCACTACCCGCGTCACCGCAAGACGCGTGGGAGATGTGGGCACGCAAGGGCGTCGCACAGTTCCGCCAGCCCCACAACTTCATGCCCGGGTTCCGCCTGATCCTCGAAAAGGAGCTTCCGGACGTCCCGCCTGTTCGGCTGCCTGGACCGGATCGCGGGCAACTGCTCGAGATGCTCAGCTGAGCGGTCCCGGCTGGGGATGGCACGGCAGAGGTTTGACCGCACCCCGACGCGGTGTCAGAGGTAGGACCGATATGCTCTGCCCAGAGTGCGGAACTGAAAATCGTGAAGGCGCCAAGTTCTGCAAGGGCTGCGCGGCGCCGATCCTTGGCTCATGCTCGAATTGCGGTGCAACGATCCAACCTGGATCAAAGTTTTGCGACCAGTGCGGCGCACCGGTCAAGGGCGCGGCTGCAAAGTCGAGAGTTACAACGACACCGTCGGTTCTGGTGCTCCCTGAAGCAGCGGCAGCCAGTGCCGCCGACGGGGAACGCAAGACCGTCACCGCGGTCTTCGCCGACATCAAGGGGTCGACCGAATTGGAACAGGACCTCGACCCGGAGGAGGCGCGCGCGCTGGTCGATCCCGTGCTCAAGCTGATGATCGACGCGGTGCGCCGCTATGACGGCTTTGTCGTGCAATCGACCGGCGACGGCATCTTCGCGCTCTTCGGTGCACCGGTCGCACACGAGGACCATCCGCAGCGCGCACTGTATGCGGCGCTGCGCATGCAGGAGGAACTTCGTCGCTACGGTGCGAAACTGCAGGCCGAAGGGCGTGCACCGATCGAGATTCGCGTCGGGGTCAACACCGGCGAGGTCGTGGTCCGTGCGCTTGCGACTGGCGCGGATCAGGTCGAGTACACGCCCATCGGACACACGACCAATCTCGCTTCGCGTCTGCAGAGCATTGCGCGCACCGGTTCGATCGTGGCCAGCGAGGCGACTCGGCGGCTGTGCGAGGGCTACTTCAGGTTGAACGCCTTGGGTGCGACCAGAGTCAAAGGTGTCAGTGAACCGGTCAGTGTGTACGAGGTGGCCGGACTCGGTCCCCTCCGCACGCGGCTGCAACGGTCAGCCGGGCGCGGGCTCACGAAGTTCGTTGGCCGCGAGCGCGAGATGGAGGTGCTCAAACGCGCCGCGGAGCAGGCGCGCAGCGGGCACGGACAGATCGCCGCGGCGATGGCGGAGGCGGGCACCGGCAAGTCGCGTCTGTTCCTCGAGTTCAAAGCGGTGTCCCAGTCGGGTTGGTTGGTGCTCGATACGTTCTCAGTCTCACACGGCAAGGCATCGGCATACTTGCCCGTGATCGAGTTGCTGCACGGCTATTTCGGTATCGATGCCGGCGACGACGGCCGCCGGCGGCGGGAGAAGGTTGCAGGCAAGATCGCGATCCTCGATCGTGCCCTGGAGGACACGTTGCCGTATCTGTTCGCCTTGCTCGGCATCGGCGCGGGCGATGATCTGTTGGCGCAGACGGACGCGCAGGTAGCGAAGCGGCGGACGCTGGAAGCGGTCAAGCGGATACTGTTGCGCGAATCGCTCAACCAGCCAGTGATGGTGATCTTCGAGGACCTGCACTGGATCGATGACCAGACGCAGGAGCTTCTCAACCTGCTGGCGGACTCGCTGGCGACGGCGAAGCTCCTGCTGCTGGTGAACTACCGGCCCGGCTATACGCACCAGTGGAACAGCAAGACGTACTACACGCAATTGCGGCTCGACCCGCTCGGACGCGAGAGTGCCGGAGAAATGTTGACGGCGCTGCTCGGCTCCGGCGACGATCTCGCGGCGTTGAAGCGGCTGATCATCGAGAAGACCGAGAGCATCCCCTTCTTCATGGAGGAGACGGTGCAGGTGTTGCTCGACGAAGGCGCACTGGTTCGCAATGGGGCGGTAAAGCTTACCCGCCCCTTGGCCGACTTGACGATCCCCCCGACGGTGCAGGCGATTCTTGCGGCTCGTATCGATCGTCTGCCGGCCGATGCAAAGGAGTTGTTGCAGACGCTCGCCGTCATCGGGCGCGAGTTTCCGGTGTCGGTGATTCGCGCGGTCACCAGCACCTCCGATGACGAACTCAACCGCCTGCTCGCCGCTTTGCAATTGGGGGAGTTCATATACGAGCAACCCGCGGTGGGGGACACGCAGTACGTCTTCAAGCACGCGTTGACCCAGGAGGTTGCCTACAACTCGGTCCTGCTGGAGCGACGCAAGATCCTGCACGAGCGGATCGGTGGCGCACTCGAAACGCTGTATGCCAGTTCAGTCGACGAACATCTGGCCGAGCTCGCACATCATTACGGTCGCAGCGCCAACCTCGATGCGGCGGTGGAGTATCTGACGCGCACCGGCAAGCAGAAGATGGAAGAGGCGCGCCAGGTCGAACGCAACCTGCTTGAGATTCTCAGCGCCGAAGCGCGCGGCGACCGGCCCATGACGGCCGAGGAGGAAAGCGCCACCATCGCGGCGATCCGCGCGGCCCGCGAAAGAAAGATCGCGGCGGCTGGCCACCGCGCAGCAGGGCTCGATTCCGTCGAGTCGATTTGGCGCTATCCCGTCAAGTCAATGGCCGGAGAACAAGTTTCCGCCGCACAGTTGACCACCCGCGGTGTGCTTGGAGACCGCGTCTACGCGTTGGTCGACCCCGTGTCGAATCGGACCGCCACCGTGCGCACCTGGGCCGCTGGGCTAATGGGGTACCGAGCTGAATTCCTGACCGAGCCCGCGCTCGGTGCGCCGCCACCAAACGTGCGGATCATTGTGCCCAATGGGCCCACGCTGAGAGCCGCCGATCC
The DNA here is from genome assembly GCA_035541735.1 of Candidatus Margulisiibacteriota bacterium. GTDB lineage: Bacteria > Desulfobacterota > Binatia > HRBIN30 > HRBIN30 > DATKMS01. The sequence continues at coordinate 23,261 of DATKMS010000404.1, forward strand.
GGACATTCACGAGCGGCTTTCGGCCGCCTTCGGCCGAAAGCTGACGCTGATGATGACTGCTCCGACCGGCCTGGTAGTCGAACTCACGCCGGGAACTATAGGCGGGGCATGGGCCGGCGCGACGGACTTTCCGCTCGGGGCAACCGCACCTCCCGGTGCGTTCTTTGACTACGCCTGCCTGCATCTCGTGGCGACCTCGACCCTCGCTCACTTGCAAAGGGTATATCCGGAGGGACGTTTTGACGTCCGCCGGTTTCGGCCCAACATCGTCATCCGTTCGGAGGCGGAGCCGTTCGTCGAAAACTCGTGGGTTGGCCGCCGGCTGGCGATCGGCGAGGAAGTGGTCTTGCGCATCACGCTCCCCTGTCCCCGGTGCGTCAACATGATCTTGCCGCAGGCCGACCTGCCACACGACCCCGGCATCCTGCGCACCATTGCGCAACACAACATGCAAGACCTCGGCGAGTTCGGAACGCTCCCCTGCGCCGGGGTCTACGCCGACGTTCTCAAGGTGGGCACCATTCGCCGCGGCGACACCGTGCACTGCCTGGACTGACACGTATCTCGCTGTCCTGGCTGAGGAGTAACTGGTAGGCGCCGCACGTACCCGCGAGTCCCGGCTACGAGCGGCGCCGGAAGCGCAACGGCAGCTCGTTCAACCCGCGGATGATGAAGGTCTCCATGTAGGATAACGCGCCCGGGTCCACCAGCTGAAAGTCGTCGAGCCGTGCGAGGAGCCGCTCGAAGCTGATGCGTGCCTCGGTGCGGGCGAGACTGGCGCCGGGACAGAAGTGCTCGCCGTGACCGAAGGCGATGTTGCGCCAGGCGTTTGTACGCCTGGCATCGAAACGGTCGGGGTCTTCGAAGACCCGTGGGTCGCGGTTGGCAGCGCCGATCACCGCCATCACGATGGATCCCGCCGGGATGTGAACGCCGGCGAGGTTCGTATCGTGCAGGGCCAGGCGGAAGGAGCCCTTGATGGGACTCTCGAGGCGCAGGCACTCCTCGACGAAGTTCGGGATCGCCCCGGGATCGCTTCGGAGTTCCTCAGCGACGGCGGGCTGTTCGCAAACGAACCGCATTCCCGAACACAACAGGCGCACCGTGGTCTCTTGCCCGGCGGCGAAGAGGATGGTTGTGAGGCGGACGACATCCATCACCTCGGGGAGCTCGCCATCGCGGAATCGAACGTTGGCCAGCCGGCTCATGACGTCGTCGCCCGGCGCCGCGCGGCG
>DATKMS010000405.1:0-28318 GCA_035541735.1 Candidatus Margulisiibacteriota bacterium
ACGCGTCGCCGAGGATGCCTACGAGTATCTCGATGCGCCGATTCGGCGCGTCGCTGCTGCCGACGTCCCAATCCCGTTCAGCCCTGCGCTCGAACCGCTGGCCTTGCCGCAGTCTGGGGATATTGTGGGGGCGGTGCGACGGATGCTGAAATGAAGTGACGTTGTTCTCGGAACGCTTGCCGATGCACCCCGTCGTCCTCCCCATCCTCGATGCCAACATGACCCACGGCGTCATCCGTGCGTGGTTCAAGCGCGAAGGCGATGAGGTGCGGTGCGGCGAGGCGCTGTTCGAGGTGGAGACCGACAAGGTAAACGCCGAGGTGGTCGCCGACGTTGCGGGGATCGTGCGCCAGATCGTTGCCCCTGCAGGGACGCGCGTTCCCGTGCTCGCCGTTCTTGCATTCGTCGGCGCACCAGACGAGGCGCTTCCCGCTGCGGAGCGCTGGCATACGCCTGCTCCCGCCGAAGCGGTGGCACCGGCCGATTCGCTGGAGCGTGCGCGGCCGGCCCCAGGCGTTCTCGACGCTCGGCAGGATCGCGTCGCCGCCAGCCCCGCCGCGCGCCGCTTGGCGCGCGAGCGGGGCGTGGCGTTGGAGAACCTCCGTGGCACCGGGCCGCGGGGTGAGATCACGCGGGCCGACGTCGAAGCGGCGAGCCCGCCCGCCGGGAACGGGCAGATGGACCGCGCCTTTCTCGACCTCCTGCGCCGCGACCCCGCGGCCTTCCGCGCGCTGGCGTCGGAGCTGAAGGTGCATCTCTACCGGCAGCACGGCGCATGCATCGCTGAGGGTGTGCGTATCGAGCCGGGTGCGCTCGTCATTGCAGCGCAGATCTCGATTGGTGCTGCCTCCACCATCGGCGCCGACTCGAACATCGAATGTGACACCCTGCGGCTCGGCCGGCTGGTGGCATTCGGCAAGCGGACACGGGTGCGCTGTCGCTCGGTTGAGATCGGCGACGCCCTGTGGTCGAAAGACGACGTAGTGATCGGTGGCGGCGGCGGCGAGGAAGCCGGTGCATGCTTGCGCGCCGGCGATGCGTGCTTCTTCGGGGAGGGCGCCTATCTCAACACGTGTCAGCCGCTCACATTGGGTGACGAGGTGTGCATCGGCTCGCGCGCCATGCTGTTCACGCACAGCCACTGGCAATCCGTGCTGCGCGGCTCCCCGTCGCTCTTCGCACCCATTACGGTGGGCGACCATGTGTTCATCGGTAACCAGGCGTTCGTGTTTCCAGGCGTGACCATCGGTGCGGGTGCGACCGTCATGGTCAACTCGTTCGTCGCCCTCAACGTGCCGGCCGACACCCTCGTCGGCGGCGTCCCGGCACAGGTGGTGCGCCATATGGCTACGCCATCGCGGGACGAGCAGGTTGCCATCGTGCGCGACCGCCTCGTGCCGGAGCTGGCGGCGCTCCTCGCTGCGCACGGCGGCCAAGTCGCGCAGCACGTGGACGGCGCAGCGATCACTTTGAATCTCAACGACGGGAGGGGGGTGCGGTTCACGCCCGCATGGAACGGCACCGAGCCGCGTCCGCAACAGCGGCTGGTGGTCCTGGCCTTTGCCGATGCCACGACGACGACCGTCCCTCCACGTGTGACACTGTTTGACCTCGCAGGATCCCGGGTGCTCGGTATGCAGGACGATCTCTCGGACGAGGTGCGCGAGTTCTGCCGCCGCCGCGGCATCCGCTTCCGGCCCTTCGCGTGGCGCTATCGCGTCGGCCACTTCGAAGGCGAGCGCTTCATCGGCAGGGCGTGACGATGGCCACGCAGCGTGACCCCGAAGGGTTCGACGCCGCAACGACGACGCGCTGGCTCGGCTACGTGCGCAGCCTGCTGTGGCCGTACTTCCGCCCGCGTGTGATCGGCGCAGAGCATCTTCCCAAGGGGCGCGCCCTCATCATCGGCTGCCATTCCGGTATCATTCCTTACGACGCGGCGTGCACCTTGGTGGCCATCCATGACGCCACCGGGCGCTTCTCGCGTGCCATCGGCGACAACTTGTTCGGGCAGGTCGGCTTCGTCCAAGGTTTCCTGCGGCGGCAGGGCGCCGTCGTCGGCCGGCCCGAGGTGGTTGAGCGGTTGCTGCGCCGAGGGCACTACGTGCTGGTCTTCCCGGGCGGCGCACGCGACATGGAGCGGCCATACCTGACGCAGCGCTACCGCGTGCTGCCGCATCGCGGCTATGCACCGGGGCACGGCGGCTACATCAAGATCGCCTTGCGCACGCGCGCGCCGATCGTGCCGCTGGCCGTCGTCGGTGCGGAGGAAGCCCACGTCATGCTCGCCAACCTTCCGCCGGTGGCCCGCGCCGTCCGGATGCCGTTCTTCCCTTGGGTGCTGTTCCCGTTGCCGCTGCCGGTGAAGCTCTACATCCGTTTTGGGCCGCCGATCGTTTTGCCGGGGACGGCGGCGGATGCAAACGATCAGCAGAAAGTAGATCAGCTCAACAAGATGGTCCGCCGGCGGGTGCAGCAGCTCATCGACGATACGGTGCGCCGCCGCCGTGGGATCATCCTCAGCACGTACGACGAAAGCCGGGGCGGTAGGCGATGAGCGAAGCGGCATCTGCAGCGGACGAGACCGCCGCTTTCGACAGGCGTGCCAGCATCGAGTTTGCACGCACGACGGACGGCTGGGACCTGGCGCTGCATCACTACCAGGGCATGCGCAGCGATCTGCCACCGGCAATCCTGGTGTCGGGCTACGCGTGCAACCGGTACTTCATGGATTTCGACGACCATTACTCGCTGGCGCGCTTCCTGGCGCGGCGCGGCATCGACGCGTGGGTTCTGGAGCTCCGCGGCCATGGCCACAGTGAAGTCGCGGTGGGCCGGCAACGCGGGTGGACTTTCGATGACCTCGTCCGTTTCGATGTGCCTGCGGCGATCACGCACGTGCGGGCGCAGGCCGGCGGGCGGCGGCTGGTGTGGATCGGCCACAGCATGGGCGGCATGATCGCCTACGCAGCACTCGGCCTGAACCCGGCTGTTCAGGACGCCTTGGCGGGCCTTGTGCCGATGGCATCGCCGATGGGTTTCCCGCCGGTGTCCTCCCCGATGATGCGCACCCTCGGTGAGATGTTTCTGGCGCTGCCGCTGCCGTCGCGGCTGCCGCAACGCGGGGTGCTGGTCGCCTTGTGGTCGGTTCTCCGTTGGTCACCGGGCGCGGCGCAAGTGGGAATGAACCCGGCGAACATCGACCCACATGCCTTCGGCCGGGCGTTGCGCCTGTTCATGTCCAACGTGCCGCGTTCGAAGCTGCGCCAGTTGGCGCAGTGGTCGTTGAGCGGCGAGTTCCGCTCGTGCGACGGCAGCATCGACTACCGAGCCAACCTGTCGCGTATCAACACGCCGGCGCTGATCATCGCCGGTGCCGCCGACCGTCTGGCGTCGCCCGAGATGGTGCGTTTCGCGCACGACCGCATCAGCTCGGCGCAGAAGCGGTACCGCGAGTTCGGCGTGCGCAGCGGTGACAGCGCGGACTACGGCCACGTCGACTTGATCTTCGGCCGGCGTGCGCCCGACGAAGTGTTCCCGGTGGTCGGTGACTGGATCGAGCATATCCGCTGAGCAGGAGCTGAGACCATGAGCGTGACGCGCATCCGATTCGGCATTCAAACCGGGCAGCAGTTTGCGGCGTGGGACGAAATCGTGCGCATCTGGCAGCGTGCCGAGGCGCTCGGCTACGACACGGCGTGGACCTACGACCATTTCGTAGCCGTGATGATGGATCCGTTCGATCCGTGCCTGGAGGCGTGGAGCTGCCTGGCGGCGCTGGCGGTGCACACGCGCACGATTCGCATCGGCGCGCTGGTGACCGGCAACACCTATCGGCACCCGGCGATCCTGGCGAAGATCGCCACCACCGTTGACGTGATCAGCAACGGCCGGCTCGAGTTCGGCATCGGCGCCGGCTGGTACGAGCCGGAGCACACCATGTTCGGCTTGCCGTTCGGTTCGGTGCGTTCGCGCTGCGAGCGGTTGGACGAGGCGTTGACGGCGATACGGGCGCTGTGGCGCGAATCACAGGCGAGTTTCACGGGCACGCACTATCAGCTCAGCGCCGCGATCAGCGAGCCCAAGCCGGTGCAGAAGCCGCATCCGCCGATCACCATCGCGGGCGCCGGCGAGAAGCGGCTGCTGCCCATCGTGGCGCGTCACGCCGATGCGTGGAGCTCGTTCGGCTCGCCCGAGGTGTTCCGGCGCAAGATCGACGTCCTGCGCGGCTACTGCGAAAGGGAAGGGCGCGACTGCGATGCGATTGAAAAGCAGGTGTTGGTGCCGACGGCGATCACCGACGACCTGTCCACCGTCGCGCCGCTCATCCAAGGCTACGCGCTCTACCAGCAGCTCAGCGAAGAGGAGGCACGGCGTTGGATGCTGCTCGGCAGCGCCGACGACGTATGCCGGCAGATCGACGCCTTCGTCGCCGCCGGTGTGAGCCACTTCGTGGTGACGCTGTCGCCGTACAACTTCGACGTCTTCGAGCGCTTCGCAGTAGAGGTCCTGCCGCGCTACCGGTGATTGTGACAACCCCTGCGCAGCGCGCCCCTTGCACCGCCGGTGCGTCTCCTTTATTGACCGGGAGCGATGCAGCGGGTCGGACGACCGATAGAAGATGCGCAGGGCAAGCTCGGCGTGCTGCTTGTCGGACTAGGGGCGGTGAGCAGCACCTTCATCGCCGGCGTTGAGCTGATCAAGAAGGGCGTCGGAAAGCCGATTGGTTCGCTCACGCAGCTCGGAACCATTCGGCTCGGCAAGCGCACCGATAAACGGACGCCACGTATCCGCGACTTTGTGCCGCTGGCATCTCTGAGCGACTTGACGTTCGGCGCGTGGGACATCTTCCCGGACAACGCGTATCAAGCCGCGTTGCGTGCAGGCGTGGTCGAGCGCGGGCTGATAGAGGTAGTGCGCGACGAGCTGGAAGGCGTGGTGCCGTGGCAGGGGGTCTTCGATCACGAGTACGTGAAGCGGCTCAACGGCACGCACGTGAAGCAGGGGCCCACGAAGCTTGACCTGGCGCAGCAGCTCATGGCCGACATCGACGCCTTCCACGCACGCTCCGGTGTGGCTCGAACCGTGATGGTGTGGTGCGGCAGCACCGAGAGTTTCCTGGTGCCCGGTGCGGTCCATAGCTCGCTGGCAAACTTCGAGGCTGGTTTGCGCCAGAACGATGCGGCCATCGCGCCGAGTATGATCTATGCGTACGCGGCGTTGTCACGCGGCATCCCGTTCGCGAATGGCGCACCCAATCTCACAGTCGATATTCCGGCGCTGATGGAATTGGCGGACCGCAACCGTGTGCCCATCTGTGGCAAGGACCTCAAGACCGGCCAGACGCTGCTCAAGACGATCATCGCGCCCGGCCTGAAAGCGCGGATGCTGGGCCTCACGGGGTGGTTTTCGACCAATATCCTGGGAAACCGGGACGGGGAAGTGTTGGATGAGCCGTCCTCCTTCAAGACGAAGGAGGAAAGCAAGCTCTCGGTCCTGGACGTCATGCTGCAAAAGGATCTCTATCCCGATCTCTATAAGGGATACCTCCACCAGGTACACATCCACTACTATCCGCCCCGCGGCGACAACAAGGAAGGCTGGGACAACATCGATATCTTCGGGTGGCTCGGCTATCCGATGCAGATCAAGATCAACTTTTTGTGCCGCGACTCGATTCTGGCCGCACCCATCGTCCTTGACCTGGCGCTGTTCCTCGACCTGGCCCAGCGCGCGGGAATGAAGGGGATTCAGGAGTGGCTGTCCTTCTACTTCAAGAGCCCCCAAACTGCCCCTGGCCTTTATGCCGAGCACGACCTGTTCATCCAGCTGATGAAGCTGAAAAACACGCTACGCTACCTGCGCGGTGAAGAGCTGATCACGCACCTCGGGTTGGAATACTACGACTGAGCACCAGCGACGGCAGGCCTGAGGGAACGGAAAAACCAAGAAAAGAGGCTTGCCGGGCTGGAATCGCAAGATTTTGCTTGACAGCGACGGCCCGATTTTGCACTTATACGCCGTTTATCGGCTCGGCAGAAGCGTGTCGAGGAGGCAGACATCAACTAGCTGAGGGGAGAGGAAGGGCCCATGACGAAATCACAACTCGTGCAAAAGTTGGCCGAAGCATCGGAGGTCAGCAAGAAGCAGGCGGACGCGACGCTGCTGGCGTTGGTCGAGCTGACTGTTGGTTCGGTGCGCAAAGGCGAGCCGGTGAAGATCCCAGGCCTTGGGACGTTCCGCAAGGTGCAGACGAAGGCGCGCATGGGACGCAACCCGCAGACGGGTGAGGCGATCAAGATTCCGGCCCGCAAGAAGGTGCGTTTTTCGGTCGCCAAGACGTTCAAGGAATCGGTGCTCGGCAAGAAGTGACGTGGCATCCGGCGCGACGGTGCCGGATGTGCTGCGTGGCCCACCTCGTCCGGGCACACCCCGCCGGGCGTGGTGTGCCCGGGGCCGAGTGATTAGTGTCGTTCCGCCAATTGCGTAGTGCTTTTCATTTGGCAGATGAGAGGCTTGTGTTTAAGGTTTGGGGCGCATTTGGGATGGTGTGGGGGGAGCAGCTATGACTGACCGATCCTTTGGGTTGTTCGAACCGGATGCGTTGTTGCCAGCCCAGTTTTATGCTGCTTTTCGCGGCGGCTCGGCGGTGCGCGGTGAGAAGCGGCTGATGCTCGCCGTTCTCCAAGATGCGCTCGATTGCTACCAGAAGTACGCATTCGCCAGGGACGGGCACGGTCGCCAATTGTTCGGCGACGCCGATGCCTGGATCAGCTGCGAGGATCGCGACTGGTATTTTTCCTTCGAAAACATCTGCGAAACCTTGGAGATCAATCCGGAATATCTGCGCCGCGGTGTGCAACGCTGGCGCACGCAGGCGGTGCAGGGCCGTCCGCAAGCCGGTCGAGACGCGACTGCTCCGGCCGCAGACAACCGCTTCCTGGCCGTCGGCTGAACTCGGCTGCCAAGTCACCGGCCGCTTCGAATCAACTCGGACGTCTTGTGCTCTCACGTGGCGCGGCGGTCATTTCAGCGACCGGGGCGCCGTGTCGGTACGGCGTGAGGCTTCGAATGGACCGGGCATGAAGGGCGCAGTCTGGCCATGCGGCTGCTGACCATCGGACTCACTGGCGGTATCGGATCGGGAAAGAGCACGGTCGCCCAAATCCTCGAGGATTTGGGTGCTGCGGTGATTCATGGCGACGCCGTTGGCCACGAAGTCTACCTGCCACATACCGAAGGTTGGCGCGGCGTCACAGCGGCCTTTGGGCCGGACATCGTCAAGCCCGACCAAACCATCGACCGTGGCAAGCTGGGAACAATCGTCTTCCGCGACGCCGCAGCGTTGAGGCGCCTCAACGCCATCGTGCACCCGCTGATCTTCACCGAGGTGCAGTCCCGTATCCGCTCGCTGCGCGCCTCCGGCATCACCCAGCCCATCGTCGTCGAGGCGGCGGTGTTGATCGAAGCCAACTGGTTGCCGCTCGTTGATGAGGTCTGGTTGGTGGTTGCAGGCAAGGAGGCGGTCATTGACCGTCTCGCCCAGCAACGCGGTCTAGCGCCGGAGGACGTTGCGCGGCGCCTGGAGGCCCAGCTCACCGATGCGGAGAGGCGTAGGGTTGCTCAGGTGGTGATCGAAAATCGCGGCTCGCTCGAGCAGCTACGAGAACAAGTGGAATCGATCTGGCAACGCGTCACTGCAGGAAAATGACGCGCCCCGGTCACGCTGCAGTTTTGTAGTCGTTCGTCCTCCCGCGTGCCTTGCGGTCGCGCCGGTCGCGCAGTGCCTCCCGCACGGCGCCCGGTGAGAGCTTGAAATAGGTGCACACAGAATCGAAGCTGAAGAGGCTGTAGTCGGGATCGTAGGAAAAGATGTACGCATCCGCGTCGGCCCGCACCGCCGGGCATGGATGGTCCAAGTCTGCCACCGCCTGCTCCAACACGGCCAACAACAGCATCTCCTCCGATTCAAGCGCCCGCGGCTTCAGATCCGTCGACAGGAACCACGCTCGTGCCATCTCTCCCTCCCTTGGAACCGACAAGGCTGCAATCTGGGTGCCAGGCGCATCAACGCCTCCACATGGGGAGCGGACGCCGACCGGCTAGTCGTGTGGTACAGAATTATCTAGCGCAACGTCAACGAAAGCGCGCTCCCGGTCAAATCTTGCCGCGGCGCGTGGACAAGCTGTGATGCTTGCACTACGTTCCTGCCGCTCGCACGATGCGGAAAGGGATGCGGCATGAAACTGCAAACTCGGGTGGCACTCATAACGGGTGCAGGGTCCGGACTCGGACGGGCCATCGCACTCACGTTCGCGCGCGAAGGCGCGCGTGTGGCGATCAACGACGTCCGCCGCGAGGCCGCCGAAGGGGTCGCGGCGGAAATCAGCGCGCTGGGTGGCGATGCCATGGTATTGCTCGCAGACGTGTCGGACAGCGTTGAGGTGCGCGCCTGCTTTGAGCACCTGGTCGACCGGTGGGGAACGCTCGACATCCTGGTGAACAACGCCGGCATCGCGACGCTGAGCGACGCAGTCAGGCAGAACATGGCCACCGCGGCCGCGGATCTGATGAGCGGTGGGCGCCCGCGCACATCAGTGGGCGCGACGCGCGGCATGAGCGATTCCCAGTGGCGCCGCACGCTGTCGATTCACCTCGACGGCACGTTCTATTGCACCCGCGAAGCACTGGCCATCATGGAGCCGAAGCGGTCGGGCAAGATCATCAACATGGCCTCCATTGCCGGTACTACCGGCCTGCTGGGCTCGCCCGACTACTCGGCCGCCAAAGCCGGGATCATCGGGCTCACCAAGGCGGTGGCGCGCGAGGTGATCGCGTGTGGCATATACGTCAACGCCATCGCTCCGGGTTTCATCGACACCCCGTTGCTCGATGTCATGGACGAGCCCATGAAGCAGATGATTGCGCTGCAGACGCCGATCGGACGTCTCGGAACGCCGGAGGAGGTGGCCGCGGCCGCTCTCTACCTCGCCAGCGACGACTCCACCTATACCGTTGGCCAGGTGCTCTCGCCCAACGGCGGCTACTGCATTTAAGGGCGATTACAGCCCAGCGATCTCACCGGCGGCGCCGTCGCGTGCGCGTGCTTTGTTCATGCGATGGCGGACCGACAGTGGGACCACTATCAACGCCACGAGCAGGGTCAACGCCACGATGAACTGTTGTGAGCCGATGTGCAGCAGCGAGTGGCCAAAGAAGCTGTAGGCGAAGGCACGCGGCGTGATCCCAAGCACCACCGCGAGCGTGAAGGGCAGCAGGCTCATCCCGGAGAGTCCGGCGCCGTAGTTGATCATCGTGATCGGAACCAGGGGGATGAGGTTCAAGACACACACCACCCCTGCGCCCCAGCGGCTAGCCTCGATGCCCCCCAAGTGCTCGCCCAGTTGAGCGCGCACGAAATCATGGCCGAGCGCGCGCGCGATGAGAAAGCCGATGACCGCGCCGACCGTCGCACCGGTGGCGGCATAGAGCGTTCCCCAGCCGGTGCCGAAGGCCAGGCCGCCGGCGAGAAACAGCAGCGTTGACGGGAAGAAAACGAATGGGCGCAAAGCAAACATCCCGGTGAAGATCACCGGACCAAGCACGCCCCAGCGTGTGATCATGTCGCGCAGAGCCTCCGGCGTGAGCGGTACCCGCCCGCCGGCCCGTATGACCGCCAGCGCACCGGTCAAGGCGACCACTGCGAGGAACAGCGCGAACCGCCAGCAGCGACGGTCCCGTACGATGGCGCGGAGCACACTCTACGGATAAACGGACTGGCCGACCAACGCAAGCGCAGTTCTGCCAGCTACGCCTGCAGGTTCTCGACTACCTCACGCAAGAACGCCGCTGCCGGCGCGCCGTCGACGATCCGATGGTCGAAGGTGAGGCTCAACGTCAGCATCGCCCGCGGCACGATCTGTCCCGCGTGCACCGCGGGTTTCTCGATGATTCGTCCGATTCCGAGGATGGCGACTTGCGGCGCGTGCAGAATCGGTGTGAAGCTGTCGATTCCGTATGTGCCGAGGTTGGTGATCGTGAATGTCCCGTCGCGCACATCGTCGGCGCTCAGCGTACCGTTGCGCGCCTGCTCAGCGAGCTGTCGCGATTCTGCGGCGATTTGGCGCAGCGACTTTGTGCCTGCCGAACGGATGACCGGCACGATCAGACCGTCGTCCAACGCCACAGCCAGTCCAATATCGACGTTCTCGTGCTCCTGTACTGTGTCAGCACCGGCCGTGGCGTTGAGTCGGCGATGGGTGCGCAGCGCCTTGGCCACCGCTTCGATCAGCAGATCCGTGTAGGTGAGCGCAAACTCGGCCGCGAGCCGCTCGCGCCGCGCCACCATTGCGGTCACGTCGGCCTCGGTACAGATCGTCAGCTGGGCGGTGGACTGCAGGCTCTTGAGCATGCGTTCGGCAATCGACTTGCGCATGCCGCGCAGCGGCGAGCCGCGCAACGGCGAGCCCTGAAAGGGCGAGCCCGTGGCTGGTGCCGCGGCGTTCGATGCGATGGCCGCTTCGACGTCTTCGCGCGTGATCCGTCCGCCCGGGCCGCTGCCTCGTACGCTGTTGAGATCGACGCTGTGCTCCTTGGCCAGCTTTCGCGCCGCAGGCGTGACCGGAACACCGGCGCCCCCCGGGCGTTGTTCAGGTGACGACGCGGGCGCCGAGACGGTCGGCGCTGCCGCGGCAGGTTGGGGTGGCGGCTGATAGCGACGGGCAACGACCGCGGGATCTTCACCGGCGACGGCGATGACCGCAACCACCGTCGCGCACGGCACCACGGCCTCCGCGGCATACAGGAGCATCGCCACGCGGCCACTGGCCGGTGCCTCGACTTCGTACAGCACTTTCTCGGTTTCGACCTCGAACAGCGGCTCGCCCTTCTCGACGGCGTCGCCCTCGGCCTTGAACCACTGCTGCACCGTGCCTTCCTGCATGGTCAGCCCGAACTTGGGCATGACCACCTCGACCGGCACGCCTCAGCCTCCCGTGCGACGCGGGAAGCCGTTCACGCCATCACCGCAAGAACTGCCGCCTTGATCTTGGCTTCGTTGGGTAACACGAACTCCTCGAGCGGCGGGCTGAATGGAATCGGGGTGTCGAGCGCGGTGACGCGTTTGATTGGTGCGTTGAGCGAATCGAACCCCTTGTCGATGATGATGGCAGCAAGGTCGGCCGCTGCGCCGCCGCGGCGGTGTCCCTCATCAGCGATGACGACGCGCCCGGTCTTCGCCACCGATGTGAGCAGACCGTCTTCATCGAGCGGCACCAGCGAACGCGGATCGAACACCTCGACCGCAATCCCGTCCTTTGCCAATTCATCCGCCACGGTCAGCGCCTTCGGCACCATCGCACCGATGGCCACGATCGTCACGTCGCTGCCGGCACGTTTCACAGCGCCCTTGCCGAGCGGTAGCACATGGTCGCCATCGGGAACCGTTCCGCGCGTAAACCCCAGCCGCCCGTGCTCGAACACCAGAACCGGATCGTCGTCGCGGATGGCCGCCTTCAGCAGGCCCTTCATGTCGCCTGCCTCCGAAGGCACGACGATCTTCAATCCCGGCGCGCCCAGCAGTTGCGGGTAGACGACCTCCGAATGCTGCGCTGCCGCGGAACCCATGGCCCCGAAGACGCAGCGGAAGGTGATCGGCATGCGTGCCTGGCCGCCCGACATGTAGCGCAGCTTACCGGCCTGGTTGCAGATCTGATCCCAGCAGCAATAGAAGAAGCTGGCGAACTCGATCTCGACGACCGGCCGCATCCCGGCCATGGCGGCACCGATGCCCGCACCCGCGAACCCCGCTTCGGAGATGGGTGTGTTGCGCACGCGCTGTGGCCCGAACTTGTCGATGAGGCCCCGCGTCGCCCCGAAGGCGCCGAGCTTCACGTCCTCACCCATGATGAACACACCGGGATCCCGTTCCATTTCCTCGGTGAGCGCTTCGTTGATTGCTTCAATGAAGCCGATGTCCCGCATTGCTTCCTCCCGGCGCCTTGCCCCGGCTCACGCGGCAAAGACGTCGCGCGTTGCTTCCGCGACGTCGGGCAGCGGACTGGATTGCGCAAACGCGACCGCGTCCTGGAGTTCTCGTTCGACCTCGTTCTCGATGCGGCTCAACTCCGCCGCTTCCACAAATCCCGTTGTTCCGAGCTTCTTCGCGAACAATGCAATCGGACAGCGCCGCTTGGCTGCCGCAACCTCTTCAGGGTCGCGATATTCACCGACGAATGCCTGTTCGCCGACCACGTGGCCCTCCCAGCGATAGGTCTTGGCTTCGATGAGTGTTGGCCCCTCGCCGCGCTTCGCCCGCTCTACCGCGGTGAGCATCACTTCGTAAACTGCCAGGACATCGTTGCCATCGACGATGACACCGGGAATGCCATAGGCAGCGCCGCGCACCGCGATGTCCTTCACCGACGTCGACTCCGCAGTTGGCGTGAACTCGGCGTACGCGTTGTTCTGGCAAACGTAGATCGCGGGCAGACGCCACAGGCTGGCGAGGTTGAGCGACTCGTGGAACGTCCCTTCGTTCGAGGCGCCGTCGCCGAAGAACGACACGGCCACGGCGGTGTTGTTGCGGAAGCTCGAGGCCAAGGCGGCGCCGGTGGCGATCGGAATGCCGGCACCGACGATGCCATTCGCCCCGAGTATGCCCAGCTCGTAGCTGACGATGTGCATCGAGCCGCCTTTGCCTTTGCAGTAGCCGGTGGCACGGCCGAAGATTTCAGCCATCATCGGCTTGAGTTCACCGCCCTTGGCCAGCATGTGTCCGTGACCACGATGGGTCGTCGTGATGTAGTCCTCGTCCGTCAGCGCGGCGCAGACGCCTGTAGGTACCGCCTCTTCGCCAATCGACACGTGCACGAAGCCCGGTATCTGGCCCTGGAAGAAGAGATCACGCACCGTCTCTTCGAAACGGCGGATCTTCACCATCGCGCGATACATGTCGAGCAGTTTTTCTTTGGGAACGGCTGTGATATCCATGCGGGGCTCCGTGTTCATTCGATGCAGCGCTCTCGACGCGCACACCACGGGCGCAGCGCCAGGGTTGGACGCCGATGGCGAAACGACTTTACCGGGGGGCTGCGTTCAACCGAGGGCCGTCCTGCAACGCCGGCACACCCTGGACGCGGTTCGTTCGTGAGAGGTGACTATCGGGCTGGGGAGCTCCGTGCCGCGGAGCGCGGAAACAACGCACCGGAGGCGCAGGAGTGAGCTGCTCCTCCGGTGCCCGACCATGCTTATTTCGTCTCGCCGGCGGGGGCTTCTTGCGTGCCCTTCTTGCTCTTCTTCTTTTTCTTCCCCTTGTGGTGCTTCTTCTCGCCTTTGCCGGCCTTCATCTCACCGCCGGCGGCCTGCCCGCCTGCTGCGCCCTCCTGGGCCCAGCTCACGGACGCGACACCGAATGACAACAGGGCGACCAACGCGAGCATCATCAGCTTCTTCATCTCCAATCACCTCCTTCCCTGGGTCGTGTGCAGAACTGCCTTAGATCAACGGCCAAAATAAGTACCCTTAGGTGGGGGACCTGTCAACTACTGCAGTTCCAAAAGCCCCGGACGCTACCGCACCGACGCACGCCGGCCCGGCAAACGATCCTTTTGGCGTCGGCGGCGCGCCGCCTTGCGCGCTCGGAGCAAATGTGCGAAGTCGCCGGCAGAGGGCCCCCATGCGGATCGGTGTTATCGGCGGCGGCAGCTTCGGCACTTCCTTGGCCAAGCTGTTGGCCGAGTTGGATCACGACGTGGTGATGTGGTGCCACAGCCCCGACGTGGCGCGCATGGTGACGGAACAGCACGAGAACACCGCCTATCTGCCCGGAGTCGTCCTGCCGGAGCGATTGCGGGCGACCGCTTCGATTCCGGAGGCGACCGCGCAAAGGGAGTTGCTGGTGGCGGTGAGCCCGTCACATGTGATGCGCGAAGTCATGCAGGAAGCGCGCGCCCACTTGACGGGCCTGCCCTACGTCGTCAGCGCCGCCAAGGGTGTGGAGGAAAGCACGCTGAAACGCATGTCCGAGGTCCTTGAGGAGGTGCTGGGACCGGAGTTTGGCGGTCGCATTGCCGCGCTCTCGGGACCGAGCTTCGCGCGCGAGGTCGCCGCGGGGATGCCTACCGCCGTCACCTGCGCCGCTGCGCATGTTGAGGCCGCCACGGTCATGCAGTCAACATTTCGCGCGCCGACATTCCGTGTTTACACCAGCACAGATCTCGTCGGTGTTGAACTGGGTGGGGCAGTGAAGAACGTGATCGCCATCGCTGCCGGTGTCAGCGATGGCTTGGGCTTTGGGAGCAGCAGTCGCGCCGCGCTGATCACGCGCGGGGTTGCGGAAGTGGCGCGCCTGGTGGCGAGGTCGGGCGGCGATCCGCAGACCGTATCGGGCTTGTCCGGTGTGGGTGACATGGTGCTGACCTGTACGGGGGATCTCAGTCGCAACCGCACCGTCGGTTTACGCATCGGCCGTGGCGAGCGGCTGGCAGACATCTTGAGCGGGATGAAGATGGTTGCGGAAGGTGTTAGGAACAGCATCAGCATATGTGCGCTGGCACGGCAGGTCGGCGTGGAGCTGCCGATTGCCGAGCAGGTTCGGCTGCTGCTGCATGAGGACAAGCCGGCGCATCAAGTCGTCGGCGACCTCATGAGTCGACAGGCAAAGCCCGAGTTCTGGGGATAGAGGGTGGCCGGGGTGCGACATCCGGAGACCACGCAACGAGGAAGGAAGGGAATGGCAAACAAGGGAACGTGTAAGGCGGCAGGGTGTGAGAAGGAGGTGCAGGCCAAGGGGTACTGCCCGCGCCACTATGGACAGTGGCGCAAGGGGAAGCTGCCGAAACCGCGCTACAAGACCTGCAATGCCGAAGGTTGCCGCAAACGCCAGGCCCGGCGCGGGTTGTGTGACGAACACTTCGCCAAGGAGTTCCGCAAGGCAGAGACGCCCCCCGTGGAGGCGGCGCCGGCGTCCCCACCCGAGGCATGAGGCCGGGGCGAACTAAGCCCAGGCGCTGCGGTGCGGGCGCGATTGACACGACCAGCCCGGTGTGGTTTTAACTCTCGCTTGCGCCGACAGCGGCCCAAACGCCGGCGGTGAACGCGCATGGACAGCACGACCCCTGCGGGGCAATCCCCACCGGGGCAATCCCCACCGCTGAGAGGGACCAATGAAACGAACGTACCAACCGAGCAACCGACGACGGAAACGTACCCACGGCTTCCGCGCCCGCATGGCCACCCCCGGTGGTCGCCAGGTGCTGAAACGCCGGCGCGCCAAGGGGCGCAAGCGTTTGACCGTCGGCATCCCAGCGAAACAACCGGGTTGACGCGGCCAGTAGGGGGACAGCGGTTCCCCAAGGCGAAGCACATCCGCAAACGCGACGAGTTCCTCAAACTCCAGCGAATTGGACGACGAAAAACCGGTACACGCTTCGTGGTCATCACCGCCCCGTGCCGGGGTGACGTGTCGCGTCTCGGAATTACCGCCAGCCGCCGGGTGGGTGCTGCCGTCGTGCGGAATCGTGTCAAACGGCTTGTGCGCGAGTTCTTCCGGCAGCATCACGACCGGATCCAGCCGCCGCGTGATGTGCTGGTGATTGCGCGGCCCGAGGCTGCGGGGGCTGAATACGCCGAGGTGAAGCGGGAGCTAGGTGCGGCGCTGAGAATCGATGCGAGCGAGTGAATTCATGGGGTTGCGGCTTTCCGCGATGGCGGCGCTATCAGCGCAGATCGTGCGGCTCATGCTGTGGTGCTACCGGATCGTGCTGTCGCCGGTTCTCGGCCCCTGCTGCCGCTTCGTGCCCTCGTGCTCGTCATATGCCAGTGAAGCCCTGCGCCGCCATGGTCTTGTCCGTGGCGGGTGGATGGCCGCGCGCCGCGTGCTCCGCTGTCATCCCCTCCACCCCGGTGGTTGGGACCCGGTGACCTGACTGCACTGAATGGAACGCCGCGCCCTCATAGCCGTCGTGGTCTCGCTGCTCATCCTGGTGCTCTACCAGGAGGTCGTGCTGCGCTATATCTATCCGCCACGCCCGCGCCAAGAGGGGCTCACCGAAGCCGAGGCGCCGCCACCCGCTGCGCAGGCACCCGCTCCCGAGGTAGTGCCGCCTCCCGCGCCGGCGGCAGCGCCGGTCCCGGAAGCGCGTCGCGTCAGCGTGGATACGGATCTGTACACGGCGGTATTCACAACATCCGGGGCCCGTCTGGAGAGCTTTCAGTTGAAGAAGTACCGCACCACCGTCGCAGCCGATAGTCCACCACAGGAGACGATCGTTCCCGGTGAGGGAGGGGATCTTCCGTTCGGTGTCGAACTTCGCGGCCACCAGAGCAAGTCGGATAGTGGTGCACCCTATAGCGTCAGCGGCAACGGGTTGAGCCTTGCAGGCGACGCGACCGGGACGTTGGAGTTCACCTGGCAGTCCGAGAGTGGCACCGTTACCAAGCGCTTCACGTTTCGCGGTGATCGTTACGAGTTCGATGCGGTTATCGCAGCGCGGAACTTATCCGGCGAGTACGCTGAGGTGGGGGTGACCTGGGACAAGGGTATCCAGACGCCGCCCCAGCCGGGTTCGGAAATCATCTTCAACCGGGTTGTCTACCTCGACGGCAAGAAGCTTTACGAGGACACGTTCGACAAGCTCTCTGCCGGCAAAATCGTTACCCCCAGCCCCGGAAACAGCCTCGGCTGGGTCGGGTACGCGGGCCAACACTTTCTGGCCGCCATGATCCCGGTCGACGACCAGAACTACCGACTGTGGCTCAAGACGCGGGAGCACACGGCAGAGACGCAACTGCTCTATCCGCTCATGCCGGCGACTGCTGAACATCGCCTCGACGTCTACATCGGCCCCAAGGATGTCGACACGCTCGACCGCGTGGGCCACGGGCTGGCCCGTGCCGTCAACCTCGGCTGGTTCGACTTCATCGCGCTGCCGCTGTTGCATCTCCTCAAGTTCCTCGACGGCTTCACCGGCAACTATGGTGTGGCCATCATCCTGCTGACGGTCGGCATCAAGGTGCTCTTCATTCCGCTCACGCAGCGCAGCTTCCGCTCGATGCGCGAAATGCAGAAGCTGCAGCCGCAAATGGCCAAGATTCGCGAGCGTTTCAAAGACGACTCGGAGCAGATGAACAAAGAGATCATGGAGCTGTACCGGCGCCATAAGGTGAACCCGCTCGGGGGCTGCCTGCCGATGGTACTGCAGATTCCGGTGTTCATCGGCTTGTATCAAGCCCTCCTGAACTCGGTGGAGTTGCGGCATGCGCCGTTCATGCTGTGGATCAATGATCTGTCTGCTCCAGATCGTTTGGGCTCGCTCCAGTTGCCGTTCGTGCAGCATCCGGGCATCCCAGTCCTCACGCTGCTTATGGGTGCCAGCATGTTCGTGCAGCAGTGGATGACCCCGAGCGCCGGCGACCCGGCACAGCAGCGCGCGATGATGATCATGCCGCTCATGTTCACGTTCATGTTCGTCAATTTTCCATCTGGGTTGGCCCTGTATTGGCTTGTCAACAACCTGCTGACGATTGCGCAACAGTACTACATGAATCGCACCGCAAGCTGACGAGAGACCCCGATGAATTCAGTCGAAGCAGACGGCAGCAGCATCGACGAGGCGATCGACAGCGCGCTGAAGCTGCTCGGCGCGACGCGCGATCGCGTCGAGATCGAGATCCTCAACAATGCCGTTCGCGGCTGGTTCGGCATCGGCGGCCGCAAGGCGCGCGTGCGCGCCACGTTGCGTGCCCCCATCGACGCTGACCACTCGACAAGGAGCGCGCCCGTGCTGCCTGCCACGGCCGCTGCACCACTCGCGAGCACGCGTGAGCGGACCGTGATGACCGCGGAGGACCACGGCGCGGTCGACCGCGCGCGGCATGTATTGGAGGAGATCCTGCGGCACGTGGACGTGCAGGCCGCGGTGAACGTGCGGCAGGAGGGCGGCGACGTGCTGTTCGAATTGACCGGTGACACGAGCGGCGTGTTGATCGGACGCAGAGGTCAGATGCTTGATGCCCTGGAGTATCTACTCAACCGCATCGCTACCCGTGACGAGGGCGGCGCGGCGCGGATCACGGTCGATTCCGAGAACTACCGTACCCGGCGCCGCGCGGCGCTGGAAGAGTTGGCGCGACGCATGGGCGAGCAGGCGAAGAGAAAGCGAAAAGCAATCACGTTGAATCCCATGAGCCCGCGCGACCGGCGCATCGTCCACATGATTCTTCAGGAGGACAAGTCGCTCGTCACCAAGAGTTCGGGGAAAGGATACTTCCGGAAGTTGATCATCATCCCGGCTGGAATGAGCAAGCGTCGGCCTGACGCTGCCGAACCCGAGTAACCCCAGACACGCCGGTCCGGTGCCGGCTCCTGATGTACACCGACGACACCATCGCTGCCATTGCCACGCCGCCGGGTCACGGAGGCATCGGCATCATTCGCGTCAGTGGACCGCTGGCGCCCCGCATCCTCGCAGCGCTCTTCGTACGGTCACACAACCGCGACGAGTGGCTGTCACACCATCTCTACCACGGGCGGATCGTCGCAGCCGAAGGCACGGTCGCTGACGAGGGGCTCGCCGTGCTGATGCGGGCGCCGCACAGCTTCACCGGCGACGATGTGGTCGAGCTGCATTGCCATGGGAGTCCGGTTGGACTGCGCCGCATCCTGGCCCGCATTCTCGCCGCAGGAGCGCGGCTCGCCGAGCCGGGCGAGTTCACGCGGCGAGCCTTCCTCAACGGCCGCATCGATCTGACACAAGCGGAAGCCGTGATCGACCTCGTCCGCGCCGGCACGACCGCCGCCGCCGCGCTCGCGGCGGAGCAGCTGTTGGGGCGTCTCGCCGAGTATTGCGCGGACCTCCGCGACCGCGTGATCCGTCTCAAGGCATTGCTCGAGGCGCAGATCGACTTCGCGGAGGAGGACTTTGACGTCGGCGTCGAGGAGCTTCTGGCCACGGTCGATGAGTGCATCGTTCCGATCGAAGCACTCTTGGACACCTATCAACGCGGAAAGGTCATGCGCGACGGTGTCCGTGTCGCGATCATCGGCAAGCCCAATGTGGGCAAGTCGAGCCTGCTCAATGCGTTGCTCGGCGAGGAGCGTGCGATCGTCACGCCCATCGCGGGGACCACGCGTGATGCCATCGACGAGCCGGTCGACTTCGACGGCGTACCGGTGGTGCTCTCCGACACTGCGGGCCTGCGCGACGCCGCCGCGGCCGACACGGTTGAGCGCCTCGGCATGCAGCGTACCGCCCACCGCATTTCCGAAGCGCAGGTGCTGCTCACGGTCCTCGATGCCTCGCGAGCACTCGACAGCGAGGATGACGCGGTGCTGCAGGCGCACGCCAGCGCCAAACAGATCATCGTCTTGAACAAAGTCGATCTGCCGCCCGTGACGCTGGAGGCCGATGTCGGCAAGCTCGCCAACCATCACCCGGTTGTGCGGGTCTCGGCGACGCAGCACCTTGGTCTAGCAGAGCTGCGGCGTACCGTGCTGGCGCAGATCAGCTGCGACCGCCCTGTCCCGAACCTCCCGGTGCTTGCCAACCTGCGGCACGTCGATGCCCTCACCAAGGCACGCGGCAGCCTGCGCCTGGCGCGCGAATCGATCGCGGCGCGACGGCCGCCTGACCTCGTTGCGGTTGATGTTCAGGACGCGATCGATCATATCAGTACCGTGACAGGTGCGATCAGCAGCGAAGATGTCCTCGACCGCATCTTCAGTGAGTTTTGCATCGGCAAGTGAAGTCCGTTTCACGTGAAACAAGAGGCAGCGCATGGGACCATTCGCCAGGTGCTTTGACGTGATTGTCGTCGGTGCCGGCCACGCAGGTATCGAGGCGGCGTTGGCTGCAGCTCGTATGGGCGCTGATACGCTGATGATCACCCTCAACCTGGACCACATCGGGCAGATGTCCTGCAACCCGGCGATCGGGGGGATTGGCAAGGGGCATCTGGTCAAGGAGATCGATGCGCTCGGCGGTGAAATGGCCCGCGCCATCGACGAAACCGGGATCCAGTTTCGCCAGCTCAATACCCGCAAGGGCCCAGCTGTGCGTGCCTCGCGTGCGCAAGCCGACAAGGCGCTGTATCGCCAGCGCATGAAGCAGCGGTTGGAAGCGGCGCCCGGGTTGACGCTCTACCAAGGCAGCGTCGAGCGCTTGCTCGTCGGCGCCGGCCACGTCTGTGGCGTACAGACCCAGATGGGTGAAACCATCGAAGGCCGCGCCGTCATCTTGACCACCGGTACCTTCCTCAACGGACTGATCCACATCGGCGAAAAAAACATGGCCGCCGGCCGTGCCGGTGATTTCGCAGCCACCGGCCTGAGCGAACAACTGGCGGCGCTCGGCTTTCGCGTCGGCCGGTTGAAGACGGGGACATGCCCGCGTCTCGATGGCCGCACCATCGACTACAGTGCTTTGGAAGTGCAGCACGGCGCTGATCCTCCTCTTCCATTCTCGTTCTCGACCACGCACATCAACCAGCCGCAGATTCCCTGCCACATCACCTACACCGATGGCCGCACCCATGAGATCATTCGCAGTGCTCTCGATCGCTCACCGCTGTACGGCGGCCGCATTCAGAGCCGCGGGCCGCGCTACTGCCCGTCGATCGAAGACAAGGTCGTACGCTTCGCCGACAAAGAGCGACACCAGATATTCCTCGAACCCGAGGGCCGAACCACCGTCGAGGTCTACCCCAACGGTCTGTCGACCAGTCTGCCGCTCGATGTGCAGATCGAAATGGTGCACTCGATCCGCGGATTGGAGCAGGCCGTGATCATGCGACCGGGATACGCCATCGAGTACGACTATGCGGATCCGACACAGCTACACGCGTCGCTTGAGACCAAGCTGGTCGCCTGCCTTTTCCACGCCGGACAGATCAACGGAACGACGGGGTACGAGGAAGCCGCTGCTCAAGGGCTCATGGCTGGAATCAACGCGGTCCTGAAGCTGCGCGGCGAACCACCCCTAGTGCTCAATCGTGACCAAGCGTACATCGGCGTGCTGATTGATGACCTGGTAACCAAGGGAGTCGGCGGCGAGCCCTACCGCATGTTCACCTCACGTGCCGAGTACCGCCTGTTGCTGCGGGAAGACAATGCGGATCTGCGGCTCGCCGAACTGGGCCGGGGCGTTGGCGCCGTCGGTGCGCCTGAGTTCGAGCGCACGCAGCGCAAATGCGAGCAGGTTCGCAACGAGATCGAACGTCTGGAATCAACGATCGTCGTCCCATCACCCGACCTCAACGCTCGGCTGCGGCTGTTGGGTACAGCGGAGATCACACAACCCGCCAGCCTGGCGCAACTGCTGCGCCGGCCGGAGCTCCCCTACGACGCCGTCGTGGGGCTCGCCACGGCGCCGCCTACTGCAGGGCCGGCAGCGGATGTGGTGATGCAGGTGGAGGTTTCGCTCAAGTACTCGGGATACGTCAAACGGCAGAACGATGCGGTGGATCGTTTCAAGCGCATGGAGGAAGCGCGCATCCCGAACGATATGGACTATGCGGCGGTGAAGGGTCTGTCGCGCGAGGCGTGTGAGCGGCTGGCGCACATTCGTCCGCGGTCGCTCGGGCAGGCAGCGCGCGTCCCCGGCGTCACGCCGGCTGCCGTATCGTTGTTGTCCGTGCACCTGAAGCGCAATGGAGGATGCTGACCCGCGGGCCATGCCCGCGGCGGCAGTCGATGACTTGATCCATGGCGCCGCCGCGCTCGGCATCGCTCTGTCTGATACTGCGGTCTGCCGTTTCCAGGCGTACGTCGACACACTGCTCCTGTGGCGCACTCGGATATCGTTGACGGCGGCGTCTACCGCCGGGGCGATCGTGCGCTCGCATATTCTCGATTCACTCCCGCTCGGTCGGTTCATTCAGCCGGGAACGCGGATCGCCGACCTCGGAAGCGGCGCCGGCTTTCCCGGGATCCCGCTGGCGATTGTGTGCGCCGGCGCGCAAGTCTCGCTGGTTGAGTCGCGCCGGAAACGAGCGAGCTTCCTGCGCGAGGCAGTGCGCACTTGTGAACTCGCAAATGCTGAGGTCATCGAGGAACGGGCAGAGCATCTTGCTGATCGCGGCGCTGGGCCCTGGGATGTCGTCGTGTCACGAGCAGTCTGGCAGCTCCGGGACTTTCTCGTCCTCGCTGAGCGATTGGTCGCACCTGGCGGCTTGGCGATTGCGATGAGGGGGGGCACGCGTGGTGCCGCGGACCCTGCCTATTGCGGCCCCCTGCTGGAGTCGGAAGTGGTGGAGTACCGGCTGCCCGGCGGCGCCCATCACCGACTCATCGTCTACCGTAAGCCGTGAGGTCGTCTCCGCCGGCTCCGACGTTTCACGTGAAACACTTTCGCCGTCCCGCGGCCTGTGGTAGATGAAACCTACCTTCCACGTGTGGGGAGTCAGGGGCGGTGGGGCGCATCATCTGCATTGCAAATCAGAAGGGCGGTGTTGGGAAGACGACGACCGCCGTTAATCTCTCAGCCAGCCTGGGGTTGGCTGGTCGCTCCACCTTGCTGATCGATATCGACCCGCAGGCGAGCGCGAGCAGCGGCGTCGGCTTGGCCAAGGCTGATGGTCTGCCGACGGCTTATGAAGTGATCATGGGCGAGCAACCGGCAACGGCCGCCATTCGACCCGCAGCGGTCCAGTCGCTCAGTGTGTTGCCGTCGACGCGCGACCTCATCGGCGCGGAGATCGAACTGGTGCCGATGATCGCTCGCGAACACCGCCTGATGGAGGCGCTCCGCAGCGTGCGCGATGCATATGACTATTTGATCATTGATTGCCCCCCATCACTGGGGTTGCTGACCATCAACGGACTGACCGCTGCAGACTCGCTCCTGGTGCCCTTACAGTGCGAATACTATGCGTTGGAAGGACTCAGCGCCTTGCTCCAGACCGTGGAGTTGATTCGCCAGCGACTCAACACTGCTTTGGTCATCGAAGGGTTGCTGCTGACGATGTTCGACACCCGCAACAGTCTCTGCCATCAAGTAGTCGAAGAGGTCCGGCGTCACTTTCCGCGCGAAGTTTTCCAGACGATCATCCCGCGCAATGTTCGGCTCAGCGAGTCGCCGAGTCATGGCCTGCCTGCGGTGGTTTACGACCCGACCTCGCGTGGGGCGGAAGCGTACAAAGCGTTGGCACAGGAAATTCTTGAAAGAAATCAGTGGCGTAAGTCAAGATTTGCGGAGGAGAGCGAGGTCGGAGGAGGATAAACCATGGAGCCAGCAAAACGACGCGCGCTGGGTAGAGGCCTCGGAGCCCTGATTCCCAGCAGCTATCAGGAGGAAAACCAGTCGTACCTGCCCGTGGCGGCGATTCAGCCGAACCCGCTGCAGCCGCGGCAGGCGTTTGATCAAGCAGCGATCGACGAGTTGGCTGAGTCCATCCGTCAGAAAGGCATCCTGCAGCCCCTCCTCGTGCGCCGGGTCAACGGGGCCTACGAGCTGATCGCTGGAGAACGCCGCTTCCGTGCGGCACAGAAGCTGGGTATGGAGCAGGTTCCGGTGACCGTCCGCGATTGCGCCGACGGCGAAATGCTCGAGGTGGCGCTGATCGAGAACATTCAGCGGGAGAACCTCAATCCGCTGGAAGAAGCACGCGCCTATCGCCGCCTCAGCGATGAGTTCAACCTGACGCAGGACGAGATCGCCAAGCGCGTCGGCAAAGACCGGTCGAGCGTCGCCAACACCGTGCGGTTGTTGCAACTTCCGCAAGAAATACAGCGGGAGATCGAGCGCGGTACGTTGTCGGCGGGGCATGCGCGGGCGCTGGTCAATGCCGGCCCCGAAGCGGCGAAAATCAAGCTCGCCCGTGAAATCGTCGCCCGGCGCCTGACGGTCCGCGAAACCGAAAAGCTAGCAAAGCGCCACACGCGGCCGCTCGCAGATGTCGAATTGCGGGCTGCTGAGCATCGGCTCACCGAGGCGCTGGGGACGCGCGTGCGGTTGCACGCCCGGCGCGGCGGTGCCGGGAAGATCGAGATCGAGTACTATTCACTCGAAGGGTTGAATGCGCTGATCGATCGTCTGAGCGCTCTGACGGTTTCCTGACAGCCGCGAGAAAGCTGGCAGGAAACTTTGACAACAGCAGGCTCGGATGTTATAAGCCCGGCGCTTTTATTCCACCAGCGACGGGGGTACGAGCATGGCCTTATTCGGCAAAGACGAAAGGGGGCAGCGCCCTGAGACTCCACGTTCATCAATCACCAGCGCGGCGGAGTTTACGATGGAGACCCCGAGAAGTGACGACGCTGTACAGGCGCACCTGGGCAAAGGCAGCCGTATCGAGGGTAAGCTGACCTTTGAGGGCAGTGTCAAGATCGACGGCTTCATCGATGGTGAGATTCAGGCCCAGCAGGCCGTGATCATCGGCGAGGCGGCTGTGATCAACGCACAGATCAATGCGGAAACGATCGTCATTAAGGGCAAGGTGACCGGTGACATCACGGCGCGCCGGCAAGTGGAGCTCCGTGGGCCGGCCAAGTTGACAGGTAACATCACGACACCGAGTCTGGTGATCCACGAGGGCGTGCTATTCGAAGGCCACTGTTCGATGGGTGCGGCGGAGAGCAAGGTGGAGAAGACCGACAGAAAAGTGGCCTTGTTCCCAAAGGAGGAGCGGAGCAACGCGAGTACCGTGCGGATGCCATCCGAGGCGGCCAAGTAAATAGCGCGCCTCCCCATAGCTTGTAAACCGTTCCCCCCGGGGGTTCCCCGGCAGCGCGTGCACGCGCGACCACTGCCTGCAGTCAGGCCCAGCAACGTGCCGCGACATTTTCCAAATACGAAGAGCAGATGTTGACTTTTCCGCCAGATTTTTCATTCATCATACAGCTTGTCTCGTTCTTTGTTCTATGGCTTGGTCTCAAGCGACTGCTCTTCGACCCGATGCTTCACGTGCTCGAGCAGCGCGAGGCGCGCACCACCGGCACGCGCCGGGCAGCGACGGAGATGAATGCGGCCGCGCAAGTCTCGCAAACGGAGTACGAGCGGCGTATGCATGAGGTGCGAGTCGCTTTGGCTGCTGAGGGCGCCGCCGCCCGCAACGCCAACCAAGCCGAGGAGCAGCGGTTGCTTTCCGAGACACGCGCGCAGGCAAACACCCAGTTGTCGCAGCTCCGCGACAGCCTGCGCCGGCAGGCGGACGAAGCGCGCCCCGGACTCGCTGCCGAGGCAAAAGACCTTGCCAGTCGCATCATGGAACGCGTCGTCGGGAGGCCCGTGTCATGAGCTGGCGGAGCGTCGTCGGCATTGCGGCGTTCTTCGCGGCCCAGGGCGCGCTGGCGAGCGAGGAGGCGCAGGGGCACGCGGCGCACGGGGTGCCGTGGGGGACGCTGCTCTTATCGGCGATCAATCTCAGCATCTTCGTGTGGTTGCTGGGGCGCTTCGTGATGCCGGCGGTGCGCTCGTGGGTGAGCGAACGCCGCGACCAGGTCATCAATGACCTCAAGGAGGCAGCCGCGGCGAAAGACGAAGCCGCACGCCTCAAGGCCGAGTGGGAAGCACGTCTCGCCACGCTGGAACGCACCACCACGGAGCTGCGCGCGCAAGCCCAACGCGACGCCGAGCAGGAGCGCGAACGTATCCTTGCGGCCGCCCGCGCAGCCGCCGACGCCATCCGCAAGGACGCCGAACGCGCCGCCGCATACGAACTGCGCCGCATGCAGCAGCAGTTGCGCGCCGAGCTGGTGCGCCAGGCCGTCCACCTGGCGGAAGAGAGCACCCGCGCGCAATGGACCGCCGCGGACCAGCAACGCTTCATCGCCGACTTCCTCAAGCAGGTGCGGCAATGAGTGCGGTGTCGCGCCGTTACGCCAAGGCGCTCTTCGCGCTGGCGAAGGACAGCAATACGCTGCAACCAACCGCCGACCAACTGCTGCGCCTCGCCGCCGTCGCCGCCGACCCGACCATGGGTCCCGTGCTGTGCAGTCCAATGCTCTCCATCGCCCGCCGCCACGAGCTGGCGGCCATGCTGGCGCGCGAGCTGACGCTGTCGGATTTGCTGGCGCACTTCCTCGGGCTGCTGGCAGATCATCAGCGCCTCGAGGAGCTGCCGGCGATTGCCGACCGTTACCAGCAGCTGCTGGATGTTCAGCTCGGCCGTGTCCGCCTGACCATCCGCAGCGCGGCTGCTCTCGATGCCACGCAGGAAGCGGACGTCGTCAGCACCTTTGCAACGCTCACGGGCAAGCAGATCGTCTCGCGCGTAGTGGTCGATGGCGATCTGCTTGGTGGAGTGGTCGTCGAGGTGGAAGGTAAAGTATACGACGGTAGTGTGCGTACACAACTTGATCGTCTGGCAAGTGAATTGAGCGGAGCCGCTTCGCTGTAGGAGGAACTCTCACGACATGGATATTCGCCCAGCTGAAATCAGCGACGTCATCAAACGTCAGATCGCCGAGTACGGGCGCGAGGTCGAGGTCCGCGAAACCGGCCGCGTGCTCTCCTGCGGCGACGGCATCGCCCGCATCTACGGCCTCGACAAGGCAGCCGCCGGGGAGTTGCTCGAGTTTCCACACAACATCTACGGCCTCGTGCTCAACCTCGAGGAGGACAACGTCGGCGCCGCCATCTTCGGCGAAGCGCAGCTGATCAGCGAAGGCGACGAAGTACGCCGCACCGGCCGCATCGCCGAGGTACCGGTCGGGGATGCACTGCTCGGCCGCGTTGTCGACGGTCTCGGACAACCCATCGACGGCAAGGGTCCCATCGATGCCAGCGACACCCGCCGCATCGAGTTGAAGGCACCCGGCATCGTCGGCCGCCAGCCGGTGAAGGAGCCGCTGCAGACCGGCATCAAGGCAATCGACGCCATGATCCCCATCGGGCGCGGCCAGCGCGAGCTGATCATCGGCGACCGGCAGACCGGCAAGACCGCCGTCGCCATCGACACGATCATCAACCAACGCGGCGGTGACGTGGTGTGCATCTACGTGGCCATCGGCCAAAAGCGCTCGACCGTCGCGCAGGTGGTCGACCGGCTCACCCGCCACGGCGCCATGGACTACACCATCGTCGTCGCCGCCACCGCGTCGGACACGGCGCCGCTGCAGTTCATCGCGGCGTACACCGGCTGCACGATCGGCGAGTACTTCCGCGACAACGGGCGCCACGCCCTGGTGATCTACGACGATCTTTCCAAACAGGCGGTGGCGTACCGCCAACTGTCGCTGCTGTTGCGCCGGCCGCCAGGACGCGAGGCCTACCCCGGCGACGTGTTCTACTTGCACTCCCGTCTCCTGGAACGCGCCGCCAAGATGAGTAGCGAACGTGGCGGCGGTTCGCTCACCGCTCTGCCCATCATCGAAACGCAAGCCGGCGACGTGTCGGCGTACATCCCCACCAACGTCATCTCGATCACCGACGGCCAGATCTTCCTCGAAACCGACCTCTTCTACTCCGGCGTCCGCCCGGCGGTGAACGTTGGCATCTCGGTGTCCCGCGTCGGCGGTTCCGCGCAGATCAAGGCGATGAAGCAAGTTGCCGGCTCCCTGCGCATCGAGTTGGCGCAGTACCGTGAGATGGCCGCCTTCGCGCAGTTCGGCTCCGACCTCGATGCCGCGACCCAGCGCCTGTTGAACCGCGGCTCACGCCTGACCGAGCTGTTGAAGCAGCCGCAGTTCTCGCCGCTGAAGATGGAAGAGCAGGTCTGCGTGATCTGGGCCGGCACCAACGGTTATCTCGACGCGCTGCCGGTCAACAAGGTCGGTGCGTTCGAGCAGGGGCTGCTGTCGACACTGCGCGGCAAGCATGCCGACCTGCTCAACGCCATCCGCGACAGCCGCGACCTGTCGGACGACAGCGCATCCAAGCTGAAGGCCGTCGTCGAGGCTTACGCCAAGACCTTCTCCTGATCAGGCAGGGTCGTGGCCGGGGCGATCCGGCCACTCGCGTCGCTGACGTGAGAAGAGGACACGTCATGCCCGGCATAAGGCCGGGCATGACCGAGCTTAAGGGTTGAGCGGCCAAGTCCTGCGGGATCGGCCGCCGGGGTGAGCTGGACGAACAATGGCGTCACTGAAAGACATGCGGGTCCGCATCGCCTCGACCAAGGCGACGCAGAAGATCACCAAGGCCATGCAGATGGTTGCGGCTTCGAAGCTGCGCCGGGCGCAGATGGCGGCCGAAGCGGCGCGTCCCTATGCCGAGAAGATGGACGCGGTGATTTCGAACATCGCGAGCGCGGCGGCGGGATCGAGCACCGCGCCGAAGCTGCTGGCGGGCACCGGCGCCGACCGGGTGCATCTGCTGCTGGTCTGCACCGGCGAGCGCGGACTGTCCGGCGCCTTCAACTCCTCAATCGTGCGTCTGGCGCG
>DATKMS010000406.1:0-62625 GCA_035541735.1 Candidatus Margulisiibacteriota bacterium
CCTAGCTGCGCCGCTCCAGCTGCCGCAGCTTCGCGTACAAGAGCAACATCAACACGACAATCAACCCCAGCGGCAACAGCAGGTTGCGCCGGCGGGCCTGCGCCTCCGCGAGGCTCGCGGTCGCCGCCGCTTCGCTGGCGGCGGCCGCCTTGATCGCCTCGTCGACCGCTTGCGTCACCGCTTGCGGATTCGCCAGGTGCGTTTCCGTCCGCACCTTGATGAGCTGCGGCCGCACTTGCTCACGATAGGCGTATTCCTCCTCGCTGATCTCCATCCCCATGACCGCAGCTTTGTGCAACGCGGCTTCGGTGATCGTCATCACGCCCTTGAGACGGTCGATCGCCGTACGCATCGTCACGGCGGCGTCGTTCCCGGCGCTGCCGGCCTGATGACAGCGTTGGCACACGGTCCCCGGCTGGCCACCGAGCATGTCGTCGCTCGCTCGGTGGATCTCGTGATTGCTGTGGCAGGTGGCGCACTCGGGCAGTCCTGCCTTGTCGAACGCCGCTTTGTGCGGACTGCGAACAAAAAAGGCGGCATTGTTGGCGTGACATTGCCCGCACACTTCGGCAATCGAACTCACACCCGGCGGAAAGGCGCCGTGGTTGCCGTGGCAGTCGTTGCAGGCTGGGGCCGACAGATCGCGTTTCACCAGCAGCATCTCGGCATGCACGCTGCGCTTGTACTTGGCTTCTTGATCCGTGGGGATCTTGTACTCCGCCATGTACTCGGCGTTCGAGTGGCAATGGCCGCAGGTGTCGGGAACGTTCGCGGCAAACACCCGCGATTGCGCCCGGTCGGCCGGCAAGATGCCGTGCACACCATGGCAACTGACGCACGTGGCCACCTTCTGGTCGCCCTGCTTCAGCCGTTGCCCGTGGACGCTCGTCCAGTACTGTTGCAACTGATCGGTGGCGAGGCGCGGATTGAAGCGGCGCATGTACGCACCGTCGGCGTGGCAGCGTCCGCAGAAGTCTGGAATCTCTGCGTGCTTCGGCTTGCCGCGAAATCCCTTCTCGGGTGCCATCGACGTCATGTCCATCAGACTCGCATCGCCGCCGTGACAGTCCACGCACGAAAGCCCCTTCTCACGATGAACGTCTCGCTTCATGCCCTCCACCGGTAGGTTGAGCGGTTCCGGAAGTGCCGTGTGGCAGGCTACGCAGGTATCGACCTGCTCTTCCTGTGCAACACAGAGCCGGGGCAACGCCAGTGCGACAAACAAGAAGAGTTTCACCACAGCGGCACAGAGACACGGCGAAGGCAGGGATTTTGAAAGCCGAAGAAGCCGCAGGTGGCACAAGACGCCTTTGCAAATGCAGTTCCCGAGGCTCGCCTTTCGGTAGCGGAAATGCGGATTGCTCTGTGTCGCTGTGCCTCCGTGGTGAGTCTCTTGCTGTCTCATTGAGGTCAGTACGGCTTCAGGTACGCCAGCGCCACCATGGTGAGCATGAACGCGACGATGGCGATACCAACGAGCGTGAACAACGGGCTCTTCTGGTTGCGCGCGGCACGGCGATCGAGAAAGGGAACACAGAGCAGGAAGAGCCCGCCGACGAGGAACGTGCAGATCCCAACGACCTCCCCTTCCAGACCGAGGATCTCCGCGGGCAGGTATTTCAGGCTCTGCGACACGAAGGTGAAGTACCATTCCGGGCGGATGCCGGCCGGCGCCGACGCAAACGGGTCCGCTTTCGTCCCCAACTCCCACGGAGCGAAGGTGCACAGCACGAGCAGGACAGCCAGCACGCCCAGCCAAAGAATTGCGTCACGCAGGATGAAACCGGGAAAGAACGGCATGCCCTTGGCCGGGGTTTGATCGGCGCCGATCGCGTCGCTCATGCCCTGGCGCTGGATCAGCAGCAGATGCACGACGAGGACCGCGCTGAAGGCGGCGGGCAGCATGGCGACGTGGAAGCCGAAGAAGCGCGTGAGCGTGGCGCCACCGACGTCGTCGCCGCCGCGCAGCAGACGTGCGATGGTCGGACCGACGACCGGCACGACCGCCGCTATGTCCGTCCCCACCTTGGTCGCGAAGAAGGCCAACTCATTCCACGGCAGCAGGTACCCAGAGAAGCCGAATGTCAGCGTCAGTCCGAGCAGCGCCATGCCGGTCATCCACGTCAGCTCCCGCGGCGGCCGATAGGCCTTGAGGAAGTAGACGCTGAACATGTGCACGAACACCGCGAAGACCATCAGGTTCGCCGACCACGAATGCAGCGAACGCATGAGCCAACCGAAGGGCACGCGCGTGACGATGAACTGCACGCTCTCGTACGAGCTGTCCAGGCCCGGCTTGTAGTAGAACAGCAGCAACAGTCCGGTCGCCACCTGGATGCCAAAGAGGAACAGCGACACGCCCCCGAAATAGTACCAGACCGTGTGGCCGCCGAGCGGGACGGTCTTGTGACGCAGGAACGCGAGCGCCTCGCTGACGCCGAGGCGTTCGTCGAACCACGCTGCGGCGCCTCGCCTTGCGCTAGGCTCGACGGGAGACGACAACTTCATCTCCTCTGACGTTCACATCGTAAGGATCGAGCGGCGCCGGTGGCGGTCCGGAAACGTTCTTCCCAGAAAGGTCGAAGTGTCCGTTGTGGCACGGGCACCAGATCTGCTCCAGGTCACTGCGGTACTGCACGGTGCACTGCAGGTGCGTGCACACCGCCGAAAAGGCGCGCCACTCGCCGGAGGGCAGCCGCACGAGAATGCCCGGCTTCGACCCGAAGCGGAAGATCTTGCCCGCGTTCGGCTTGACCTCCGACACCTTCGCGGCCACCACCGTGCTGGTGGCGATCTCGGTAACCTTCGGCGGCGTGAGGTAACGCGCCACCGGGTAGAAGACCGCGCCGAGAAACGCGACCATGCCACCTGAGAGCAGCACGTCGAGGAGGCGGCGGCGGCTCACGTCATCAGCGGTTCCAGCGTCCATCCTGACTCCCGCGATCGTCCTCACACAGGGCGGCAGATGCGCCCCGCGAGACGAGGCGCATCTCCGCTCAGAGTTGTACGGTCTAACGGTAGCTACTGCCAGATTGTGCGGCGCTTGGAAAGCCCGTCACGGTGTCCCGGCACCGGCAGGGGTGGCGTGCCAGTGCGGCGCCTTGCCGGCCACCGCTGCCGTCCGCGCCGCGGCGAACTCGCCGGTCAGGATCGGGATGGCGATTCTGCAGAGGACGGTGAAGACGAGGAAGCCGATCGAGAAAATTGCCGCGCCGATGCGCAGCTCGTGGATCGTCGGTGTGTACTCGTAGATCTCGCCGAGCGTGTCGGGCGTGAACGCCGGCATGACCAGCCCCATGCCCTTCTCGATGTAGACACTCGCATAGATGAGCAAGCAGCCCAGGTTCAACGTCACGACGTTGCGTCGTGTCGTCGGGAAGAGGAACAGCAAGAAGGCGACGATGCCGCAACCAACGAACGCCCACGCATAGGGCACCAGCGCGTGGTGCCCGCGGACACCGGCAAAGAGATATTGGAAATGAATGAGATGCTCCGTCGCCGAGTAGTACTCCTTGAAGATCTCGGCGCCGAGCAGAAACAGATTGATGAACATCGCATAGGCCATCAGCTCTGCCACCTTGCGAATCGCCGCGTCCTTGATCGCAATGTTGGTGGTACGCTGCAGGATCTGGAACAGGACGACCATCACCGCCGGTCCCGAACAGAAGGCCGAGCAGAGAAAGCGCGGCGCGAGGATGGAGGCGTTCCAGTACGGGCGTCCCGGCAGGCCGGCATAGATGAAGGCCGTCACGGTGTGGATGCCGACCGCCGCTGGAATCGAGAACAGCACCAGCGGCACCACCAGGCGCTGGTTGTAGTGACGCCCCTGCATGCCGCGGTACAGCAGATGCCCAACGATCACCAGGTTCAGCACCAGATAGAGATTCAGCACCAGGACGTCCCACGCCAGCACCGAGCTGGGGAAGTTCATGTGGCCGATGAACGGGATGAGGTGCCAGCCGCGATCGGGCCGGCCGATATCGACGACCACGAACAGAAGGCACATGATGATCGCACTGACGGCGAGGATCTCACCCAGAATGGCGACCTCCTTGATGGGCCCCCAGTGGTAGATGTACGCGGGAATGACGAGGACGACGGCGGCCGCAGCCACGCCCACCAGGAACGTGAAGTTGCCGATGTAGAACGCCCATGAGACCTGATCGCGCATGTTGGTCACGATCATGCCGACGCGCAGCTGCTCGATATAGGCCGACCCGCCCCACAGAATCATCGCCAGCAGGAAGCTGATCCACAGCCAGTACGCCTTGCCGCCCCGGAAGACGAAGCGGGCGCTTGTGGCAATGATCTGCGCTGGTCCCATGCGTCCTCCGTCAGACCCCGTAGAAGTAGTAGAACTTCGGCTCCGTCTTGAGCTCGGCCTTGAGAACGAAGACCCGCTTCTCGCGCAGAATGCGCGAGATCTCGCTCTCCGGATCCAGCAGATTGCCGAACTTGCGCGCGCCCACCGGACAGATCTCGACGCACGCCGGATAGCGGCCCGCGCGGGTGCGCTGGATGCAGAACGTGCACTTCTCGACCACCCCGCGCGGCCGCGGCCGGTTGCCGAGCACGTGCATGTTCGGGTTGAGCTCGGCCGCCGGCAGCTGCGGCTCGCCCCAGTTGAAGTGGCGGGCGCCGTACGGGCAGGCCGCCATGCAGTAGCGGCAGCCGATGCACCAGTCGTAGTCGATCACCACGATGCCGTCGGGCTCCTGCCACGTCGCACCGACCGGACAAACGCGCGTGCACTGCGGTGTCCGGCACTGCTGGCAGGCAACCGGCACGTAGAAGTGGTCGGGATCGGGAACCCGCTCGGGGTCGTAGTACGGGTTGGCTTCCTCGAAGTCGATGCCCTTGTCCTTCTCCATCTCGAGCACACGGATCCACTGGATCTGCGGATCGCGCGACTGGTTGTTCTCTTTCACACACGCGTACACACAGCGCCGGCAGCCGATGCAACGCGACAGGTCGAGCGCATAGCCAAAGACCACGCCCGGCACGGCAGGCTCGGCGGAAATAGACACGTCTTGCCCGAACCGCTGCTTGTAGTCGGCGCGCAGCCGTGCGATCCGTCTGTCGACCTCCTGCGGCGACAACTCGAGGAAGTGCTTCTGAAAGAACGCTTCGCGGACGTCCGGTGAACATCCGGCCAGGAAGCCGGCGGCGGCTACGCCGACTGCGGTGAGAAAGTCGCGGCGGCTCACTCCCGCATCCGCGGTTGAACCGCCGCAGTCGTCAGCGGGCGTGCGCGCCATCGCCCCCCTCCTTCCCCGTCGCTGCCGGACCCGCTTCTCCAGAGGGCGCGACGGCCACATCTTCGGACCGCAGATACTGCGGCCGAATCGGCGGCGGCAGTGGCTGCAAGGCTGCGAAGCGCGGATTGTGCGGGTTGTGACAGTGAACGCAGAGAAAGTAGCGCTTCGAGGCATTCCAGTAGCCGGTGCGTTTGCCGTGAATGCCCGAGCGCCAATCGCGGTACTGCGTTCCGTGACACTGTCCGCAGAGCCGATACGACTCGGTGAACGGTACCGGCGCGCCGCTGGCCAGATGTAACTGGTCGCGGTTGTTCGTGTCATGACAGTCGAGACACCAGCGGTGCTCCTCATCGTGGTGCAGGACAATGTCGCTGTGCATGCCTTCCAAAGGCCGCCGTTCCGGGTTGGGAGGGATGCCTTCGTGACAACTCGTGCACGGGAAGATGCCCTCGCTGAACGGCGGTGCCGGAACCGGAAAGACCAACGCCGAGGAGCCTGTCGATGGGCCGGCCGCACCGAGCAAGGCCTCCTGCTGTGCAAAGAGCTCTGGAAAATCAGCCGGACCGAAGGCCTTGTTGGCAACGGCACCTTCATGCGGGACGACCGGCTTCGCACGGACGATGACCAGAACAATCGCCAGAACAGTCACGGCTGAGATGACCAGCAGTGGGATGAGGGCATTGGACTGAGCCAAGGAAAACTCGGCATCGTCACCACCCGACTGCGCGTCGTCGTGCGGCGCGTCGGTCTCCCCCGGTACTCGGGTTTCGCTCATGCAGCCGCTCTACTTTCTCGCGCCTGCCGAGCGCAGGAACGCGACGACATCGCGCATCTCATCGTCGTCGAAGCGCGCGCGTACGTGCTCCTTCTGCTCGAGGTCAGCGGTGTGGTTCCACATGGCCGCAGCCCAGTACACAGGTGATCGGAGCGCTTCAGAGGCCGCCAAGTCCGCCCCTTTTGGTCCACGGCTGCCGACGCCGTGACATTCCGTGCAGGCCTTCTGACGGAGGAGTTCGCCACCGCGCGTCGCGTTGCCGGCCTGCCCCATGTATTGAACGAAGTAGAGATACGCCAGGAGATCGGCCATTTCCGCGTCGCTGAGCTTGGGAACCGGCAGCCCGCGCTCCTTCATCTTGGCCCACATGGGCGGCCCGTGGTTCCACAGCGCGGCCGCCATTTCGGCGACGTTGGACCGTGGCCTTTGCACCCCCAGATCAGGGCCAACCGCACCACCGGTTCCGGCGATCGCATGGCACTGGCTGCAGCCCTTCGCACTGAAGATGGTCTTGCCCGCGAGCGGGCTGCCGGCCTGGGCATAGAGCAGTTCGCGGGCTCCTCCATCGCCCGCGTCGCCTCGAATGTAAGCGACAATGTCCGCAACCTCGTTGCCTTCCAGACGCGGCCGCTCCACCTTCTGCTCGGCCATCTTGGCAGCCATTTCAGGTCCGTGGTTCCACAAGGCTTGCGCCATGAAGGCGGCGGAGGCGGAATCTTTCAGTTCGTCGAGTCGCGGCCCGACGGTACCACCGTGTCCGCCAAGCTGGTGGCACTGCGCACACGATCGCTGTTCGAACAGTTCGCGCCCGCGGGCCACATTGCCGGGCTCTTCAAAGAATCTCACTGCGAAAAGATAGCCCGCGAGCTTCTTCATCTCGTCGGGCGACACGGTCGGGTGCTCCATTCCTTGCTCGCGCATCTTGGCGGCCATCGCTGGTGTGTGGTTCCACAAACTGCCAGCGAACTGCATGACATCACTCCAGGAGCCGCTGCGAGCCAGGTCGGGACCAATGGAGCCGCCGTCGCGGATGGTGTGACAACGCACGCAACCCTTGGCCTCGAAGACCTGCCTCCCCTCGACCAGCGGTTGCCGGGGCGGTGTCTCACGTGCATCAGCCTCCTCACCCTGAGCCGCAGGCGCCAACCGAGCAGCAACCAGGAGAATGAGGAACGCACCGCGCAGCGCAGCAACGCAGCTTATGGAGAGATTCCGAGACCTCATCTGACCCGGCTCCGGCGCAGACTTCTCTCGCGTGCACAGCAGCACATCGCGCGTTGGGGGAGGCAAATCACGCGCCAGAGCACAAGCGACGGAGGGCCGAACGGATGTTGCGGGCCGTTGTTGCCGGTGAGAAGACGACGCGGCCCGAATCTTACGAACGAGAGCGCATGGTCACGACATTCTCGTAAACGTGAATCAACACCGGTCGGCAGCGAGAATCCGCAGCGGTCACTGGACACGCAGGGCGTGCGGCACGCGTCTTGAACGGCGGGTGACCGCATGACCGGCAAACCTCCTCGCCCGGCGATGTTCGCGCTGCGCCATCGACCCCTTCGAGCGGCGCTGCTGGCCGGCACCGTCGCCGCGATAATCACGGTGTCCGCAAGCGAAGCGGCGCGCGCGGAGAGCGATGCCTGCCTGACTTGTCACGGGCAAGAAGGCATGACCGCCGGGGACGGCCGCAGCATCGTCGTCGATGGAGCAAAATTCTCCACCAGCGTCCATGCAACGATCGAGTGCACCGGCTGTCACGCCGACCTTGTGAAGACCGACTTTCCGCACACCGAGAAGGTGGCGCCGGTCAATTGCGGCGGCTGCCACGAGGATGTCGCCAAGGTCTACTCCAACAGCTTGCACGGCCGCGAGGTCAGTGCCGGAGCGCCGCTGGCGCCGCGGTGCTGGAGCTGCCACGGGACGCACGATATCGTCCCCGTCAAGTCGCCCCAATCGCGCGTCGCCCGTTTCCGCATCCCCTTCGTGTGCGGCTCGTGCCACAAGGAAGGCACACCCGTCACCCAGACCTACGACATTCCGCAGGACAAGATCCTCGAACATTACTCCGAGAGCATGCACGGCGAGGGCCTCTTCAAACGTGGGCTCACGGTGGCGGCGGTCTGCATCGACTGCCACACGGCGCACAACGTCCTGCCGCACACCGATCCGCGCTCCAGCATCTTCCGCGACAACATCCCGCAGCTCTGCAAGAAGTGCCACGGACAGATCGAAGCCGTGCATCGTCAGGTCATCCGCGGCGAACTCTGGGAGAAGGAGCCGAACAAGGTCCCGATCTGCGTCGATTGCCACGCACCGCACAAGGTCCGCAGAATCCTGTACGAGGAAGGCATCGCCAACGAGCAGTGCTTGAAGTGCCACGAGAATCCGGACCTCACCGTGCAACGCGACGGCAAGACCATTTCGCTGGCGGTGAGTCGCGAAGAGATCAGCAACTCGATTCACCGCAATGTCGCCTGTGCCAAGTGTCACACCGGCACCGACCCGTTCGCCGCTGAGCGGCCCTGCGCGACGGTGACCACCAAGGTGGATTGCTCGATCTGCCACGCCGAGGTGGTCAAGGAATTTTCCACCAGCATTCACGGTACGCTGGCGGCGCGCGGCGACACCAACGCTCCCGTCTGCAAGGACTGCCACGGCGTGCACAACACCCGCGGCCACAAGGACCCGAAGGCCACCACATTCGCCATGAATGTGCCCAACCTCTGCGGGCAGTGTCACCGCGAGGGCCAGCAGGCGGCCGTCCGGTACAAAGGCAGTGAGCCCAATCCGGTGGAGCGCTACGTCGAGAGCATCCACGGCAAGGGCCTGATCCAGAGCGGGTTGCTGGTGACAGCGATGTGCGCCGATTGCCACACGGCGCATCGCGAACTACCGGCCAGTGATGAGCGCTCGACGGTGAACCCCAAGAACATCCCGCAGACTTGCGCGAAATGTCACAACGGCATCTACGAGAAATTCCGCGCCAGCGTGCACTCACCGTTGGTCTACAAGGGAGACAAGCAGCTCCCGCAATGCGCGGACTGCCATACCTCGCATCAAATCACGCGTGCGGACACCGACAGCTTCAAGCTCGCCGTCCTCAACCAATGCGGCCGGTGTCACGAGGAGGTCACCAAGAGCTACTTCGACACATTCCACGGCAAAGTGTCGAAGCTCGGCTTCGGGGCCACCGCCAAGTGCCACGACTGCCATGGCGCGCACGACATCCTGCCGCCGAACAATCCGGCCTCGCATCTGTCCCGCCAGAACATCGTTGAGACCTGCGGCAAATGTCATCCCGGTTCGCATCGGCAGTTCGCCGGCTACCTCACGCACGCGACCCATCACGACAAGAACAAGTACCCGATCCTGTTCTACACCTTCTGGTTCATGACCACGCTGCTGGTCGGCACGCTCGTGGTCGCGGGCGTCCACACCCTGCTCTGGCTGCCGCGCTCGTGGCAGATGATGAAGGAACGCAAGGCGCAGGAGGCGCAGTCCCATGGCAAGGAGGTCAGACGCTTCCCGGCGCGCGTCCGGCAGCTCCACATCCTGGTCATCATCAGCTTCCTCGGCCTCGCCCTCACGGGCATGACCCTCAAGTTCTCGTATCTGCCCTGGGCGGCAGCGCTGTCGCGTTGGCTCGGCGGCTTCGCGGCGGCGGGCATCATTCACCGCATCTGCGCCCTGATCACGTTCACCTACGCGGGCATCCACATCGTGGACGTCGTGTTGCAGAAGATGCGTTCGCACAAAACCTGGGCGCAGTTCCTGCTCGATCGCGAGTCGCTGCTCCCCAACTTGAACGATCTGCGCGAGTTGGGTCAGACGGTGCGCTGGTTCATCGGCATGGGCCCACGCCCGCGCTACGGCCGCTGGACCTATTGGGAGAAGTTCGATTACTTCGCGGTCTTCTGGGGCATCATCATGATCGGCTCGACCGGTCTGGTGCTCTGGTTCCCGGAGGTGTTCACCCTTTTCCTGCCGGGCTGGGCGATCAACGTCGCCACGATCATCCACTCCGACGAGGCGCTCCTCGCGGTCGGCTTCATCTTCACCGTGCACTTCTTCAACACGCACTTCCGGCCCGACCGGTTTCCGATGGACACGGTGATCTTCACCGGCAGCATCCCGCTCGAAGAGTTCAAGGCGGATCGTCCGCGCGAGTACGAGCAGCTCGTGGCCTCCGGTGAGCTCGAGAAGCACCTGGTCGAGCCCATGCCGCACTACGTCGTACGCGGCTTCCGCATCTTCGGCGCGGTCGCGTTGACGATCGGTCTGATCTTGATCTTCCTGATCGTCTGGGCGCAGGTCTTCGGTTACCGCTGAGTCCGCGCGCGTACGTGGGTGCTTATGTAGCTGGCGGCATAGGCAACTCCCGCATTCACCGGATCAACCAGGACATGCGAGGTATTGCGTTCGACCAACCCGCTGTTCCGGTCCGCCCCAGTCTGCCCTGCATTGCTGCTCTTTCCGCTTCGCTTCCTCTGCGGGTAACTCCTTCGCATCACATCGCGCCGAACGGCAGCGCGGTCACCGCACCACCCAACGGTAGCTGCACCGTTCCTGGATGAATGAGGTAGCCGGCACCAACCCGACCCTTGAGGTCCTTGCGCAGCGCGGCGATGCTCGCTGCCATCTCCGGCCTTGGTGTGGCGGAGAGCTTGACCTCGATCGGCGTGACGGTGCCCTCAGATTCCACGAGCAGGTCTACCTCGGTGCCCGCAGCCGTGCGCCAGAAGTAAACCTGCGGATCCTTCCCACGGTGGAGGAGTGCTTTCACCACTTCCGTGACCACCGCGCTCTCCAAGATCGCGCCGCCGAGCGGACCGGCTGCGGCGTGCTGCGGATCGCGCAGCCCGGCCAAGTAGCACAGCGTACCGACGTCGGTGAAGAACACCTTGGGCGTCTTGACCAGGCGCTTGCTGACGTTGGCGAAGTACGGCCGCAGGATGATGACCTGATAGGTCGCTTCGAGCACGGAGAGCCAGGCCTCCGCCGTGTTCACGGCGATCCCGACCAGCCATCGAGCGGCGTGCAGATCTGCAGTCCAAATGCAAAATTGCAAGCGCTCCCAGGGTCGGGTTGGAAAACCACAGCGCCAACCCGGTCACGGCCATGACCACCGAGCCCCAGATGCGTAGAGCGTGCGTGGCGTCCATGCATGAAATCCGCCGCGCCCTGGTGGGCCTATCGCAAGGCACGCGCCACGCGATGTTGTCAGGGGTGGGAAGCAGAGCCGACGGTATCCCTGAACTCGCGAAGCCCGCCTCGGAAGGCACGTCGTCGCAGCGACAGTTTCCGCGATCTCATTTCAGGTGGATGGTGCCGTCGCAAGTGGTAGTCTAGTCAGGCTGAAAAAGATGGTGACCAGCAAGGGCGCAAGGAGACTGTATTGCTACATCAATTTGCTGGCACTTCTGTTGGCAAACCAGTTCTCAGCTACTCCTTCGCTGGTTTCGTCTCCCCGTCGTGCTCCTCCGGTAGACGCTCCAGCACCCGTTGGTTCGGTGGATGCCCGTCCCACCAGGTCCAGTCCATCGGGTAGACATCGGGATCGAAGATCACCCAGTAGAAGTGCCACACCAGAATGGCGAGCGAGGCCAGGATCGCTTCGTAGAAGTGCACGGCGGTGGCGACGACGGGAACCCAGCCGGGGAGATACTCCAGTGTCAGGTTGGAGAACCACAGCGCGAACCCGGTCACGGCCATGACCACTGAGCCCCACATGAACGCCAGGTACTCCGCCTTTTCGGCGTAGTTGAAAGTCTTCCCGCTGTGCGGGGGCGTGCGCCGCACACGCATGTAGTACGCCAGCGTGCCAAACAGCACCTTGGCGTCGTGCAACGATGGCAGCATTCCAAAGATGATGCACGTGCGCAGCCGTCGGCTCACCAACAGTTGCCCGATGTGCCACACCAACGCGCCGATCATGACCACGGCGGCGACGCGGTGGGTGAGGCCGCGGAGACCGAGCGGCCCCTCCCAGCGGACCAGCGGGGCGGCCCACCAGCTCTCCGGATACTTCAGCGCGAAGCCGGTGTAGACGAGCACCGAGAAGCTCAGCATCGTCAAGCCATGCTGCCAGCGCAACGGCCGGGTCATCCGTTCCGGCTGTCCGGGGGGGACCGGCGGGGGCCCCGTGCGCGGACGCCGCACCTTCAGCGAGAAGTCGAGTGCGTTGTGCACGAACATCCCGCCGATGGTCAGCGTAATCAGCCACAGATAGATCCAGCGCACCCACGCAGCCGCCCACGTGCCCACGGCGTTGCTCGATCCGTGCACCGAGCCGATCGTGAAGCGGGCTCCTGCGCCCGGGTGGCACTTGCCGCACGTTGCCGCCAGGTTCGCCGGGTTGATCCACGATTTGGGGTCGGATGAACGGCGAATGTCATGGACGCCGTGGCAGCTCGAACAGTTGGCGACCGTGGCCTTGCCGGCACGACCGGCCAAGCCATGATAGCTGTCCTGGAAGGCCGACACCTTCTGCGGGTCGAACCCGTACTTCTCGCTCAGACGCACACTCCCGTGGCAGCGGCCGCAGGTGTCCTTGGCCACCCTGGTTGCCGAGACCGGCGACAATGGTTCCGCCGGGCTGAGGATGCGGTGCTCACCATGGCAGTCGGTGCACACCGGCGTGTCACTGGCCCCGCGCGCCAGTGCCTCGCCGTGCACACTGGCTCGATAGGCCGCGAGGATTTCGGCGTGGCACTTGCCGCAGGTGGCGGGTACGTTGGCGCGATAGATCGTCGCCTGCGGATCGGTGGACGGCAGAATGTCGTGGTTGCCATGGCAGTCGGAGCACACGGCGCCGTGACGGCCGGCGGCGACGGTGCGCGCGTGCGCACTTTGCAGATAGGCCTCGGCGGGACGCACCACCGGGATCTGGAACTTCTCCGCCATGTCGAGGTTGGAGTGACAGCGCGCGCACGTCGCCGCCATGTGGGACCAGTGCGCAGCGGACGTCGGTTCCGTGTGCAGCGTGATGGCGTGCACGTTGCCGTGGCAGTCGGCACAGCTCGCGGCCTCGCCAAACCCGATCGTCCGCGCTTCACCGTGAATGCTGTGCTGGTAGGCAGCGACCGCGTCGCTGTGGCAGGTGGCGCACGGCTCCGTACCGACCCGCTTCAACCTCTCAGCGTGCGGCAACTCAGTGATCTCAGCGTGGCAGGTTGTGCACGGCAGTGAACCATGCACCGATTTGTTGAATGCCTCTGCATTCGTATACAGCGGCTTGCCCGAGGGGCTGGCGAAGCCCTCGTTGCCATGACAGGCGAGGCACGCTTCGCTGGTAATCTCTTCAGCGGACGCCGGAGCCGCTAGCAGCGTGAGGAGGAGCAGAACGGACAGACGGCTCATGACTTCCTCCTAGGCACCGGTGTGACACAGTTGGCAGTTTGCGCCATCAGGAGGAGTGCCGTCTTCTCCCGGCACATCGCTGCCGTGACAGGTGCTGCAAAACGAATGGCCGAGTTTCGGGAGTGCTTCCGCGGAGCGGGCAAATTTCCCGTGCGGCTTGTCGGCGACCCCTTGATGACAGAGGGCACAATCGAGGCCGGCGGCAATGTGTTTCTCATGCGGGAAGCGAACCTGCTCGGACACCGCACCGATCTCGGCAGTGTGGCACTTGAGACACTCCTCGCTACCGACATCCATCGGCCGTGTGATGCGTTCATGGCAGCTGGTACACGCTGCGGCATCGAGCTTCAGGAGTCCGTGGTTGTTCAAGTCGCCGTGACAGACCGTGCAGCGCAGGCGCGCCGACACCGTGTGCGGTTGATGCGGAAACGTCCGTCCGAAGGCAGTAGCCGACAGGTACTCGATCCCGAAGTGGCACTTCAGGCATTCGATCTGGTAGGGTGCTTCGACCCACGGCGGCGTGTTGGGCGGGGTTTCGCCAGCGTCGCGCAAGCTGCCACGGACATCCTGCAGGGCCTGCCCCAGCACGTCGACCGCATACGCCGCGTTGTGGATCGGATGCCCGCGTTGCAGCAGCGCGAGGTTCTCTTCGGCAAGGGCGAGGCCGGCACGGCTTTTCCCTGCCGCCTCCAACTTGTCCTTGGCGGCCTGCAGTTCACGGGTCATTCCCTCCATCCGATGCTGCAGGCCCGCCTGCCAACTGCGGTAGATGGTGACGTAGCTCGGGCCGTGGCACGCCATGCAGCTCACGTCGCTGGCGACGCGATGGTCACCTTGCACCTGGGTATGGCAGGCTTCGCAGCGGATCCCCGCCAGGTACATCGCCGCCGGACGCGGCGTGACTCCCTTCGCACCGATGCCACGGTACAAATCACGCACGGCTGCGTGCCCGGCGGCGGCGTCGTGACAGTCCTTGCACGGCGTGGCCACCGCTTCCTCGCGGTCGGGGATCCGATGCTGGATCTCGATGTGGCAATCGAGGCAGGCCACCGAATGCTCGGTGACATGGGCGCGGTGCAGCGATTCGGTCTTTCCATACTCCTCCAGGCGCGCCGGCTGATTGTGACACGTGTAGCAGCGCTCACGTGGCACCTCGCCGCTGCCTTTGACGACGCCTTCGTGGCACAGGACGCAATCCATACCGAAGCGCTTCACGTCCGCGTGGTTGAACGAC
The DNA here is from genome assembly GCA_035541735.1 of Candidatus Margulisiibacteriota bacterium. Lineage (GTDB taxonomy): Bacteria > Desulfobacterota > Binatia > HRBIN30 > HRBIN30 > DATKMS01. The sequence goes on from DATKMS010000406.1 coordinate 14,624, forward strand.
AGGCCTCCGGTGGTCACGACTTTTTCCGGCACGCTGTGGCACAGCGTGCAGCGCGCCGTGCCGTGGTTCAGCGGCGTGTTCTTGAAGTGGCAGAGGAAACAGGTGCTGGCCGTCACCGCGATGTGCTGCCCCTGCACAATCTGCGAATGGCAGCTGGTGCAGCGCAACTGCTTGCCGCGGCGCATCTCGGTGAGATGCGGCTGATGGTCGAAGAGGACGTTCTGGTAGACCTCGCGCCCGAGCAGCAGGCGCTTGGCGTGGCAGCCGCTGCGCAGGCAACTCCGATCCGAGACGTCACCCCACGGTTTGCTGCCGTAGGTGCCTGTAAAGTAGCTGGTCACCATCGACAGGGCTTCGATCTTCTTGCGGATCTCCGACTCGACCCCGGGTGGAATGTGGCACTCGACGCAGGCGACGTCGTGATGCTTCGATTGCTTCCACGACTCGTAGTAGGGCCGCATGTTGTGACAGGTTCCACAGAACGGCGGCTGCGAGGACACCTGGACGGCGAGGAAGAGAAACGCCGCAATCGCAGGCAAACCCACTACCACTGCGACGACAAGCCCGCGCACCCACCGCGTCGTCCGCTCCGTCATGGTGTTCACGCGATCGCTGCCGACCGGCTCTCCCGCACACAGGATTCTCGCGCCGGCATGCTAGCGCTGCCCCTGCTGTTCGCGCTTGTAGAGGTACGCGACGCCGACCACGAAGAGCAGGAACACCCAGAACACGGCAAGGCCGAGATAGCGCACCTGTTGGCCGCCAGCGACGCTGTGGATGGCCGCCCGTACCTCGTCGCTGATGGAGCGCGCGGTGCGGGTGAGATCCTCGACCCTGCCGACGGCCAGCGAATGCTGCACGGTCTGCGCCTCGATGAAATAGGCGCGTGCCTGCTGGAGGCGCGGACGGTACCGCACGACGGTCGGAAACCGCTGGCTCACTTGTGCGAGATCACCGTCTGCGGCATCCAGGGATTCCTCCGCTTGGTTCAAGAGGGTGTTCAGTCGCGCCGCCGTCGCCACCCCGGCGTCGTCCGCCTGATGGCATTTCTTGCAGGCAGTGTCGAAGAGGGCGCGTGTGGGATGTGCAATGCCATGATTGCCGTGGCAGCTCGCACACTCCGACATCCTTCCCTCGGCGGTCGCCGCCCGGTGCGGGCTCTGGTTGAAGGCTTCGAGGCTGCGCACATGGCAGGTCCCGCAGACCGTGCCGATGTCCTGCCCGGCGCTCACTGCCGCGCCGTGGACGCCGTGGCACGTGGCGCAGGTGGGGGCATCGCGACGCTCCTCCACCAGGAGCGCGATGCCGTGGACGCTGTTCCGATATTGCTCGTGCTGGTTGGACGGTAGCTTGTACTCGTCCATGAGTGCCTTGTTGGAGTGGCAGTGACCGCAGGTCGCAGGAATGTTGGCGGGCGCAACCGGACTGGTCGGCTCCGTCGGCGCCAGGATGCGGTGCACCCCATGGCAATCGGTACACACCGCGACCCGGTCGTCTCCCTTCGCCAAGCGGATGCCGTGCTCGGAGGTTTGATAGCGCGCGTACTGGTCCGTCGCGATACCGAAGGGCCGCATGCGCGCCGCGTCGGAATGACAGCCACCGCACAGCGCCGGAATCTGTCGACGACCGGGCACACCCACGTATCCCTTTTCCTTGGCGTGCGCACTCGCATCGAGCGCCGCCGGATCGCCGCCGTGGCACCCGGTACACTCAAACTGCCCGTGATGGACACCCTGCTCGTACTCGGTGCGCACATCGGGGTGGCAAGTGACACACGACTCCTGTGCGGCGTCCCCCTGCGCAGCAAGCAGGAGGCAGCACACGGCTCCGACGATCGTGCTCAACCTACCCATGGCTATGTCACGTATGCCTTGAAGCTCAGGAGCAGGGCGCCGGCGATCGCCAGTGCCCCGAGGGTCCACCGCACGACCGTTCTCCAGCGCGTGGTGTCCGGCCGTCCGTCGATGACGGGAACCAGTATCAGGAGAACAAACGCCGCCAGCAGTGCGAGGCTCGCGAGCTTGCCGGGAACCTCCCGGATCAACTCACCGGCGGCCAAGAAGTACCAGCGTGGTCGCACCCCTCCCAGGGCTTTGATCGGATCGGCCGGCGCCGTCAGCGCGGCGGGGAAGAACGTGGCAATCGACACCAGAACCCCGAAGAGCAACAGCACCGCAATCAGCAGATTCAACACAAAATCCGGAAAGAAGGCGCTGGGAAGGCGACCGTAGCGGCGCGAGCGCAAGACCGGCTCGGTGAGGCCGAAGTGCCAGACCAGCACGAGGTGCAACCACAGCAGCAGCGCGGCGATCCAGGGCAGCACACCGATGTGCATCACATAGAACCGCAGCAACACCTCTTCACCGATCGCCCAGCCGCCCCAGATGACATTGAGCACCACCGGTCCCAGCCCGGGGACGGCCGCAATCGCTTTCCTCGCTGCCTCTGTCGACCAGTACGCGTACTGGTCCCATGGCAACAGCGCGCCTGTGAAGCCAAACGTCAGCAGGACACACAGCAGCAGAATGCCGGTCACCCACGTCAGTTGCCGCGGTGCTTCGTAGGCATGCGCAAAGTACACGCGAATCATGTGCAGGAAGCTGAAGAGAATCAGGAAGTCGGCGCACCACACGTGCAGGGAGCGGATCAGCCAGCCCAACCAGACTTCGTCGGTGACGATCGCGACGCTGGAGAACGCATCCGCCGCGGTTGGCCGATAGTACGCTACCAGCAAAACGCCGGACGCCACCTCGACGACGAGTAGCAGCACGGCAATCGCACTGAAGAAGTGCAGCAGCCGAAACCGCACCGGCGTGGTGCGGATCGTGTCCAGATGCAAAACGTCTCGCAACGGCGTGAACATGGGGATCAGGCCCGCGCGCGGCCGGCGGAGATGTAGACCTCGCCTTCGACCACACCGACATCAAGGCGCGGCAATGGCATCTGCGGAAACCCGGAGACCACGTTGCCGCGCGCGTCAAACAACCCCTGGTGGCAGGGGCAACTGAACAGCCGCCGGTCGGGCTGCCACTTCACGATGCATCCCTGGTGCGTGCACAGCGCCGACATCGCAACCAAACCCTGGGCCAGGTGGACAACCCATACCGGCTCATCGTTCACCAGCGCCAGCTTACCTTCGCCGACCGGGAGATCGCTGAGCTTCCCAACACGCGTACGCTGCGGACCGAGGGCAGAGCTGACCGACTCGGGTGGAAAGAGATAGGCCACTACCGAACTCACGACGCCCAGCGCCCCAACAATCAAGCTTCCGCTCAGCAGTTTGCCGAGGAAGGAACGTCGGCTGTGTTCTTCAGTCATCGTTCGGTGCTCCCTGTCGATTTTCGTTCGGACACGCCCGTTCGACGGGGCCCAGGACGGGTTTCGCGACGCCGCCAGAAGCAGGCGGCTCCCCGAAACGAACGGGAGGAGCGTCAAGGCTCAGTTGGCCTCCGTTCGCTTGTGTGGGTTCAGTCTCCATCGAGCGCACACTCGCTTAGCGCCGGCCTGCATGCAGCGCCGAAACTGCAAAGGCACGACCTTCTTCGTGGCAGACGGTGCACGCTTCCGTGCCGCCGCTCGCCGTCTGCGTCTCAGCATGCGCCACAGCCTCATCTCCGTCATGGCACCCCGTGCACACGGAGGTGATCGGCGCCGTGTACCCGTCGACCACCAGACTGGCATTCGCCGGGTCGATATGCGCCACCTGCGGGGCGAGCGCGGTCGTCGGATACGGTGGCAGCAGGTAGGTGCTATCGAGGTGGCACGTCTGGCAGATGCGCAGATCACCAGGGTAGCGCACGTCTCCAAAGTCGTTGAGCGTATAACCCGTGCCCCCCGGCGGCGGGAGGCCGAAGCCGTAGATCAGGTACGGCTGTCGTTCGAGGGCTTCGCCCCGGTGAATCTTGTGGATCATCACCTTGAAGTCGATGCTGGCGACCGGCGCAGCGGCGGCCACCGCGGTAGCGTCGAGCTTGCGCCGTGCGTAGTCACTCTGGTTCGGATTGTGACAGATGACGCAGTACTCTGTCCGGTTGCGCAGACTGCCGTGGATCGAGAAGTCCTTGGAGAACTGCCCGTGGCAAGTGGCGCACGAGTCATCGTCAACGATTGCGCGGCGCATCACGGCGGTGGCGTCGTCCACGGTGAACGTGATCACCGGATTGGGCGCCGCCTCCTCCACGGTCTTCGGTAGAATCGGAGCGACAGTGGTCAGAGTGACCGGCCGGCGCGCCTCCGCGCCCACGGCCCATGTGCCAGTTGCGTTTTCGGGGATGCGGGCCGATGCCTCTGGAATGTACTGGAAGACGCCGTCGGCATCGGGCCCGGCCAGGTTGCCGGTAGCGCCGTCACCGACAGCGGTCGCGGTGATCATCACCGTGTACTCGGTCGTCGGACCACTCATGGCGAAGCCCAGCCGCTCGAGGTCGGAAAGCGTCGTCAAAGGCGTCCCGGCGTTGTTGGTGACTTTGAGGCGGAAGGTGGGCGTCTGCCCAGCGGCATGGTTGATCACGTCGACCAAGGCGATGTTGAGCCCCTGGAGTTGCTTTGAGCGTGCGGGGACCGTGTGCGCCCCGGCCACGGTGACGTCGAACTCCTTCCCCGAGCTGGCTCGATGGCAGAAGCTGCAATCGCCATCCGGATACCCACGTTCCTCGAAGTGTTTGGTCCCGGGTGGACCGGCGCCCGTGGTCGACTCTGATGGGTTGACGTCGTCGTGGCACGCCGCGCAGGCGGCGCTCGCCGGCCGATCCTTGAAGTGAGACGCCGTCGGTCCGTCGGCGTGGCAGACGACGCACTCCTCGAGGGAGCGCGGGAATCCGACGCCCGTGATCCGGCCGTTGGCATCCTTCTGGGCGAACACATCGCAGCCGCGGCTGCCGCAGACCTGGTACGTGGAGCCCGGGGACCCGGAGACGATGGAGGGCAGCTCCCTTCCGGCGTGGATCTTGTGAATCATGTTGCGGAAATCGATTGTGGTACCTTTCGCATCGACCGCGGCCTCGGTGTGGCACAGCACGCACAAGGCTACCTCCCGGCGGTTCCCGTGGGCGATCAGCGGCTGGTGGCAGCTGTTGCACTGCTGCGTCGTGACGTCCAACAACGTCTGCGGCGTCCCGCCGGAGGGAACAACGGAGGAGACGGGATTGGCACTCAACTGCTGGCCACCAAAGGTCCGATCCACCTGCATCCCAACGATGTAGGTGAGCGTCGGATCGAAACCCTGTGGCAGTTTCGCCCTGAAGGTGTAGGTAAAGATGCCGGCTGCGGCGTTGAGCGTCGCCGGCGGGTCGCCGCCTGAATCGTACCGCGGCCGCGTTGCATCCACGTCGTTCACATACCTGCTGAAGGGGCTGTTGATCTCGCCGCCGCCCGAGTAGTTTTCGATGTGCGCAATGGCAAAGCGGGTGTGCGCCTGATTCGGATCCTGTGTTGCGGTGAGGACCGGCGTGATTGCTGTACCAGCGGCGTCGGTCAGGCTGAACGTCACGACAATCTGGCCGTCGGCGCTGATGGCCACAGCGCTGATCGAACTCGAGAGGCCAGCGCCCGCAGGCACCGGCGTCCCGGCGCGGTTGCCGGTCGGCGTTGGAGTCGGGGTGCTGGGGGCCGTTGGGCAGCCATGAAGGGAGTTGTTCACGGCTGTCACAACGTCGTTGATCAGGATCGTCCCCGCGTGGCCGGGGGCACCGGCCTCGCATCCGGAGATGGAAGTCGTTCCCAAGGCAACGTTCACCATGGTGATCACGTCATCCACCGTGACCGTGCCGCTGCCGTCGCAGTCCCCCACGCACTGCCCGGCTGCCTCGTGAGCAACCGTGACCAGCGCCAATTCGAAAAGGGCAACGCCGGCGACACAGACCAGTCTCCGCTCGCGGCCGTGATTAGATCGAATCACCTGGCTTCCCTCTTCTGTTCTACATGGGCCGTGAGAAACAGGTGGCCGGTAAGATCCCCCTTTGCACGCGGCAGCGTTGAGCATCGAATGTGCCTCACCGAGGCGGCCCTACTGCCGTAGGGGAGAAGAGCCAGTTTCTCATCGCTGAGAACCAACGGCCATCAGCTTTTGAAGAGTGGGAATCGCAGGGCAGACGCTGTCCGTCGCATCGCTCCATCCTCCCTTCCGGGTGGGTTGCCTGTGGCAACAGATGGCGCCTAATAGCATGAGCGACCGTGGTGCATCAAAGTCTGTGGCGGTGCCGCATCGCTGTGGCGTGATCGCGGTCGTGCACGAATGGAAAAACTGAGCCGCGCCCTTCCGCTTGACGAAGCCCGCGGGAGGGTGGAACCCTGCCTGCAATTCCCAACACTCAAGGAGAATGCATGGAGATCTACATCGACGGGGAATGGTTGCCCAAGGACACGGCGAAGGTGTCGGTGTTCGACCATGGCCTGCTGTATGGCGATGGCGTGTTCGAAGGTATTCGGGTCTACAATCGGCGCATCTTCCGACTCGATGCCCACCTCGACCGGCTCTACGCATCGGCCCAGGCCCTCGCACTCACCGTGCACCTGGAACGCGCTGCACTGCGCGGCGCGGTCGAAGAAGCCGTCCGCCGCAACCGGCAGGAGGATGGGTACATCCGCCTAGTAGTCACGCGCGGCGCTGGCGACCTCGGTATCGACCCCCGCACGTGTCCCCGTTCCAGTGTCATCATCATCGTCACCGACATCCGCGTCTATCCGCGCGAGCTCTACGCCGGCGGCGTGAAGGTGATCACCTCGGCCACGCGGCAGGTGTCACACGAGGCCCTCGACCCGCGCGTCAAGTCGCTCAACTATCTGAAGAACATTCTGGCCAAGATCGACGCGCAACGCGCTGGTGCGCAGGAAGCCATCATGCTCAACAGCGCCGGCTACATTGCCGAGTGCACCGCGGACAACCTGTTCGTCGTGCACCGTGGGCGACTGTTGACGCCCTCGCCGCAGGATGGCGCTCTCGAAGGCGTGACCCGCGGCGCGGTGCTCGAGCTGGCCGCGGAAGCCGGGCTTGAAGCTGCCGAGGCGCGTCTGACCCGCTACGATGTCTACACCGCCGACGAGTGCTTCCTCAGCGGCACGGGCGCCGAGCTGATGCCGGTCGCCGAGGTCGACGGCCGCTCCATCGCCAACGGCAAGCCCGGTCCCATCACGCGCCGCCTCACCGAAGCGTTCCACGCCCTCGTACGCCACGAGGGCGAGCCGTTGTGGTGAGGCACGCCTAGGGGGGGACGCGGCATAACGTGCCCCTTACGCCTGCCAGGACTCAGGCGAGTGGAGCCGCTTCGTCCCGTTCGCTATACATGCCTGCCAACCGCGCAGGTACGAAATGAAAGCCAAAGCGCCCGCTGCCCCGCCGACCACGAGCCGCTACATCGTCGGCATCGATCTGGGCACCACCAACAGTGTGGTGGCGTTCGTCGATACCGCCGCCGAGCAGCCGGCGGTGCAAGTCCTTGCGCTGCCACAGCTCATCGCCGCCGGCAGTGTCGAGGCGCGTCCGGTGCTGCCGTCGTTTCTCTACCTGCCCGCCGACGGCGAGCTGCCAGCGAACGCCCTCAAGCTGCCGTGGCCGAGCCCGGCTGACGTGGTCGTCGGCGAGTTCGCGCACAAACGGGGGATTGAGGTTCCCGCCCGTCTCATCGCATCGGCGAAGTCGTGGCTGTCGCATACCGGGGCTGACCGCACGGCGCCCATCCTGCCGTGGGCCAGCACTGACGACGTTCGCAAGATGTCGCCAGTCGCCGCATCGGCACAATACCTCATGCACATGCGCCACGCGTGGGATGCCGCCTTCGCTGATGCCCCCCTGGAACAGCAGGACGTCCTGCTGACCGTTCCTGCGTCCTTCGACGCCGTGGCCCGCGAACTGACGGTGCAGGCGGCCCGCGACGCCGGCCTGCCGCATGTAACAGTTCTCGAGGAACCGCAGGCCGCCTTCTACGCCTGGATCGATGCGCATGGTGATGCGTGGCGCCAGGAGGTCCGCGTCGGCGACATCGTCCTGGTGTGCGACATCGGTGGCGGCACCACCGACTTCAGCTTGATTGCCGTCCGCGACGAAGGCGGTGGACTGCTCCTGGAACGGGTCGCCGTCGGCGATCACATCTTGCTCGGCGGGGACAACATGGACCTGACGCTCGCCTACAGCGTACGTGACCGCCTGGCGCAAGGCGGAACGGCGCTCGATGCATGGCAGTTTCGCAGCCTCAGCCTGAGCTGCCGCGAGGCCAAGGAGCGGCTGCTCAGCGGTGGCAAGGATACCAAGCACCCGGTCGCCATCCTCGGCCGCGGCCGCAAGGTGGTGGGCGGCAGCGTCCGCGTCGACATCGAGCACGACGAGGTTGAACGCACACTCGTCGACGGCTTCTTCCCGCGCTGCGACATCGGCGACCGGCCGCAAGCGCAGCGGCGCACCGCATTGCAGGAGATCGGTTTGCCGTACGCTTCCGATCCCGCGGTGACGCGCCATCTCGCTTACTTCCTCAGCCGGCAGAGCGGCGCGGTGGCTGGCAGCGGCCCTGCGGCGCAGCCGACCGCCATTCTGTTCAACGGTGGCGTCATGCGCGCCGCCGGGCTGCGCGAGCGCCTTCTCGACGTAACCAACACCTGGTTCGGCGCCACCCCGCGCGTGCTCGGCGGCGGTGATCCGGAGCACGCCGTGGCCCGCGGTGCCGCCTACTACGGCCTGGCACGCCGCGGGCGCGGTGTGCGCATCCGTGGCGGCACGGCACGCGCCTACTATATCGGTATCGAAACCGCGATGCCCGCGGTCCCCGGCCATCGCCCGCCGATCAAGGCGCTGTGCGTCGTGCCCCACGGCCTCGAAGAAGGCAGTGAGGTCGATCTGCCGGCGCAGGAGTTCGGGCTCATTGTCGGCGAACCGGCGGAGTTTCGGTTCCTCGGCTCCGCCACGCGGCGCGACGACCGCGTCGGCACGCTGGTTGAAACCTGGGACGATGACATTCAGGAACTGGCGCCGCTCGAAACGACGCTCGACTGGAAGGGCCAGGAAGGCACGACCGTCCCGGTGCGCTTGCAAGCCCGCGTGACCGAAGTGGGCGTCCTCGAACTCTGGTGCGTCAGCCGCGACGGCACCCACCGTTGGAAACTGGAGTTCAACGTCCGCTCGACGCCGTGAGCGCCTGTACCGCGTCGAGCACCGTGTTCCGTGGCGTCGTCGGGCGCGGATGCGATGCCTCCACCACGATCTCGCAAAGCGGCTGAGTGACGAAATCCATCGATTGATCCAAACCGCCCAACACCGTCTGTAGGCGTGGCTGCATCGCTCCAGGATCGCCGCCTTTTGTCGAGAACTCGTCCAGTTCGGCAACCGCGCTCGCGAAGCGTGGGTCATGGCCGGCCAGTGCAGATAGCCGCGTACGTGCGTTGCCGCCCTGCCCGTGCGTCAAGTCGGCAGCGGCAAGCAGCAGAATGGCTCCTGAACGCACATACTCCTCGTCGCTGCGCTCGGCTCGGGCCGCTTCCGCCACGGCGAGATCGACCTTCCCCGTCTTCCACAAGGTGATGGCGCGGCGCAACTGTACGGACCACAACTCGCGCTGCACGTTGCGCCACGCACGATCGACGCGCTTGTCGCCCAGACCAGCCGGCACCTTGCGTTCACTGTCCGCCAGCAGCTGCGCTGCTTCCTCCCAGCTTCGGGCGCGCAAAGGCACGTTTGCCACAATGGATTCGCCAAACATCTGCGCCGCGCTCGCCGAGCGGTCGCCGTCCAGGAGGTGGCGCGCCACCTCCGGATCTCCCGTAAGCAGCCGCCAGCGTGCCAACTCGATGCGTTGCCCGATCACCCACCCTTGTTGATCGCGCGCCACCTCGTCGAGCGTGGCGCGCGCCGTGGCGCCATCGCCGCTGGCCGCAAGCGCCCGGACGAGGAGCAGCCCGATGGTCCTATCGCTGCTGCGCAATCTGTGCGCCTGCCAGGCATACGGGAGTGCCGCAGTCGGGAAACCGTTCGCCAGCAGGCTCGACGCGCACACCGCGGCCCCACGCGCGACGCCGTCGCCGCCGTGCTCGACAGCGGCCGCCTCGCGTGCGACTTGATCGAACGCCACCTTGGCCTCCTCCGTGCGCCCGGCGCGTTGCAAAGCGCTGGCGTAGCGCAGGCGATCGGCCTTCGTCAGCGTCTTTTCCGCTTGCGCGCGGTAGAGCGCGAGAGCTTCGCTGAGCTTACCCTGCTGATCCAAGGGCACGGCGAGATAGAGGGGCGTGGTACCACCCGCCATCGACTCTTCTTGAGCGGCTACCAGGGTGCCCGACCAAGTCATGACTGAGAGGCCGGCAACCACTGATACAAGTCCGCCGCTGAGACCATTCGCGCGTCGCATCGCTTGAACCTTTCCCGTGATCGCACCGATCACATGACCCGTGGCGCCGCAAACGGCGCCACGGGTCAGTCGTTCTCGGGTTGCTTAGATGGTCCCCAAGAAAGTTACTATCGCATTCTGTTGAGCCGGCGTCAGCGCCTGGAAAGCGTTACGCGACGCTGCTGCCTGCCCGTCGTGGAAGCCCACTGCCTCCTCGATGGTCTCGGCACGGCCGTCATGCAGCAAGCGGGACTTCGCGCGCACTCCCCAGAGGGGCGGCGTACGCATCAGGCGCGGGCCGGCAACGCCCGACGTGATACCGTCACCCAACGCTCCCATGTCGTGCAGCAGGAAGTCGCTGAAGGGATTGAAGGTGCGCTTCGCCAGGATGATGTTCAACGTCCCGGTGATCGCTACGCCGCCGGTGCTGCGCGGGATGAATGACGCCGGGTTGGCGGCGGTTGTAAGACTCTCGACGTGACAGCCGGCACATCCAATGTCGGTGAACAACGTATGCCCTGCTTGCGCGGTGGCGTTCTGCTGCAAACGTGGTGGCGACGCCAGGGCGCGCATGAAGTCGGCGAACCGGTCGACGTCCGCCTTGCCATCGCTCTCGATGGTATCTTCAGGGTCGTCCCCGGCGTCGAGCAGCACCCCGAACTGCATCTGGCCGAGCGCGCAGTCGCTGCGGTCGTTCGGGAAGTCGGGGCTGCTGACGCCGATTTCGTTCAGATAGGCATCGCCGGCGAAGCCGCGCAGCGTGGCCACGTCGTCCTTCCAGCCGAAGCGCGCCACGCGCGTCGCCCCCAGCTCGGTGACGCGTTTCACCACGCCGCGGATCGCCGACGGTTGGGCGGCAGCGATGGCATCGAAGGTGCTGTCCGCCACCGCCTCGACGAAACCGAAGCCGAACAGTGCGGTCGACTGGCGTTCGGCCGAGCAGTTGTCACCGTTCGCGAACGACGTGCTCGTCGGGTCGCAGATTGGTAACGTCGTGCTCCAGTGCGTGTCGCTTGCCAGGATATCTTGGCACGTCGAGCGCGCGCATGACGGCGACGTGATCTGACACCCGAGCGGTGAGGACTCCAGGCCGTTCGGGAAGATGGTCATGCTCCCCTGCGTCTGTGGCCCGGCGCGCAGGATGTTGTCGCTCGCGAAGATCTGCAGCGGGCCGGGCCGCGAATTGTTGCGGATACGAATCTCGTTGATGAACGAGCCTGACCCACCCATTGCGGGCTGGAAGTGACACGTCGCACATGAGCGGCTGTTGAACAACGGTCCCAGTTTCGGGAGGCTGTCGACCTCGATGAAGGTGGCCTGCCCCTCCCCGAAGGTCTCCAAATCTTGGGTGTTGCCCTTCAGCGCCAAGGCCTTGATGGCCTCGAACGGATCACCGAAGCCGTAGAGGTTGGGCGTTGAAAACGGCTGCGACATTTGCGCTTGCGCCCCGAATGCGAGTACTCCGACGCAGGTGGCCGTCAGGGCTACGGTTCGCCCCCAGTATCCCCGCGAACGTAACAAACTTGTGGCGTGCATCTCCCTCTCCTTCTGTTGAGGCGTGCCGCGACCCCTGCCCCACGCAGGACCCAACGGCACGACGCGTTCCCTTCTGATGTGCTGGATGAACTACAAGCTCCGTACCGCGCACCGTGTCGGCGACAGCACGAAGCCGTCAGGCGGGCAGCCAGCGCACCGTGCTTCCTTAGGACGCAGGGTGCCGGCGCACTGTATCCGTCGGCTACAGTGTCCGGTCGCGGTGACCGCACGGATCAGCGATCCCAGTCCGAGCCCGTACCCCAGCCTCGAACATGGTCGATGAACACCGCAAGAGAATTCGGGTAGGGCAAGGGCTAGAGGCTCGGGCTGGGCGCCCAGGGCGAATCTTTGCAAACGGCCGGGATCAGTGTCTGCAGGGGAGCGCGTACTTGGCGATCTTGGCGTAGAGCTTCTTGCGTGAGATGCCGAGTTGTTGCGCGGCGCGCAGTTTGTTTCCGCGGGCGGCACTCAAGGCACGCGCAATCATCGCCCGCTCGCCCGCCGCAAACGTCTCGCTTTCTGGAGCATCGTGCGGGGCTGACGCCACGCTCACCCCGCCCGGCGGGAAGCCGAGATCGGTGGGTGTGATGTGCAGCCCCGGGCAAGTGGTGAAGGCGTCCTCGAGGACGTTGAACAGCTCGCGCACGTTGCCCGGCCACTGTCGCCTCAGGAGTTCGGCCATGGCGTCCATGGTCAGACCACGCACGCCACAGACGGTATTCCCGTAGCGCTCGTTGAGCTCTCGGAGATGATGTTCGGCCAGCAGCACGATGTCCTCGCCGCGCTCCCGCAACGGTGGCACGACAACCATGCTGACGCACAGCCGGTAGTAGAGATCGGCGCGCAGCGCACCGGACGCGACGCTATCGCGCGGATCGCGATTGGTCGATGCAACGATGCGCACGTCCACCGGGACCTCGGTGACCGAACCCACCGGCCGCACGCTGCGCTCCTGCACGACGCGCAGCAGCTTGGCTTGCAGCTCCGGACTCATCTCGGTGATCTCGTCCAACAACAGCGTACCGCCCATTGCGGCGCGGAAGAGCCCGAGGTGTTCAGTGAACGCCCCGCTGAAGGCACCGCGCTTGTAACCGAACAGCTCGCTCTCGATCAGCTCGCGTGGCAAGGCGGCGCAGTTGACGGCAATGAACGGCCCAGCGCGCCGCGGTCCGAGCGTGTGGATGGCGCGCGCAATGAGCTCCTTGCCGGTACCGGTCTCGCCTGCAATCAGCACCGGCATATTACTCGCGGCCACGCGCTGGATACGGGCGAACACGCGCTGCATCGCCCCTGAGCGCCCGACCATGCCGTGGAAGGCGCCTGGAATTTCCGGAGCGGGGGGCGCTGCTCCCGGGTGTGCCGGCGCGGCATGATTGCCCCGGGGTTTCCCCGTCACGTGTCGATAGTAGCTGTCCGCAGCAGCGCTGATACAACAGGCCGTCAACTTGTCGACCGTCAGGCGCAGCGCTTGATCGACGTCGCCCAGCTGGCCTGCCACAACAGCGATGCAGCTCTCCTTCAAGAGATTGAGATGCGTGACCAGGACGGAGAACGGCACTCCGCTCGCCGCCAGGTGCTCACCGAGAATCGCGCAGGACTTTGCGAAGCCTTCGGCGTCGCCATCGCCGAGCCGCACGACCGCGCTGCGCAGGTACGGCACGTAGGTCTCCTGGAACAATTCTTTGGAGTAGCCGAGGCCCGCACCGGGTACCGCCCCGTACAGGTCGTGCCATTGTTGCAGCAACGATTCCCGGTGCGCGCGGATCGTTGCGATGAGCCGCGTGAGCCTTTCGATTTCATCGGCGTGAAACAACTGCAAATAGAGTTGCGCCGCGTCCGTCTCAGGAGTCCGCGTCGCGTCAGTCCCGCTCGGCATACGTGTGTTCCATTCTTCTCACCGCTGCTTGCCTGCCCGTCATCACCCTTCCCCCGCAGGACAGCAAGACGGAAGTGCAAACTCGCGCCGCGAGTGTCCAAGCTTTGTGCCGCGCCGCCAGACCGGCACACAGCACGCCCGTGCCGTGGGAACTGTCCCTTGGACGGGTCGGCATCGGCTCGAACGCGCCACTATCATCACGCCACGCCCAAGGCACGGGTGCCCACGCCCATTCGTGTCGGCGCTCACGTCGGCGCAGGAAGGCCGCGGCTTCAACTCGTACTTCCCGTTGCCGTTCCGCGACGCCGTGCGCGTCGAGCTCACCAACTCGGCGGCGCGTCCGATGGACCTCTACTATCAAATCGACTACACACGCCAGCGCCGTCTCCCCGATGACGCCGGCTACCTGCACGTGACCTTTCGATCGCGTGTCGCCCCGCCACTGGCGTCGGCGGTGGCAGCAAGCGGCGGAATGCGATGGGATCAGCGCACCGCACAGCGCCCCCAAAAGCGCCGCTACTCAGCACCAAGAAGAGACCGCAATGGGCTCTTTTTCCGCCTGAGACCCCAGTCTGTCGGCCGTGCTAGAATCCCTTCCACTCGGATGAACTCAAACGGTTTGACGAGACCCGTTCCAAAATCTTCTTTCCAACGAAAGGAATCTGTCATGGCGATGCTCGATCTCCGCCGCGAAGGCGCCGTCTTCATCCTTACGATGCAGGGCGGCGAGAACCGCTTCAATCGGCCCTTTCTCACTGCCCTGAACGAGGCGCTCGACACAGTCGAAGGGTCGAGCGGACCGGCAGCGTTGGTGACCACCGGCGGTGCAGAAAAGTTCTACTCCAATGGCCTCGACCTGGCGTGGCTTGCCGGGGACGGGCAAGGCGACGGCGGGGCATTTGTGGCCGACGTCATCCGCTTCCTCGGCCGCCTCATGGCGTTTCCTGTGCCCACCGTCGCTGCCATCAACGGCCACGCTTTCGCCGCCGGCGCCATGATGGCGCTGGCGCACGACTTCCGCGTCATGCGTGCCGACCGTGGGTTCTTCTGCTTGAACGAAATCGACATCCACATCCCGCTGGCGCCCGGAATGGCGGCGCTCGTCAGCAACCGATTGGCAGGGCTCACGTTGCGCGACGCCGTGCTCACGGGCGCGCGCTTCGGCGGCGAGGAAGCTTGCCGGCGCGGCATTGTCGACGAGGCCGTGCCGCCCGCAGACGTGCTGCCGCACGCGATCGCGCGGGCCGCCGCGCTGGCGGACAAGGATCGCGCAACGTACGGCGCCCTCAAACGCGGACTGTACGGCGACGTGCTCAAGATACTCGCCGCCGGTGAGATGGGTGACTTCGCAACCGGCTCGCCTTGATTCTCTCAAAACCGTTCTTCCCTTGAAGCCAGCGCGCTCGAACTGGTCGCAGGGGTTTGATAGGGAACCTCGCAATGGACGTCTTGCCGATCTCACCCGCACTGCGCCCGCTCGGCCAAACGTCGCTGCGCGCCTTTCCGATCGCCTACGGCAGTTGGCGCTTCGCCGGCACCGACGTCCGCACCGCCCGCGAGAAGATCGAGACGGCGGTCGAGGTCGGGATCAACCTCTTCGATCACGCTGACATCTACGGCGGTAACGGTGCTGCCGAAGAACTCTTCGGGCACGTCCTCGCCGAGGTGCCACACCTCCGCGACGCCATGTTGATCGCGACCAAAGGTGGGATCGTCCCCAGTGTGCCCTACGACTCGAGCCGCGAGCACCTTCTGCGCGCCGCCGAGGGATCGCTGCGGCGCTTGCGCATCGATGTCATCGACCTGTACCACATCCATCGCCCCGACCTGCTGGCACACCCCCAAGAGATGGCGGCGGCACTGACGCACCTGCGCGATGTCGGCAAGATCCGTGAGGTGGGCGTGTCCAACTTCACTAGTGCGCAGTTCGACGCACTGCAGAGCTTCCTCCCCTTCCCGATCGCTACGCATCAACTGGAAATGAGCGCCTGGTGGCTGGAGCCGCTGCGCAACGGCTTGCTCGATCAGGGCATGCGGGAGCGCGTCACCCCGCTCGCCTGGAGCCCATTGGCCGGCGGCCATCTCGGCCTGGGCGCCGATGCGGCGCGCACCAAGACCAATGGCGAGCGGCTGGCCGCGCTGATCGAATGTCTCGACCGACTGGCGGAACGGGAAAGCGTACGGCGGAGCGCCATCGCGCTGGCGTTCCTCCTCGTGCATCCGGCAGGCATCGTGCCCATCATCGGAACGCAACGTCCCGAGCGCATCCGCGACAGCCTCGCTGCGCTCCACGTACGCCTCACGCGCGCCGACTGGTACGAGATCGTCGTCGCCTCCCAGCGGAAGCGCCTTCCCTGAGCTGCGTTGGGTGCAACAGAAGAAAATCACCACAGAGCTGCAGAGACGCAGAGAAGAACAATCATCCAGCCCTCAAATTCAGAAGGCGCTCCGATTCCTCTTCTTCTCTGTGCCTCTGTGGTGAAGTGCTTGTTTCACGTTGAGGCAAACGACCGCAGCGCGTCGATCAGCGCCGCCTCGTGGCCGAAGAAGAAGTGGTCCGCACCCGGAATGATGCACTGGGCTTTGGGCGCGGCCACGCCAGCCAACTGTTGCGCCAACTGCGCCACGCCGCAGTACTGATCACCGTCGCCGACAATGAACGCCTTCTCCTTCGTGCAATCAGCCAGGGCCGCGAGATCGAAGAACGCCAACGGTGGCGCCACGGCGATGAGGCGGTCGACCGCCGGCAGGCGGACACCGGCTGCTAACGCCACCATTGCACCAAACGAGTAGCCCGCGAGTGTCACGCTTCGGACACCGCACCCCTCGCTCACATAGGCCACTGCGGCGCGCGCATCCTCGGTTTCTCCGACTCCGCCGGTGTAGCAGCCGCCGCTGGCGCCCACCCCGCGGAAGTTGAAGCGCAGCGTCGCGTGCCCCGCCTCCTCGAGGACGCGAGCCACGGCGCAGACGACGGAGTCGTCCATGTCGCCACCGTACTGCGGATGTGGGTGGCAGACGACCGCAGCGCGCGTCGCCCCTGTGGGCAATGTCAGGTCACCTTCGAGGGTCAGGGCGCCGCTGGGAAAGGTGACGTGCATGCGCCCGACGTCTACTCCGAGCAAGCACCGTAGCGTGCTTCCAGAACCCGCATATACGGCACGCAATGACGTCGCTGCTTGACGAACACCCGCGCGCGCTCGAGCGCCATCTCGTGGTGCACGTGCAGATAGGCAATGGCCACGGTGGGCGCGCGGTTCATCCCGGCGTTGCAGTGCAGATACACGCGTTCGCCGTTGGTGTGCAGTTGGTGCAGTTGCGCAACGATGGCATCGAGCCGTGCGTGCAGGAAATCGTTGTCGCAGTCGGGCACCGGCATGCGATGGAAGCGCAGGCGATGCGTTCGGTAGGCGTCCTCGATCTCTCGCAGTGCCAGGCCCTTGCTGGCAAGGTCCGCATCGTCCTGCAGACTCAGCACGGCGGTCACGCGCTGCACACCGCGCAGCCATGGCGCATCGTCGGGGGTCGGGTACTCCCCTACCAGCAGGTTGGGAAGAATCTCGGCGCACTCCGGGTGCCCGGCGGGCCGAACCGCCGGGCTGCCGACCCAGCGCCACAGTGACGGAGCGTCCATGGCCTCTTGCCTACCGCGTTGCTCGCAGTCGCGCAATGCCGCAGCAGTTGAACCGTGCTCGCGCGCCGTCTAGTAACTCCTGCCGACGGAGAAATGCAGATGCGGACACTGATGAAATCACTCATGCTTGCGCTGGTTGCCGCAGCGCTTGTGCACTGCCGCCAAGCGACAGCCGCGGATGCGCCGCCGCAGGCCGCGGCCCCGCCGAGCGCGCCGGCACAGACCGTGACCTCGGGAAAGTGGTCAATGACGTTGCCGCTCGGCCTGCAGGCGGGTTCCGCATACATCCCCGACGGCAATCCGATGAGCGACGACAAGATCGCCCTCGGCAAACTCCTGTACTTCGATCCGCGGCTGTCAAAGGACAAGACGATCTCCTGCGCCAGCTGCCACAACCCGTTCCATGGATTCACGGACCCGGCGCGCACGTCGAAGGGCGTTGGCGGCCAACTCGGCGGTCGCAACAGCCCGACGGTGATCAATCGCCTGTTCTCCGCCGAGCAATTCTGGGACGGCCGCGCCAAGGACCTCGAGGAACAAGCGCACGGCCCGCTGGTGAACCCAGTCGAAATGGCCATGGGTTCGCACAACGACGTCGTCGCGCGTATGCGGGCGATCAAAGGCTACGCCCCACTTTTCAAGAAGGCATTCGGTGATGACAAGATCGACATGCCACGCATCGCCCAGGCGATCGCCGCATACGAACGCACCGTCGTGTCTGGCGATAGTCCCTATGACCGCTATCAGGCGGGCGACAAGGACGCCTTGAGCGCCTCCGCCGTGCGCGGCATGCAGTTGTTCAACGGCAAGGCGAACTGCAAGGCCTGCCACACCGGCTTCAATTTCACCGACGAGACCTACCAGAACATCGGCGTCGGCATGGACAAGCCGAAGCCCGATCTCGGCCGCTACGACGTCACCAAGAAGGAGGAGGACAAGGGCAAGTTCAAGACGCCGACGCTGCGCAATATCGTGCAGACCGCTCCTTACATGCACGACGGCAGTGAGACGACGCTGCTCGAAGTCGTCGAGTTCTATGACAAGGGCGGAACACCCAACCCCAATCTTTCGAAGGAGATCAAGCCGCTCAACCTCACGGCCCAGGAGAAGCACGACCTAGTGGCCTTTCTCGAGGCACTCACCGGCGATGTCGCCAACGCGGCGCCGCGGGCGACCCTGCCGCAGTAGGAAACTTTTGCTGCCGATCGATTCCGCGACCTTGACTCACGAGATTTTCCCTGTTGAATGGATTTCTGGCTGCAGAGCGCACTGCCTGTCCGTAACCACCAACCGGCTCCGCCGTACGACTGCACCACGAGCGACGAGAGACAGCGTACGCGTTTGTGCGAAGCGACAGAGTCCGGAAGTGCTGGAGCCCGAGAGATCATGTGGAGGATAGGAAAGATGATTCGTTCACACCGTGCATGGATTCCGAGCATCGTTGGCGTGTTGGTACTTGGCGCGGCCGCAACCGGACGTGCAGATGTACAGCCGGGCGACACCATCTCCAAGGAGAACATGGACAAGGTCGCCGACCTGGTCTCGCCCGGCGTCAAGTGGTGCATCGAGCATGGCCTCAAGCTGAAGGTCGTGCCCTACAAGAAGATCGAGTGGAACAAGGCCTACCGCGAGGCCACCGAGAAGTACGCCGGCCAGGTCAAGCTCGGACCCGATGGCCGGTCCATCGAGGGCCACACCGCCGGCATGCCCTTTCCGAAGATCGATCCGAATGATCCGCAGATCGCAGTCAAGATCATGTGGAACTACGAGTATCGACCGTACGGCACCGACGACGTGGATTTGCGCAACTTCGACGCCGACACCGGGCCGCTGGGCGACGGGCCGATGGGCATCGAACGCCACTACCTGCTCGACCACCTGCGGACGCTCGCGTACACCTCGCGTCTCTACGTCGATCCGCACCCGGAACTGCCAAACCCGGACAAGGTGCGCGGCAAGTCGTCCCTCCATCCGATCCTCGAACCGTTCGACCTCAAGGGCGTCGGTCTGACCAGCATTCGCTACCTCGATCCCGATCGCCAGGACGACACCTGGTTGTACCTGCCCACCCTGCGTCGGGTGCGCCGGCTCTCGAGCGCACAGCGATCCGACGCACTCTTCGGCCAGGACACCGACGTGGACAGCTACGGCGGCTACGCCGGCCAGATCGGCTGGTTCAGCTGGAAGTACCTGGGCGAGAAGAGCATGATCAGCTCGTTCCATTCGGAAAAGTTTCCCGTCGAGTACTGTCCGGGCTCCGGCGACTTTGCCTTCTGCGACAACTGGGAGAAGCGCGACGTGTACGTCATCGAGGGAGTAGCGAAGCAGCCGCAGTACGCCTATGGGAAGCGCGTGCTGTTCATCGACAAGGAAACCATGCTGATCGCCTACAGCGACATCTACGACAAGGCGGGGCAGCTCTGGAAGGTGTGGATGAACCAATATGGCTTCCGCACACACGCGCCCGTCAGCGGCGCCATCGAGTACCCGGACGAGATGCCGTTCAACCCCAGCATCACCATGGTCGACATGCAGTTGCGCCACGCCACGCGCGCCGCGCTGCCGAGCTCCAAGTACCCCGGCGAACAGGGCTGGTACTTCAATCAGGGCAACAAGACCGGGCTGACGGAAGAGTTCTTCACCATCGCCCACCTGATCGAATCAGGACACTGAGTTGCGCGAGGTCGGGTGGGCGGCGCCCATCCGACCTCGGCGTCCAACCGGGCTACGGACAGGTCACGGCACCACTCGCACCGAAGGGCGCAACCAGCGGGCTAGGCCGTGGGTCACCGGACTCGAGACTACAATCGGCGCATTCGACGTTGGACCACGCCCCGCTCCCGGTCAACATCGCGTTGATCCAATCCGTCAGCACCGGTACGCCGCCAGCCGTGTCGGTGTAGACCCTATTGTTACCCCAGATGGTGTGTCGGGAACCCGCGCCGATGTAGTAGTGCAGGTTCGACGCGGCCGTCGCTGCTTGCACCGCGAGCATGGTCATCTTGTCGTGCCAGTCGCAGGTGCTCAACCACCACATGAACGCCTCGGCGCTCGCATCGCCCTTCACCATGAGATTGTAGAAGGTCGTCTGCACGTTGTCGTAGGCCGTCGTGTACTGCGCGAAGGGGGTGCGCGGGTAGAAGTTGGCGGCGGCGCTCACGAGGAGGGAAAGCGATGCGGACGGGTCGGTCAGCTGCAATGTACGCAGTGCCGGGATCCACTTGGGTAGCGTCGATTGCACGCCCCATTGCGTCACATTGGTCGTCTGGAATTGCGGGGTGATCACACCGTTGCCGGCGTCGTCAACAACGTAGGCCTGCGACGCCTGGTAGGCATTCTGCATCAAGTACAGGGAATTAAACAGCGCGCCGTAGCCGCCGGCGCTCGAGCCGGCGACCAGCAGCACGTCGGGGTTGACGAAGTGCTCCCGCGTCCACTTCTCCACCACCTGCGCGTTGACCCAGCCGCGGTGCTGGATGGTGATGGAGTCCGTACCGTCGCTCTTCTCGTAGGTCACCTTGGCGTTGCCCCAATGAACGTCGCCCGTGCAGTAGGGCACGAAGACCATGTTCCAGTCCGCGAAGGGATTGGCCGGATTGCTCAAGTCGAAGAATCCCTGGGGCGAGAGCGCGGGGTTGTGCGAGTCGCCGGTCGTCGGTGTCTCCGCGGGCAACTTACAGGTGACGTAGTCCCAGCAGGCGCCGCCCCCTTCGTAGTAGACTAGCAGCTTGTTCACGGTCCCGCGTTTCACGAAGTAGACGTACTGTGAGCCATCGGTGCACATCGGCGCGAGCGTTTTGCCGTTGTATTGCACCTGCGCCGGCGGTGTGATCTTGGTCCACATGTCGGCGACGTTCGGCGAGATGGTGGTGTCGGCAACCATGCTCTTGTCGAGCGCGCTGATGGCCGAGGACACCGCATCCGGCGCAGTGGCCACCGAGCAAACGGGAGCGTACTTGGTCCATGCGTTGGTGAATGTCGCGAGCGCCTTGCTCAGCGCTGCGTCGCGCTGGGCGCCTCCGGGGTCCTGCGCCAGCCCCTTCACGAACGCGCTCTCGGCCTTCAGCAGCTGTTGGCAGGCGGTCTTCGCGAAGGTCAGCATCCTGGCGCGACAGGCCAGATTCTTCTTATCGGTGAAGTCGACGCCCGTGTTGACGCTGTCGGCGATGCCGCTGACGGCTGACGTGATCGCAGTCTGCACTGCGTCGCTGGTCACCGTCGTGTCGGCACATTCAGCAGATTTCTTGCTGGCCCCCTGCTCGGCCTTGGTCCACGCACTGGCCAGCTTCCCGCCCGCTGTCGCAATGCCGGCATCGCGCGTCGAATTGCCGGGGTCCTTGGAAGGATCTTTCTCCCACTTGGCCCAGGCACCGAACACCTGCTGGCACGCCGTGGCCGCCGCGGCGAGCTTCTGGCTGACGCAGGTGTTGGTGGCATAAACGCCGGCCTGCACTCTGCCTTGCAGCAGAAGCACCGTAGCGATGACCGCCGGCAAACCCCTCGCAGAACTCCAAGTTAGCTTGGACATGTCTGAGATCCTTCCTTATCCTTCTCGCGTATCAACGTAAGAAACAGTGTACCGCCGGCAGAGGAGTGTCAAACGAAATTGCAGCGCCAACGGTCGAGCGCGCACGAGGCCGGACTGAACTGCAAGACCGACGCGCCTACTGTAGCTCCGCCAACAGCTTGCGCACCGACGCTTCTGTGGCCGGCGGCAACCCGATCTGCAGCGCGCGCTCGAAATGGGTACGCGCACCCGCGCTATCGTCGAGCGTGGAGAGCGTTTGCGCGAGTCCGACCTCGATGTCGGGATCGAGCGGGCTCAGCTGCGCCGCGCGTTCAAAGAACTGGCGGGCTTTCTGCGCGTGCTCCCGCTTGGCCGCGGCCTCCGCGTTGGTGGCGCGCGTCAATTCGATGAGACCGAGATTGAACAGACACTCCGGGGCATTG
This sequence comes from Candidatus Margulisiibacteriota bacterium, assembly GCA_035541735.1. Taxonomy (GTDB): domain Bacteria; phylum Desulfobacterota; class Binatia; order HRBIN30; family HRBIN30; genus DATKMS01. The sequence goes on from DATKMS010000406.1 coordinate 36,924, forward strand.
GGGTTGATCGCCAGCGCCGTCTCGTAGTGGCTTTGCGCGTCATCGAGGCGCTGCGCCACCATCGCCAGGCTGCCGAGGTTGTTGTAGATCGTGAACCGGCCCATCTGATCGTTGCGGCGCTGCAGCGCTACCTGAAAGTACTCCGTCGCTTTGGCCGCGTCGCCCAGCTGCTGGTAGGCCGTTGCCAGGCTGCGCATCGGCAGGCCGTCCGTCGTGTTTTTCGCAGCGGTGTCGGTCCACAAGCTGAGATTGGTCCGCCACACGGCATTGCGCCGCAGTGTCGCGAGCGCCCCGCCGACGAGCAGGACCGCGACCACAGCGCCCGTCACCACCCGAACCGCGCCACCGAGCGCGACTAGCCGTGCCGCGACGTAGCCGATCAGCAGGCAGAAACCGACGGACGGCAAGTACAAGTACCGCTCGGCCACCGGCGCCGCCGGAATCTTCCAGACAATGGCCAGCGACGGTGCCAGCGTCAGCACGATCCACAGCAGCAGGAACGTCACGCGGCGTTCGTTGGAACGCCACGACAGCACGCCAAGCGCCACCGCCACCAGCAGGCACAGCGCCGCAGCGAGCATTCCCAGCGCTCCCGTCGGCAGGTCCGAGATGTACGCGCTCTGGTGCATCGGCAGCACCAACTTGCCGGCGTACACGGCGATGGCCGCGAGAATCTCGACCGGCACGTTCACGACCGCAGGATTGGTCGGGCCGAGCATGCTCCCGACGCTCGCCTGGCGCAGCCCCACGTACACCGTCAGCGCAACCGCGAAGGGCATGAACAAGACGAACCGTGCAGCCGGCGGCGCGGCGGGCATATCGCGCTGCCGCCGACGCGCCGCGCGGCCAGCCGGTGCGGTGGCTGGCCGCCGGGCGCGTGGGGCGAGCACTGTGCTCAGCGGGATCAGCACCAACATGGGAGCTGCCGTTTCCTTCGCGAGCATGGCACCGAACACGCAGGTTGCCGCAAGGGTGGCGCGGCGCCACAGCGACCATGAGGCGTGCAGGTAGGCGATGGCGGCGGCGACGGAGAACCCACACGCCAGCACGTCCGAGCGTCCCGCTCCCCAGGCCACCGATTCGGTGTGAATCGGGTGCACCGCAAACAGCGCCGCCCCGATGGCGGCCGCCGGCAGCGCCACGGCGCTGCCGGCAAACACCGCCACACCGAGCTGAAAGACCAGGTACGTCGTAACGACGTGAAACAGCACGACGGACAGGTGGAACATCACCGGCCCGGTGCCGCCGACCGCCCGGTCGATCAGATACGACAACGTCGTGAGCGGGCGGTAGTAGTCGGGGCTGTATTGCGGGATGTTCCGGGGCGTGACGATGAGATCCGTGAGCGTACGAAAAGCGCGCAGCTGGCGGTCAAGGACGATCGGATCATCCCACACGAGACCGTTTGCCAACGCATTGGCGTACGCGCCAGCGGCCAGCAAGGCGACCGCGATACCGGCCAGCGCTGGCGTGAATGCTGAATGGTGAATGCTGAACGGTGACTGGGAAGAGGTGGCGAGATCAGCCGCGTTCTGCTTCTTCATTCACCATTCACAATTCAGCATTCACCATTCACGGAGTGCCGCTGCACGGCGCCGCGCCGCTGACTTTTGCCTGGTCCAGGTTCGCCACCACGACCAGCTCCAGCTCGTCCGGATGGAGATACTGCCGCGCCACCCGCAGCACGTCCTCCTTCGTCACGGCGTTGATGCGTTGCACGTACGTGTCGGCGTAGTCGGCACCGAGGTTGAAGAACTCCACCTGCGCCAGGAAGCTGGCGATCTTGGCCGTGGAGTCGAGCTTCAATGGAAAGCTTCCCGTGAGGTATAGCTTCGCATCCGCCAGCTCCTCGTCACTCACCGGCTCGTTGCGGATGCGTTCCAGCTCGGCGCAGCTGCGCGCGATGGCATCGGTGGCCGATTCGTTCTTCGTCTGCAGGCTGACCTGAAAGCTGCCGGGGGACTTGCCGGCGACGAAGTAGCTGGCAACCGAGTATGCCAGACCCGCTTTCGTGCGGATGTTGTCGAGCAGGCGCGAGGTAAAGCCGCCGCCCCCGAGGATGAAGTTCATCACGGTGAGCGCGTAGTAGTCGGGGTTGTCGCGCGCCACACCGCGGTGACCCAGGAGAACGTTCGCCTGCGTGATGGGCTTGTCGATGCTGACCGTCTCCGGATGCGCCGCCTTGACTGGCGGGTACTGGAAGGGCTCGGCCTGGCGGGTCTGCCACTCCGCCAACGCCCGCTGCAACCGTTGCTCGATGTCGGCCGCAGTGACGTCGCCGGCAACCACGATGATCGTTCCATCCGGCCGGTAGTGCTGTTTGTAGAAGGCTTCGACGTCGGCGCGGGTCAGGCGCTGGACCGACACCGCCGTGCCGATGGCCACGTGTCCGTAGGGCTCGCCGCGGAAGACCGCTTCGACGAACGCGCGCTGCGCCACGCTCCCCGGATTGTCTTCGTTTGCCTTGATCGTCGCCAACGCCGCCTCACGCCGGCGCACCACCTCGGCCTCGGGAAACGTTGGATGCAGCAACACATCGGTGAGCAACCCCAGGCCCGTCTCCAAGTCATTGCGGAGCACCGTCAAGCTCATCATGGCGAAGTCGGTGTCCGCCGACGTATCGAACCCGGCCCCGATGAAGTCCACCGCCTCCTTGATCTGCGAGGCCGTGCGCGAGCGTGTCCCTTCCGTGAGCAGATCGGCGGTCAGGCTTGCCACCCCTTCCTTGCCGGCCGGATCGCGCCGTGCGCCGGCATCGACCAGCACTTGAACGACCACCATCGGCAGCGCGTGCTGCTCGGAGACGATGAGCCGCACACCATTCGGCAGCGTGCGACGGTCGGCAGCAGGACTGGCTGCGTGGACGGGACGCAGAAAAGCAAAAGTCACAAGGCAGAACGCAAAAGTCACAAGTGAAGGACGGCTCGTCCACGCTCTTCCGCTTTTGACTTTTGCCTTTTGACTTTTGCCTTCTGACTTTCCCATCTCAATGCACCGTTCCCTGGGGCACGCGTTCCGCCGGCGGACGTCGGCCAGGCGGGACCGGCAACGGGTCCAGTGTCGCGACCGTGCGGTTGTTCGCCGTCAGGTACAGCCCAGCGACGCGCTGCAGGTCCTCGGCCCTCACCGCGAGCACTTGCGGCAGGTAGGTGTCGATGTCGCGCCAACTGGTGCTGCTTTCGTACTGCCCGAGCAGTAGCGCCTGGTAGAAGAGCGAGTCCTGCGCGAAGATGAAGTGCGCTTGCAGACCGTTCTTTGCCTTCGTGAGTTCGTGCTCACTCACTGCCGTGCGTTGCAGGTTCTCGACCTCGGCGAGTAACTCCTTCTCGACCTGCGCGGCGGACTTCCCAGGCAACGGCTGTGCGTACAGCGTGAACAGTGAGGGATCGATGGTGGTGAGGTCGTAGCTGGCGCCGGCGTCACGCACCAGGCGTTTCTCGTACACCAGGTGCTGGTGCATACGGGCGCTCTCGCCGCCGGCGAGGACGGCGGACAGCACCTCCAGCGCGGCGCCGTCCTTGTCGCGCAGATTGGGGACGTGATAGCCGATGGCGACGAACGGCAATTGCGCTTCCCGGTGCAGCACGGCCCGTCGTTCGCCGTGCTGTTCCGGCTCGATGGCCCGCACGCGCGGCGGCAGCTCTCCGGCCGGCACCGCCGCGAAGGCCTTGCTGATCTTCTCCATCAACTCGCTGGAAGAGAAATCGCCGGTGCACACCACAAACGCGTTCACCGGGGTGTAGTAGGCGCGATAGTAGGTGAGCGCGTCGTCGCGTGTCGCCTGCCGCAAGTCGTTCATGAAGCCGATGATCGGCCAGCCGTACGGATGCGCCTCGTACGCCGTCGAGTTGATCAGTTCGAAGAGCGCGGCCACCGGATTATTGTCGGTACGCAAGCGGCGCTCTTCCATCACCACCTGATGCTCCGGCGTGAACTGCGCCTCGTCGAAGGTCAGGTTGTGCATGCGGTCGGCTTCCAGATCGATCACCACCGACACCCGGTCGCTGGCGAGCGTGGCGAAGTAGGTCGTCGCATCCTCCGCGGTAAAGGCGTTGTCGTTGCCGCCGTTGCGTTGGATGATCTTCGAATATTCCTCCGGCCCGACGGTCTTCGTGCCTTTGAACATCAGATGCTCGAGCAGGTGCGACAGCCCCGTCTTGCCCAGCTGCTCATTGCGCGAGCCGACGCGATACCAGACCTGGAAGACCGCCACCGGTGCCTTGTGGTCCTCGAGCAGGAGGACCTTCAACCCGTTCGGCAGCACGGTCTCCTTCACCCGTTCTGCGTAGGACACAGCGGCGTGTGCTGGTACGCCGCCCAGCAGCCACGCGACGACGCCCACCACCCACGCGTGTTTGCGCATAGAGAGCGCTGACTAGCAGTGGCACAATGCAATTACAACGCGACGGTCGGGCCGGTTGCCGTCCAACATCACGAGCCGGCGCGATCCTTGGCGATCGCGTTGTACACCGCCTGCTGCAGTTGCTCGGAGATCCGCGCCATGGCTTGGCTCATCGCCTGTGCCAGCGCTCTGGCGTCGTTGCAGGCACACGGCTCTTCCGCCGCGTAGACCGTTTGCGACACCACCGGCGTGGCTGTGGCGCGCACCCGCACCAGGAGGGCGCGCAGGCGCAAGCGCGCGGTGCAGCCAGCCGTCCGCGTGCGCTCGGCGATTTCCTCGATTTCCCCACCCAACTGATAGTCGGAGGGAACCGTGGGCGGGCCTTGCTGAACCGCACGATACAACTGTGAAGCCACGAAGTCGCGGGCTAGCAGGTCGGTGATCATGGCGCTCGGATTGGTGCTCCAGCGCGCATAGTAGTACGTGCCGCCCGAGTATGGACCGTCGCTGTAGGCGATCGCCTGGCGGTCGTACATGGCGGCGACCCCCAGCGGCGCAATGCGCAACGTCACAAGCACGCGCTCGCCCGCAACCGTCGGCGATGGATAGTCGAGGTGATACTCGCGGATGTCAGGCGACGGCTGGCTGAGATGAAAACAACCGGCCACCACTCCGCCGAGCAGCAGCAACCAGGCACCGTGCCGCCTCATTTGGTCCCCCCTTCGGGGGCGCGCGGCGGTGGCGGCTCCGCGAACAGCAACAGTGACGGCTGCCCGCGCAGCTCCTCGCTGAGCAGCTGCAGGCTGCTGGCCGTGCGGTCCAAACGCTCCAGCGTGTACTGCATTCCTCCCACCACTTGCTGCGCCGCCTGCGCCAGTTGGTTGTACTGCTCGATAGTCTGCCCGAGCTGCCGGCCCAACGCACCCTTACTGAGATCGTTGATGAGCACCTTGGCCTCAGCAGTCGCTTCGGTGGCGTTTTGGACCGCTGGGGCGAGGTGGACACCCTGCGTCATCGCTTCGAGATTCTTGGTCACCTGACTGGTGTACTGCGTCGTCGACTTGAGGTTGCTCAGCACCGCGTCAATGCGCTCGTCGCGCAGCACCTGCGTCGCCGCTTGCAACGCCGTCTTGGCCTCCGCCGAGATGCCGGCCAGATCGAGTTGCATGACACGGTCGTACACGTCACCCAGGGCGCTCTGGATCGCCTTGAAGCTGGAGCGCGAGGAGGGAATGACCTCACATGGGGGCTTGAAGGTGAGCACCGGGGCCTGATGCAGGGCGTCGCCGGAGCGGCGGTCGATCTCGACGTAGCGCAGGCCGGTGATCCCGCTGAGCTCGAGCGTCGCGCGCAAGCTCGGGTCGCGCTTGAGCTGCTTGGCGGTGTTCAGATCGATGTCCATGAGCACTTCGATCAGCTCACCATCGGGCGCGATGCGGATCTCGGCGACGTGGCCGCCCGGCACGCCGCGATATTTCACGGCCGAACCGGGATCCAGCCCCTGCACCGATTCCGAAAAATAGGTGACGTACGGTTGGGTCTTCTCGAAGAAGCGGCTGGCCCCCAGCCAGATCGCTGCCGCAATGCCGACGACCGTCGTTGCGATGACGAAGACGCCGACCTGGAACTTATGCGCTTCGGTTGCCATCGTTCGTCCTCCTGTGCGCGGCCCCTGGCTGCCGATTGAAGAAGGCATGGACGCGCGGGTCCGGGTGCCCTGCCCGCAGCTCCAACGGTTTCCCCTGCGCAACGATCCCTTTGGCCTCGCCGTCGAGCATGATGACGCGATCGGCGACGGTGAAGATGCTGGGCAGCTCGTGCGACACCACGACAATGGTGGTGCCGAGGCTGCGATTGACCTGAATGATGAGTTCGTCGAGCCCCGCTGAGGTGACCGGATCGAGGCCGGCCGAGGGCTCGTCGAAGAACAGAATGCTCGGGTCGAGGGCCACCGCCCGCGCCAGCGCGGCGCGCTTCTTCATGCCGCCGGACAGCTCGGCGATCATGAAGTCCTCGAACCCCGCCAACTTGACCATGCTCAGCTTGATGCGCACCAGCAGGTCGATCGTCTCGCGTGGCAGCGACGTGTACTCCTCCAGCAAGAGCGCCACGTTCTCCCCGAGTGTCAGCGACCCAAACAACGCGCCCGACTGGAACAGCATGCCGAAGTTACGCTGGATGCGCCGCAGCTCATCCTCGTCGGCGGAGGCAATGTCCGCACCATTGATGAGCACGCGTCCCGACCACGGGCGGTTGAGGCCGATGATGTGGCGCAGCAAGGTGGTCTTCCCGCACCCCGAGCCGCCGACGATGAAGAAGCGCTCGCCGCGCCGCACCTCGAAGCTGACGCCGTCGAGGATCGTGCGATCTTCATAGCGGGCGATGAGGTGTTGCACCTGGATCGCGGGCGGCGCCGCTGGCGTGGTCTTCGTTTCAGCGGGCATGGGGCTACCAATAATGGAACAACATGGTGAAGACCGCATCGGTCACGATGATCAGGAAGATGCCAGCGACGATCGCCGACGTGGTGATGCGCCCGACGCTCTCGGCCCCGGTCTCCGCTTGAAAGCCGCGCAGGCAGCCGACGCCGGCAATCAAGATCGCGAAGGCCAGACTCTTGATCAGACCGGAGGCCACGTCCCAGACGCGCATCGCCAGGCGTGTTTGCCGCACGTAAACCTGCATGGGAAGCCCCTGGCCGAGCACGCCGACGGTCAAACCACCGAGAATCCCCACGATGTCGGAGACCAGCGTCAGGCACGGTAGCATCAGCAGCAGCGCCACGACTTTCGGCGTCACCAGGAAGCGGGTGCGATCGAGCCCCATCGTCGTGAGCGCATCGACTTCCTCGGACACCTTCATCGTGCCGATCTCGGCGGCGAACGCCGCGCCGGAGCGGCCGGCAGCGATGATGGCCGTCATCAGTGGTCCCAGCTCGCGCGTGATCGAGAGACCGACGAGATTCGCGATGTAGATGTCGGCGCCGAACTGCTCGAGCTGCACGGCGGCTTGGAACGCGGTGATCAGTCCCATCAAGAAGCTGATGAGCGACACGATCGGCACGCCGTCGAGGCCGGTGCGCTCCATGTAAAGCCAGGTCTCGCGCCAGCGCATGCGGTCGAGGTGCAGGACGGCATCGCGCAGACCCAGAATGAGCTCGCCGGTGAACAGGACGAGCTTGCGGAAATCGGAGAGGACCTTCAGCGTTTCGCCGCCGATGCGCGCCGTCAGGCTGACCGCCCGCAGCGCCGCAGGGTGTGGCGGATGGAGCAGAGCCTCCTCATCCACCAAGCTGAGAAAGCCGTCGATGGCCGGTGTCGAGCCGGAGATTTTGAGCGCGACGCCGTCACGCGCTAAGCGCTGGCGCAACGCGAAGACCACCGCGCCGCCACCGCTGTCGAAGTAGTCGACGCCCGACAGATCCAGCCGCACCTCTCCACGTACCCCGGCGAGCTGCGCGGTCATGTCATCCAACAGGCGCTGCGCCTCTTCGATATCAATCCGCCCGCGCACACGCGCATCGACGGCGCCGAGGCCATCCCGCTCCACCGCCAGTTGATACGCCCCCACATGCACCACGGCGCTTTCTTAGCACCCACGAATGCGAAGGGCGAATGCTGCGCGGCTGTACGTGGATGAGGCAGCGCGCCACGCCCCCGCGAGAAGATGCGCCAGCGCGATGCCGCCGGCAATCTCATCACCGGAGTTCCATCACGGCGAAACCGATGAGCGCCGCCCCGAGCACGAGCCAGGCGGAGTTCACACGAAAGCGCAGCAGCAGCACGGCACTCACGGCGGTGAGCAATGCGGTGAAACCGTCGACGACCGCCGCCCGCGCCAGGGTGAACGTGACGACCGCCATCAGTGCCAGCGCCCCGACGTTGACCCCGTCGAGAAACGCCCCGGCGGTAGCGGAACGGCGCAGTCGCGGTATGAGCGGGCCACTGAGCGCCACGAAGACGAACGACGGCAGGAAGATGCCGATCGTGGCGACCAATGCACCCGGGAGTCCTCCGAGGACGTAGCCCACGAACGTCGCCGTGCTGAACACGGGGCCGGGGGTGACCTGTCCCATGGCCACCGCATCGAGCAGCTGGGCATCGGTGAGCCAATGCCAGTGATCGACCAGGTCGGCGCGCAGGAAGGCCAACAGCACATACCCGCTGCCGAACAGAATGGCGCCGACCTTCAGGAAGAAGAGAAACAGCGCGGTCAAACTGAATGCGCTGACGACGGTGCCGGCGGTCGCCGCGACCAAGGGGGCCGTGCTTCCAGCCCATCCAGCAAGGCCCGACGGCGACTGCCACAGACGTGTGGTGACCGAGTGCAGCCCGGCCGCCAGGGCACCAGCGCAGAGCAAAACCGCGATCTCGTTCACGCCCAGGGCGTTCGCCGCCACGGCCAGCACTCCCAGCGCGGCGAGCGGCGCGGTCTTGACCGCCGTCCGGCCGAGCCCCCACAGCGCCTGAATCACCACGGCAATGATCACCGGCTTGATCCCGTAGAGCAACGCCCCAGCTTGCGGGCGCGCGCCGAAGCGCACGTACGCCCATGCGAGTGCGAGCGTGAGGAGGCCGGCCGGCACGATAAAGCACACGCCGGCGATGAGGAGGCCGGCCCAGCCGGCGCGCTGCTGGCCGATGTGAATGGCCATCTCGGTCGAGTTGGGACCCGGAATGAGATTCGTCGCACCGAGGAGGTCGAGAAACCGCTCGCGTGTCATCCAGTGGCGCCGGCGCACCACCTCATCCTCCATCATCGCGATGTGCGCCGCCGGGCCGCCAAACGCGGTCGTGCCCAGGCGCAAGAAGAGCAGCGCCAATTCCCTCAGCGACGTGGCTGGCATTGGGCGCGTTTCGTGTCGACTACTGCGCCGCGGACGGTGCTGCCATGGGCGGCAGCACGAGGATCTGGCCGCTCATCTCGGGTTGATGCATCGTGCAATAGAAGTTGAACAGCCCGTCGCGGTGAAACGTGAAGACGTAAGCCGTCTTCTTGAGGGCGGGCAACGTCACTTTCATCAGCACCGTGAGGTCGGGAGCGACAAGCATGAAGTCATGTTCGTCATCGGGTTGCAGGTTCCAGAAGCTGATCGCCGTCGGCTCGTCGCGGTGTACGGCAATGAAGGAGGGGGCAAACGCATAGACCTCGCCGAAGCGGGCGACCGTTTGCTGCGGTCCGGTTTCCTTCACAGCAACCGCCTCGGTCAGCACCGTCACGCCGGCCTGCGCCGAGCCCTCGCCGCTCGTGACGGTGACCAGCTTCGAGGCCGTCTCGTTCGGCAGGTAATCCGGTTCGCGCTGGTGCTTGGAGTGCCCCCCTGCAGCCGGCGTCGCAGCGACAACGGCTGCCAGGATGAGCGTGGCCAGTTGCATGGCTGATCGATAGAGGCTCAGCGCGATGCGCCGCCTCCCCAGAACCACTCATCAATGGACCATCGACCGCCGCCGATCACAAGCAGAAAGATCAGGCCGAGCAGCATGCAGTAGTCCGTTCGCGCCTCGTGCGCGGTGGCCCAGAAGCCACTTGTGACCAGCATGGGGATCTTGGTGGTGGCGATCGCCACGACGATGTCGATGAGCAGCGGCACCGCCGCCGGCCGCGTCACCAACCCGAGGACGACCAGGAGGCCGCAGCCGATCTCGATGACGCCGACGAACGGCGCGAAGAACCCCGGTGCCGGAATGCCGATCTTGGTGAAGCGCCCGACGCCGAGCGCCTCGGGGAAGAGGAACTTCTGAATCCCTTCGGACAGAAACACCAGCCCGACGAGGAGCCGGACCAGCACAACGGCTGCCGGCGCATGGGAAGTTGTACCGTCCTCCGTCATACCATTCTCCCGCTACGGCGATCGTGCGCTGTCATCTCGGAGGTGTCGCCCTCCTGTATTCCTCGGCTCAGCTGCTGCAGCGTCTACAATTCGCGTTTACGCTCATCGGCGATGCGCCGCAAGCCAGGGGTTGCGCCGCGCCCGGCACGCGGCACGACAACGAATCGCCCGCCCGCTACCCAAAAGCCCTATTAACTGACCTAGTCGGTCAGTTATATCGTAGTCGCATGGCCCGACGCATTCCGGCCGACCGGCTCGAGCAGCTGGTCGACTGTGCCACCACCGTGTTCATCGACCAGGGCTATCGGCACACGCAAATGGCGGACGTCGCCGAGGCGCTGGGGCTCGCGAAGGGGACGCTCTATCTGTACGTCGAGAGCAAAGAGGCGCTCTTTGATCTCGTCTGCCGCTATGCGGACACACCGCGGCCCTTCGTCAGGCGCCCTGCCCTGCCCGTACGCACGCCGAGATCGGGCGCGACACTGAAATACGTGCGCAACGAGTTGGCCCGCAATCAGGTCTTGCCGGGGCTCAGCGCGGGGCCGTGCCCGCCACCCAAAGATCGAGCGGGGGTTCCGTCATGCCCGCAATCCTCAGCGGGCATCCGGGCGGGGCGGCGGGGTTGCCAGACGACCATGGATTCCCGCCAGAAGATTGCGGGAATGACCACCATGAAATTTGCGCGCGCCGGCAAGACTTTCGGCGATAGTCGTTCAGGACAGGCTGCACGGGCAAGTCGACGCGCGAGACGCTCGCAGTGGCAGCAGGAGGGCACGCCGGACGGTAAGCGCATTCTCGCCATTTGGAAGCCCAGTCTCGACGCGCGTCGCTGATGAGTTCTCGCCGTAGGTCCGCAGGCACCGATCCCAGAGCGTGAAGATCGTCCCGAAGTTGCTGTCCAACTCCGGGTAGCGGCGTGTGTGATGGCGACGGTGCAGGGCGGGTGTGACCACCAACCCTGCCAGCCGCCGCTCCAACGCCAATGGCAGATTGATGTTCCCGTGCTCGAACAAGTTGGCAACGGTGAAGACGACTTCGAAGAAGACCACCGCCCCTGCAGGAGCGCCAAGCGACACCACCGCGCTCAGGCGGATCGGCAACGAGAGCAGCAACTCGCCGGGGTGGAAGCGGACGCCCGTGGAGACGGTGAAGCCCAGGTCCGAGTGGTGCACCTGGTGAAACCGCCACAAAAAGGAGAGGCGGTGGTTCGCCCGGTGCCAACCGTACGAGACGAAATCGAGTGCGGCGATTGTGAGCGGGACGCCCACCCACGCCGGTGCGGCGATGCTGTTGAGGAAACCGACGCCATGCGCCGTCGCCCAGCGCGCCACGCTGCATGCACATGCACCGCAGACGACAGAAAGCACCGCGGCATTCAGCAGCCACAGCCCTGCGTTCACTCGTACACTCCCACTCAGCCGGGCATGCGGTCTGCGCCGCTGCAGTGCGAGGGCAAACCCGCCAGCAACCACGTAGCCGGCCAACCGCACGATCTGAAAGTGGGCTTCGTTCACAGTCACCCTCACAAAGCGAAGAGGGTCCGGGCAGCGAGAATACCAATGCCTGGTCCCCAAGCCAAACGCTTCGCCCCGTACTCCACCCCGGTTGGTGAGGCCCCTCGCCGTTCGCAACATTAGGAGACCGGTGTCGCCCGAGTTGGAACAGACCCACAACGCCGTCCCGAGATTCATTGCAAGTAGCGCTGGGCACGGAAGTTGGTTCATGCCGGGACAGCGAGGTCACCAAGTTGCGAGCCGCTTTGACGGACCCCCGACACGTGCTAATCAGTAACGCCGTCATGACACAGCGCCTGGCACTGGTCGCACTGAGTGCCATCCTGGCGTTGGCTGGGGTGGTCAGCTGCCCGCGCGGCACCATGGCTTGCGCGATGGTGCAGAAGGCGGCGCACGATTGCTGCGGGCACAGCACGAATCTGCGTAGCGCGGATTGTTGCTGTGGCGGCGCGCATCAGACAAGCGTGCAGGCCACAGGCGCCGCGTCGCAGGATTCTGGTTTTTCCGTCAGTTTCGCCCCCATGATGGTGCACTCGCCTGTGGTTACGCGGGCGAGCACAGCGTGCAAGGGGTCCGCGCTCTCTCACGGGCCGGCACCACCCAACACCCCGATCACACAACACACCCAGCTCCTCCTTTGATCCGCTCACCGACGGCGTTTCGGTTTCGGTGAACGCGGCACTCTCTCGCCCTGCGACGCGCGGGAGAGCTGGACAAAGGAGGACGTATGCGTCGCTTGCGAAATGGATGTGTGACAGCAGCGCTGCTCGTCGTGGTTCCGGCGGCGTTTTGCGGTGCCGACGACGATGACCTCGGCGGCCCGCTGAAGCTCGATACCGTCGTCGCCTACGCACGGCAGCACAACCCGGAAATACGTGCGGCCGTGTCCAAGTGGCACGCTGCTGAAGCGCGGCCGGCACAAGCCGGGTCGCTGCCCGACCCGATGGTCGATGTGGCCTATCACAACGAAAGCTTCGATCGCTTGACGCAGGGCAGCAGCGAGTTCGCGTGGATCCGCATCGGCGCGAGCCAGGAAGTGCCCTTCCCCGGCAAGCTCGGGCTGAAGCAGCGCATTGCGACGACCGAAGCCGAGGAAACGCACCAGGACTCGCGGCGCATCGAGCTGGAGGTGATCGGCCGCGTCAAGATGGCCTATGCGGAGTACGCCCACCTCTTCGAACTGCTGGACCTGTTGGGGCGCAATCGTGACCTCCTGCAGAAGTTCGCGCGCACGGCCGAGGTGAAGTACAGCGTCGGCGAGGGTATTCAACAGGACGTCCTGCGCGCTCATGTCGAGCTGTCACTGCTGGTGGATCGCGAAACCTCGCTCGAACAACGCCGCCAGAGCCAGACGGCCGAGCTGAACGGGTTGCTCAACCGGCCGCCGAGTGCACCCTTGGGTACGCCGCAGCACTCTGAAGAAAAACATCTGACGCGCTCTCTCGACGAGTCGCTGGCGGAGGCCCTGGAGCATGCCCCCGAGGTCAATGCCGCGCAGTCGCGCGTCAATGGCAGTGAGTCGATGGTGGCTCTCGCGCGTCGCGATTTCCTCCCCGACTTCGTGCTACGCGCCGACTACATGAACAAGGCGTCGTTGCAGCCCGAATGGGAGGTTGGCGTCGGTGTCAAGGTGCCACTCCACTTTGCCACCAAGCAAAGCGCCGGTGTCGACGAAGCCGCGGCGACGCTCGCCGAAGCGCACGCTGAACATCAGAACGCAGCGGTGCGCGTCCAAGCCCGCATCCGCGACCTCTACGCACGCGCGCAAGCCGCTGAACGGCTGATCGCGCTGTATCGTCAGACAATCATTCCCCAGGCGCATCTCGCGCTGGAGTCCGCCACCAGCGCGTATTCCGTGAACAAGGCCGATTTCCTCACCTTGCTGAACAGCTTCACGGTCATGCTGGAATACGAGATGCGTTACCACGAGGAACTTTCCAACTTCCAAAAGGCCGTCGCCGAACTCGAAGCGGTGGTCGGCGAGCCCGTGGAGGGATAGGGATATGATCCGAAGCACGACCTCTGTTGGCGCAGCGCTGATCGTCTCCGTTCTCGCCGTCAGCGGTGCCGTCTATGTTTCCCGGATGCCGCCCAATGGTTCGGTGCCGGCCGCGACCGCGCAGGCGATGTCCTACCACTGCCCGATGCACCCGGCGATGCTGTCGGATCAACCGGGTGACTGCCCGGTCTGCGGCATGCGAATGGTGCCGGTAGAGGCCAGGCGGGAGGGCGAAGAAAGCGCACCCAAAGCAGCGGTGGATGGTCCCGATTCCTCCGCGCACTCGGCGATGGCCGCTGCCACACCAGCCGCGCAGCATGACCAGCACACGGCAGCCGCCCCCGGCAAAAGAAAGATCATCTACCGCTCGACGATGAATCCCAACGAGATCGCGGACCGGCCGGGGAAGGACTCGATGGGCATGGAGATGATTCCCGAAGAGATTGATGCGCCTTCCACCGGCGGCGCCGGCGCAATCGACGGCCGTGTCGCAGTCCAGATCTCTAGCCAAAAGCGTCAACTCATCGGGGTGCGCACTGCTGCAGTCGAGAAAGGACCATTCACCCGCACGATCCACGCGGTCGGGCGCGTCACGTTCGACGAGACGCGCCTGCGCAACGTGTTCGCGAAAGTCTCCGGGTGGGTTGAGCGGCTCTACGCGAATACGACCGGGCAACGGGTCAAGGAAGGCGACCCCCTCCTCTCCATCTACAGCCCCGACTTGGTGTCCTCAGCACAGGAGTACCTGTTGGCGCTGCGCGGGCGCGACCACCTTGCGGGCGCAGGCATGCCCGATGACAGCGGCGAACGGCTCGTCGACAGCGCCCGCCGCCGCCTGCTCCTCTTCGACCTCACGCCGCAACAGATCGCCGCGCTGGGCGAGACCGGCGAAGCGCCAAAGACCATGACGCTCCACGCGCCGATCAGTGGCAACATCATCACCCGCTACGTCACGCAGGGGGACCGCATCGAGCCCGGCACGAAGCTCCTCGATATCGCGGAGCTTTCCCGGGTGTGGGTCCTGGCGGATATCTACGAGTACGAGCTCCCCTTTGTTCAGCTGGGCCAGGCCGCCACCATGACGCTGTCCTACCTGCCCGGCCGGACGTTCGAGGGACGCATCGCGTTCATCTACCCAACCCTCTCCGAAGCCACCCGCACCGTGAAGGTTCGTCTGGAGTTCCCGAATCCCGACTTCGCGCTCAAACCGGAGATGTACGCGCAGGTCGAGATCCGCTGCGACTTGGGAGACCGGCTCACCCTCCCCGCAACCGCTGTCATCAGCACCGGGACGCGCGACATCGCATTCGTCGATCGTGGCGAGGGCTATTTCGAACCACGCACGCTCCAGCTGGGCCTCCGGCTCCCCGACCGTTTCGAGGTCCTTGACGGGTTGACCGCGGGCGAGATGGTGCTCGTCTCGGGCAACTTTCTCGTCGACTCCGAAGCGAAGCTGAAAGCGGCGCTGGCCGCCGCCGGCAGCCACACAGCCAGCGCTCCGGCCGGCCACTCTCACTGAGCGAAGGCACCGGCATGGTCGAGAGAATCATTGAGTTCTCCGCGCACAACAAGTTCCTGGTGCTCATCTTCACCGCTGTGGCGCTCGCCGGCGCGCTCTATGCGGTGCGGAACGTTCCACTCGATGCGATCCCCGATCTCTCGGACACCCAGGTCATCGTGTACTCGCGCTGGGACCGGAGCCCCGACATCATCGAGGACCAGGTTACCTACCCGATCGTGACGGCCCTGCTGGGGGCGCCGAAGGTCAAGGCGATCCGCGGCTATTCCGACTTCGGCTTCTCGTACGTCTACGTCATTTTCCAGGACGGTACGGACCTCTACTGGGCGCGCAGCCGCACCCTGGAGTACCTGAGCAAGATCCTGCCCGTGTTGCCCGAAGGTGTGCGCACGGAACTCGGACCCGACGCCACCGGCGTCGGCTGGGTCTTTCAGTACGCGCTGGTCGACACCACGGGAAAGAACGACCTCGCGCAGTTGCGCAGCTTCCAGGACTGGTATCTCCGCTACTGGCTGCAAAGCGTGCCCGGCGTGGCGGAGGTCGCTTCCGTCGGCGGCTTCCAGAAGCAGTACCAGGTGAACCTGAAGCCCGAGGCACTGCTCGCCTACAAGATGCCGATTCAGAAGGTCGTGGAGGCGATTCGCCAGGGGAACAACGACGTTGGCGGCCGTCTCGTGGAGTTTGCCGGTGCAGAATACATGGTGCGCGGCAGAGGATACGCCCGTTCGGTCGACGACATCGAACAAATCGTGGTGGGCCAGGACAGCAACGGTACCCCGATTCGCATCCAGGAGCTTGGCCGCGTCGTGCTGGGGCCGGACATTCGGCGCGGCGTCGTCGATCTCGACGGCATGGGCGAGACGGTCGGCGGCATCGTCATCATGCGTCACGGTGAGAACGCGCTCAACGTCATCGAGCGCGTGAAAGCCAAGCTGGGAGAGGTCCGGGCCTCCTTGCCGGCAGGAGTCACCCTCGTCCCCACCTACGACCGCTCGGAGCTGATCCAGCGCTCCATCGACAACCTCAAGGACGAGCTGGTGATAGAGATGGTCATCGTCAGCCTCGTCATCGTGATCTTCCTGTGGCACATTCCGTCCGCCATCGTCCCGATCGTCACCATCCCGGTATCCGTCTTCCTTGCCTTTATTCCGATGTACCTGATGGGGGTCTCGTCGAACATCATGTCCCTCGCGGGCATCGCGATCTCCATCGGTGTGCTGGTCGACGGCGCGATCGTCGAAGTCGAGAACGCCTACAAGAAGCTGCAGCTGTGGGAGGCAGGAGGCCGGCAGGGAGATTTCCACGCGGTGCGGCTGAACGCCCTCAAGGAAGTCGGGCCATCCGTCTTCTTCTCGCTCCTCGTGATCGCCGTTGCCTTCATGCCGGTCTTCACGCTGGTCGATCAGGAGGGGCGGCTCTTCAAGCCGCTTGCCTACACCAAGAATCTGGCGATGGCGATCGCGGCGATCCTGGCCATCACGCTCGACCCGGCGATGCGCATGATGTTTGCGCGCATGGACCCGATTCGGTTCCGGCCGCGCTGGCTGTCCTCGATCGTCAACCGCGTCGCCGTGGGCACCTACTATCCTGAAGAGAAACACCCGATCAGCGTCATTCTGTTCCGCATCTACGAGCCGGCCTGCCGCTTCGTGCTGAGATTTCCGAAGAGCACCATCGTCACAGCGATTCTGCTGATGGTCACGGCGGTGCCGGTGTACATGCGCCTCGGCTCCGAGTTCATGCCGCCGCTGTACGAAGGAACGCTCATGTACATGCCAACCACGCTGCCGGCAATCTCCGTGACCGAGGCGCAGCTGCTGCTGCAAAAGATGGACACGCTCATCGCTGAGACTCCAGAGGTGGAGCGCGTCTTCGGCAAGGCCGGCCGCGCCGCCACCTCAACCGACCCGGCGCCGTTCTCGATGATCGAGACGACGATCCTCCTCAAGCCCCCCTCCCAATGGCGGCACGTGCCGCGCTTCTATGCGGACTGGCCGCACTGGCTGCAGGGGCTGCTGCGGCACATCTGGTACGACCGGATCACCAAGGAAGACGTCATTGCGGAGCTCGACCAGAAGCTGCGCTTCCCCGGGGTCACGAACGCATGGACGATGCCCATCAAGGCGCGTATCGACATGTTGACTACCGGGGTGCGCACGCCCATCGGGATCAAGATCTACGGCGCGGATCTCACGGTCATTGAGGGGATCGGCACACAGATCGAATCGCTGCTGCGCGACGTGCCGGGGACGCGCAGCATCTATGCCGAGCGCACCGCCGGCGGTTACTTCCTCGACTTCACTCTGCGCCGCGACCAGCTGGCGCGCTACGGGCTCAGTGTGCAGGATGCCGAGATGGTCATCCAGGCGGCGATCGGCGGGGAGCCGATCACCACCACGATCGAGGGACGCGAGCGCTACACCATCAACGTGCGCTACGCGCGCGAAGAGCGCGACAACGTCGAGGCGCTGCAGCGCGTGCTGGTCCCCACCATGTCAGGTGCTCAGATCCCGCTCGCGCAGCTGGCCGACCTCCGCATGACCTCCGGACCTTCCATGATCCGCGACGAGAACGGCATGCTCGCCGGGTACGTCTACGTAGATCTCACCGGGCGCGACGTCGGCGGGTATGTGGAGGACGCCAAGAAACTGGTGGCGCAGAAGGTGACCCTGCCCACCGGCTATGCGCTGCAGTGGAGCGGCCAGTACGAGAACATGCTGCGCGTCCGCGAACGGCTGACAGTGGTCGTGCCGGTTACCGTCTTCCTGATCTTCGTCCTGCTGTTCATGAATACCAAGTCGGTCGTGAAAGCGACCATCGTCATGCTCGCCGTGCCATTCTCCGTCGTCGGTGCCGTATGGCTGCTCTACATTCTCGGCTACAATACGTCCATCGCCGTGTGGGTCGGGATGATCGCCCTCATGGGCCTCGACGCGGAGACAGGTGTGTTCATGCTGCTCTTTCTCGACCTCTCCTATTATGATGCCGTGCGGCACGGAAGGATGCGGACGAAGAAGGATCTCCACCGGGCAATCATTGACGGTGCCGTCAAGCGCATCCGGCCGAAGATGATGACGGTCACTGCCGCGATGATGGGCCTGATGCCCATCATGTGGTCGCTGGGGACGGGCGCGGATATGATGAAGCGTGTAGTGGCACCGATGATCGGCGGTTTGGTCACGAGCTTCATCATGGAGTTGCTCGTCTACCCACCGATCTACGAGTTCTGGAAGTGGAACTTCGAGCTGAAGCGTGGGACGGTTGACGTCAGCACGCTCCCCATCCCCGAACTCCGCGCGCACTGAATGGATCGGCGACCCGCATGAAGAGCCGCACCGTCTGGCAGATTGTTCTGGCCGTTGGCGTCGGACTGGCGTTGGGCATGGCTGCGCCTCGGCTGCGGCAGTGGTGGACGGCGCCGCCGCACGGGTACTGTCCGATCTGCCAGCGACATGAACACGGTGATTCGAGCGTCAAGCTCCAGGCCCAGGGCGAAGCGATCATCGAGGCGTGTTGCCTTAGTTGTGCACTCAGTTACGGACGGCAGACCTCCAAGCCGGTGACCATCGTCAGTGTAACGAACCATGAAACTGGCAAACCGCTGCAACCGGACAACGCCACCTTCGTGGTCGGCAGCGACGTCTCTCCGTGCACGCACAACACACAGCAGCTACGCCTCGAGGGAGAGGCCCTGCCGGTGCAGTGGGATCGCTGCCTACCAAGCATCCTTGCCTTCGCGTCGCGCCAATCCGCCGACGCGTTCCGCGCTGACCACGGCGGCACGCTGCGCAGCTTTCAAGAATTGCGGCAGCAAGCCGCGGAGAATCAGATGTTGCACTGAGTACATGGCTAGCATGATGGGACAGGACTCGATGAGAATGACAGAGCCAGATGGCCTTCGCGCCATCTGGCTCTGTCAACCCTACTTCTTCGTGTCCTTCGTGCCTTCTTGGTGATGCTCGGGGTTGGATCGAAAGGCAGTCAGTTGCAGTGCGCCGCAGGAAGAGCACGCTCATGATCTGCGCATAGTCAGAGCGGATCTCGTGCAGTACGGCCCAGGCACCGATCTGCGGAGGCGTCGGCGGCAGAGGGAGGGGAGACGTTCCTCCGGCTCTCGCACCAACCGCTCCTTGTCCGCGATCAGTCGCGGTGCCCAGCGCCACGGCCGAAGCACAGAGAGGGCTCTGCTGGGTGCGGGAGGCAGACCAGGACATTGGTATCAATCACGTATCCGCTCGCTTGGAGCGAAACGGTTGGATCAATAGCCGCCGCGGTCAGGCGCGGTCCTCGGCCGGAACGAAGCGTAACCCATTGAGACCCTCGTCACTCAGCGATCCGTCAGTGTGTTGAGAAAGGCAACCACGGCATCGATTTCGTCATCCGCAAGCCGCGGTTGTTCTCCCGGCTTTCGGTCGTACGGTACTTCCTCGGTGTTCACGTTCGCCCGGTACTCAGGGGGGAGGTCATTGAACTTCTGCACGTTGCCGGCGGCATCGGTCGGATACCAGAGCTCCGGGTTCGTGTCGCGGGTTACGTAGAAGCGGACGACGTCTCGCAGGGTAGTGAAGTAGCCGTTGTGGCCATAGGGCGCGGTGACCGCAACGTTGCGCAGGGTCGGCACCTTGAACGCACCGCAAAGGCTTTCGACGTCGAAACCTGGCGGCGCCTTCGCAGCAATTCCCTCCTGCTTGCACAGCCCCAGATCAAAGAAAGTTGGATCGTTGTTGTCGGGAATCTTTGTGTTTCGCGGGATGCCGAGGTTGTCGTATGTGAAGTCGGTGAAGAGCCAGGCCGCGGGGTCGCGAGAACTCTCGTCGCCGACGTGGCAGGCGATGCAGTTGCCCTTTTCCGGGTCCTTGAACAGTTCGAACCCGCGCGCCTCGGCGGGGTCGAGGGTTGCTGTGCCGCGCAGGTAGTCGTCGAACTTCGAGGAGAACGGATGAAACCGCGGCGTGCTCTCGAAGGCAGCGATTGCGTCGACGAGCTGGTCGTAGGCGGTATCCACATCGTCGAGGGCATTGCTCCCGTAGACCGAGCGGAAGAGGGCGGCGTAGCTACTGTCACGGACCTTGGCGATCACTGCCGCCGGGTTCGGGTTGTTCATCTCGCGCGAATTGAGGAACGGCTGCATGGCCTGCTCGGCCAGGCTCGTGGCACGCCCATCCCAGAACTGGCCACCCGTGGGTGTGTAGTCGATCAGACCATCCTCATCCGGTGCAGCAACAAAGCTGAAACCGGGGCTGAACAGTGCGTACATAACGGTCGGCGTGTTGCGGTTTCCGAAGGTCTCGGGCCGACTGCCAAGCGCAACCGCAGGGATGCGCGAGCCGTTGTTGCCCGTGAAGGCGTGCTGGGAATCGTGGCACGAGGCGCACGCCTGACCGGGCGGCTCTGACAGGTTCGTGTCTTCAAACAGCCGCTTGCCCAACAGCGCCGCCGGCGTCAGGGATGCTTCGTCGGAGGGCGGGGTGCTCGCGGCGTGCTGCGACCCCGCATCACCGCATGCCGACAGAAGGATGAGCACTCCGACCAAGAGCCGCATGGGCACCGGCCGGCCGTACGCCATTGCATGCCTCTCCACGGACTGGGTTTGCGCCATGAGATCACTCCTCCCGCTTTTTCGAGCGTGTGAACGATTCCCCGATTTCGGGGAGGCTCAGCATGGAGTGAGTGAATAGGCTAAGTGAAAATGATTTTCAAGATCACTCCGGGAGTGCAGTCCGAGGTTTTGGCTGGTGAGCCGATGAGCCGGAGACCCGTAGCAACGGTTGCGGCGTACGTGTCAGCGAAGCAGCTGCAGGAGGATCAACACCTCACCGGCCGTCGCCAGAAAGAACACCGCCGTGCGCACGCCGGTGATGCCGGCCGTGTACACACCGACGTACGCCAGCCTGGCCCAGAAGAAGATCTGCGCACCGAGCGCGGTCATCGCGTTGGCCTTGCCGCCCACGTGCGCCGCCAGCACCAGAATGGCGAACGGCGCCAGGTTCTCGATCAAGTTGAGGTGCGCCCGTTTCGCGCGCGCCGCCCACTCCGGCAGCGTAAACGCCTGCGCCCGGTTACTCAGTCCCCATTCGAGGCCACCAGGGGTGATCATTTCCGCGGCGAGATAGACCATCGGATTCAGCAGACACAACACCGCTGTCGCCACCAGCATCGTCAGATCAGTCGTCATGGCTCCCCTCCTGAGATCCGCATTTCGCAGTCCAAAATCCGCAATCTCCCATCACGCCCAACACACCGCGACCTCCCGCGGTCCCCGATACGGCAAGCGGCCGTGCGACACGGCGTAGTTGTCGATGGCCACCACGTCGCCGCGGCGCCAGGGGATGATGATCATGTGCTTCCAAATCGCGTCGCGTAGCGCCTCCATATCTGCCTGCCGTATCTCAGTCCCATCACCATACGTGCAGTGCATCGCCAACTCATCCCGCGGCTTGGTACGCCGCTGCACCGCAGAAAGGACACGCGCTACCTGCCAGAAGAAGCAGTTCCGCAACGTCGGCCGGAGCCCATAGATGCGGCGATATTCACCCGGGGCCGCGGAAAGATGGAAGGTCGTGACGTGATTGTGCCAGACGCGCTCGCCGGTCACCGGGTGCGTGCGCGTCACCGGCTGCGTGCTCACCAACCGCAGCCCGCCGCCGGCGGTCCACGTCGGCTCGAAGCCCTCGGCGCGGCACTTCGCTTCGACGGCGGCGCGGTCGCCGGTCAGGAACATCTCGTCCCAGCGCTTCAGCTTCCACAGATCGAAGCGGCCACCACCCTCGGGGCCGCTGTAGTTGCGCACGATGCGCAAGCCGCGTTCCTCGAAGCGGCGCACGAGGGCCGGGTCCAAGTCACGCAGGACCTTGCGGAAGTCTGCCAGGGGCGTCTCGCCGCTACCCTCGGCCGGGGGTAACAAGCAGCAGAAGAACAGCCGACGCGGCGGCTGCGCGACGAAGCTCATCTCACAGTGCTGCGGGATCGGATAGAACGATGGCAACTCGCTCGCAGTGAAGACGTAGTCCGTCAGGCCGTTGCGGGGCGAAGTCCCCAGGTACTCGTTCTTGAGATCGTCGTCGATCGCCCGCGCGACGCGCTCGAACGTCGCCGCGTCGTTGACCGCGAAACCGCGAAACAGCAGCGCCCCGTGTCTGTGCAAGCGCTCTGCGATCCAGCCATGCTGCGTGCCGATCCAAACACACAAGCGGCGCGCGTCGGCATCCTGCCGCGGCGTGATCATCAACGGCAAACCGTTCGGATCGCCGTTCAACGAGCGAATGTCGTATGGGCACTCGACTGCCGCCGCGGTCATGGGACCGACCTCCTGAGCCTCACCGACGTTGGTTGCCACCGCGCACCGATTATGTGCGCGCACCATCGCTTCCTGCAAGGCCGGCCGCTTCTTTCTCTGCCGCAGTTCCGCTAGGGTTTGCGCGCGAGGCACCCATGCTGGCTGACGAACATCCGGTGCAATCGGGCGCGAAGGATCCGGTCTGCGGCATGACGGTCAATCCGGCCTCGCCCAAGGGCGGCTCGGCCACTCACAACGGCAAGACCTACTACTTCTGCAACCCGCGCTGCCGTGAAAAGTTCACTGCCGCTCCGGCGCAATACCTCGCTCCGCGAGCAGTGGCCCCGCCGCCGCTGGCGGGCGCGAGCTACACGTGCCCGATGCATCCGGAGATCGTACGCGACGCACCCGGCCCCTGCCCGCTCTGCGGCATGGCGCTGGAGCCGACGAGCATCACCGCGGCGGAGGAGCCGAACCCCGAGTTGACCGACATGGCGCGGCGCTTCTGGCTCAGCCTGCCACTCGCCGCCACGGTGCAGATGCTGTCGATGTCCGAGATGCTGCCGGGTCAGCCGTTGCAACACGCCGCCGGGCACTGGCTGAACTGGCTCGAACTCGCGTGCGCCACACCCGTGGTACTGTGGGGCGGCTGGCTGTTCTTCGAGCGCGGCTGGGCATCGGTCGTCAATCGCCGGCTGAACATGTTCACGCTGATCGCCACCGGCACCGGTGTGGCATACGCTTACAGCGTCGTCGCCACCCTCGTCCCGGGTCTCTTCCCCGACTCCTTCCGCGGTCACGGCGGAACCGTTGCCGTGTACTTCGAGGCCGCGGCGGTGATTACCGTGCTGGTGCTGCTGGGTCAGGTGCTCGAGTTGCGCGCCCGCGGTCGCACCAGCAGCGCCATCAAGGCACTGCTGGGGCTGGCGCCCAAGACGGCGCGGCGGGTGCGAGAGAATGGAACCGAGGAGGACGTGCCGTTGGAGGCGGTGCAAGTCGGCGATCGACTGCGCGTCCGCCCGGGCGAGAAGATTCCCGTCGATGGAGTCGTCATCGACGGAACCAGCGCCGTCGATGAGTCGATGGTCACAGGCGAACCAGTCCCGGTCGAAAAAGCACCAGGTGATCAGATCACCGGAGCGACGATCAACGGCAGCGGCGGACTGATCATCCGCGCTGAGCGCGTCGGCAACGCCACGCTGCTGGGGCAGATCGTGCGCATGGTGAGCGACGCGCAACGCAGCCGCGCCCCCATCCAACGCCTCGCGGACGTGGTGTCGGCGTACTTCGTGCCGGCGGTGGTCAGCACCGCGGTCATCACGTTCATCGTGTGGGCAGTCGCGGGACCACAACCGCGCCTGGCCTATGCGCTGCTCAACGCGGTGGCCGTGCTGATCGTTGCCTGCCCCTGTGCGCTCGGTCTCGCCACACCGATGTCGATCATGGTCGGCATCGGCCGCGGCGCTGCCGCGGGTGTGCTCATCAAGAACGCCGAGGCATTGGAGCTCTTCGAGCGCGTCGACACGGTCGTGGTCGACAAGACCGGAACGCTCACCGAGGGAAAGCCGCAGCTGTCGACGGTGATCGCCATACACGACTGGACGGAGGCAGCGTTGCTGCGTGTCGCCGCCAGCCTCGAACGTGCCAGCGAGCATCCACTGGCCGCGGCCATCGCCGCGGGCGCACAGGCGCAGCAGGTCGAGTTGGCGCCGGCGAGCGACTTCCGGTCGTTCACCGGCAAGGGCGTGAGCGGTAGCGTCGAAGGGCATGCGGTCGCGGTCGGCAACCGCGCCCTGCTCGAAGAGTTGCGCATTCCGGAAGGCGAGTTGATGGCGCCGGCGCAAGACCTGCGGCGCGACGGCCAGAGTGTGATGTTCGTGGTCGTCGACGGCCGGCCCGCCGGGCTGCTCGGCGCGGCGGACCCGATCAAGCAATCCACGCCCGAGGCCATCCGCCTGCTGCACGAAGCAGGTGTGCGCATCGTGATGCTGACGGGGGATAGCCGTACAACCGGCGAGGCGGTGGCGCGGACGTTGGGAATCGCTCACGTGCAGGCCGAGGTCATGCCGGAGCAAAAGGGTGCGATCGTCCAGCGGCTGCAAGCCGAGGGACGCGTTGTCGCCATGGCCGGGGACGGCATCAACGATGCGCCGGCGCTCGCTCGAGCGCACGTCGGCATCGCCATGGGCACCGGCACCGACATTGCGATGCAGAGCGCCGGCGTCACGCTGGTCAAGGGAGATCTGCGCGGCATCGCCAAGGCGCGGCGTCTGAGCCACGCGACCATGCGCAACATCCGGCAGAACCTCTTCTTCGCCTTCGTGTACAACGCGCTGGGTGTGCCGATCGCCGCGGGCGTGCTCTACCCGGTGTTCGGGCTGTTGCTCAGCCCGATGATCGCCAGCGCCGCGATGAGCTTCAGCTCCCTATCCGTGATCAGCAACGCGCTGCGGCTGCGGCGCGTGGTGTTATGAACCGATACGTCCGTAGCGATGAACGTTCGGCCGGCTGC
Organism: Candidatus Margulisiibacteriota bacterium; assembly: GCA_035541735.1. GTDB lineage: Bacteria > Desulfobacterota > Binatia > HRBIN30 > HRBIN30 > DATKMS01. The sequence goes on from DATKMS010000406.1 coordinate 61,916, forward strand.
GCTTGATCGGCGGCTGGTCGAGGGTTTGCTGGTTGGCGCGCAAACGCCGCAGCGCGCTGCGTACCGCGTCCGGCTCCAAGCCGAGGGTTTCGCAGACCACCGTAAATGAGAATGGTGACCGCCCCTGTGCGTTCTTCACCCAGCGTTCGGCTTCGGCTCGAATCCGGACCTTCGGGCTGAAGTAGCTACGGAAGCCGTTTTCAAGCACCGCCAGCATCAGAGCCTTTGTCCCGGTGTACTCCGCGCTGCGCGGTTCGCCGCCGGCAACCGGCGTCAAACGGATCGCGTGGAGTTCGAATTCGATGGCGTCGTCGAACTTCATAGCCGTGCAATAAAATGGCAACGTCTGCGGAGATTGTTGCCTCGCCCGCGCGATTTAGTCAACAAAAATCTGCAGCGTTGCGAGATTGCGGCTGGCGAAGGCCAATTGAATGTTGGGCGAAGGTGCGCCGCCGCGTCGACTTGTGCACCGGTGCAGACGACCCCGAGCAGTCCCGGAAGCCAATCGATCCGCAGGCGCGCGGTCGGGCGTGTAGCGACAGAACCTATCCGGTGCGGGTGGTGGCGCGCAGGTGGCCAAGGGTGCGCAGCGGTGATCTTCTTCGTCGGCGCGGCAATCCCTTTGGTCCCTGTCGACGCAGCTCTTGCAGTCGCCTGACGGGCTGAGGTACGAGAACAACCGATCATCGTTCACGTTTTCTGGGGGCTAG
>DATKMS010000407.1:0-2008 GCA_035541735.1 Candidatus Margulisiibacteriota bacterium
GGAGCCCTGCTGCACGAACAACGCGAGACCTACGAATGACCACGCTCATCTCGAACCCGACGTCGATGACGATCTCGTCGCCGAGCACGTCCGCGTTGGCGACGCTCGCCGCCTCGATGCCGGCGGGCACGTGGGCGCCGCTGGTCGTGCCCAACCAGGATGCGGTGCTCGGCGTGGGCAACGTGTCGGGCACGATGATCCATTACTGCAACGACATGCCCTGGAATCCGGTGTCGAGCGTCATCGAGATCATCGGCATGGATCACAACTACCCGTCGCTGCGCCACGTGAGGTACGTCGACGCGGCCAATCAATTCGTGCTGGTGGCGGACGACGCGGGGCTGCAGACGGGACATGGGTACGACCACAACGCGGTCAACCCGTACACGGGCGATCTCTACCATCGGCTGTACAGCGGGTTCACGGGGCAGATCTCCTCCCGGCGCAAGTCGCTCGGCGCATCGTCCTTCACGGCTCTGCCGAACGTGCCGGCCGCGGACCAGGTGTCGATCGGTGCGTGCTGGTGGAGCGGGTCGTTCGCCGGTGCCGGTGCGCAGGGCTGCTTCATGATCTTCAACAGCGGCAACGGCCAGGGAACGGCGAACGACGGCAACATCCTCGCGTTCGACCCGCTGCGCAACACGTGGTTCTACAACCAGGAGGGCAAGGCACCCTTCTACGGCTCCGGCGCCACGTACAACAGCGTCCTGGAGTACAGCTCGCGCAAGAACGTGGCGGTCTATGGCGGCGGCAACGTGGCGCCGAGCAAGCTGTGGCGCTTGAACGCCGACGGCACGTTCATCTCGATGCCCGATGTGCCGGCCGGCAAGGCGGTCGGCATCCAGCATGGCTTGCTGGTGGACGAACCGGTCACCGGCAACTTTCTCCTGCTGAGTGCCGGGGAGCTCTGGGAACTGAATCCCAGCGGCTCGGGAACGTGGACTCGCCAGACCGGTACGCGCACGCCACCGAGTGGCGTCGGCATACCCGGCCCCGACCCTACGATCCAGGCCATGATCTGCTCTTCGATCCCGACGTACGGCGTCGTTGTCTTCATCACGCAGCCCGACCAGGCAGGCGGCACGTTCTTCCTCTACAAGCACGCCTGACAGGCGAGCCTTGTTCAACGCGCGTTCGAGAGCGCGCGTCCACCGCCGATCGACTCGAGGCATGGGCCCTCGAGGTGTAACGAATCGAGCCCCGCAACAGGCCTTCACGAGGCTTCGAACTTGGCGTCGGCCGCGCAGGCCAGTGCCGTTCATACGCCTCGACGCGCGGAGTTGCGCCTCCTGACGCGAGCCCGACGGCACGGATGTGGTCGCACCGTCGCTGTTACAGCTTCTTAACGTCGAGTCCCATGCCTCCGCTACGGTGGCGCCGGCGTGAGAGGGCGGCTGATGAACGCTTCGTCGCGCGTGTGCGAGTTGGTGGGTTCCTGCCCCGTTTGTGTGACCGCGGGGGTCTCTGAAGTGAAGTCAAGAAGGTTTCTGAAGCATGAAGATGGCAAGGAAGACCTCCGCGATCGCGGTGACGCAGGCGCTCGCCTGTCTCACCATAGCGGGTTGCGGCGGCGGAGATGGATCGTCGGGGAGCGCGGCCCCTGCGGACACGTCGGGCAGTGATCGAGCGAACATCCTCGCGACGACGGCCCCGGCTCCGACCTGGACGAAGGTTGCTACGGAGGGCCAGGCATTCAGCGTGGACGGCAGCCAGGTCGTGCGCTATGGCTCCGGTTCCAACTGGATCCAGCAGACCGTGTCGAAGTCCGCGAGTTGCACGAATGCGTTCTTCGGCTCCGACCCGGCCGTCGGCACCGTCAAGGAATGCGACGTCCAATCGAGCACCGCGTCGCCTTCGCCTTCGCCGGCGCCGGCGCCGTCGCCCGCACCGGCACCACCGCCGGGTGCGATGGACTTTGCGACGCGCTGCGCGCAGCCGGGCGTGGTCAAGTGCGTGGGCTTCGACGACCCGGGCGACTTCAACACCGGCACCGGCGGCACCAACGGGG
>DATKMS010000408.1:0-6504 GCA_035541735.1 Candidatus Margulisiibacteriota bacterium
GCTGGGGGTCAAGCCGAGATAGTGCCCGATGGAGTCCGCGGTCGGGAAGCGGCGTACGTCGCCGAGCTCCAGAATGAACCGGATGGCGGAGAGTGCACCGACACCGCGCTGGCTGCACAACGCCGCGACGATGTCGCGATACATGCAGCGCAACATCAAGCGCATGCTTGCCTACTCGAGCGTGGCGCACGCCGGCTTCCTGCTCGTGGGCATGGTCGCCGGTGGCATCGATGGCGGGAGCGCCGTCCTCTTCTATCTCATCGGCTACGCGTTCATGACTCTCGGCGCGTTCGCCGTGGTCATCGCCCTCGGGCGGCGCGGCCAACCGAACGAAAACCTCGACGACTACGCCGGCGTCGGCTTCCGCAGCCCCTTCCTCGGCGCGGCCATGGCGGTCTTCATGTTGTCGCTGTCCGGCATCCCACCGCTCGCCGGCTTCGTGGGCAAGTTTTACATCTTCAGCGCCGCCGTGAAATCTGGCTACACCGGCTTGGCGATCATCGGCGTACTGAACAGTGTCGTGTCCGTGTACTACTACGTCGGCGTCCTGGTGCGCATGTACATGACCGAAGGCACCGTCCAGGTCACCGCTCCGAGCAGTCGCCCCTATCTGTTCGCGACGCTGCTGCTGACGGTGACCGGCACAGTCCTGCTGGGCCTGTTCCCGTCCTCACTCTTTGAGGTCGCACGCCAATCGTTCCTTGCGCTGCACTGAGTTCGCGCGGTCAGGTTCGACGTCCTACGCCCTACGCTGCGCAGTTGACGTTGCTGGCGTGCCGGGGCATGGGTAGCGCACGTACAGAAGCACTGGTCACACGGCGCCGGCCGTGCAACTAAGCCGAGGAGCTCATATGGCAGCTTCGCTGATTCATATGCACGCGAGCGATCCAATTGCAGACGTTGTCGCCGCTCTCAACGAACACGGTGGCGTGGTCGTCGAGGGATTGTTGAGCCGTGATATACTTGCCCGCTTCAACGCCGAGATCGATCCGCTACTGGCGCAGGTGCGGCCCGACCGCAAGTTTCTGAACCCGGCGCTCGACTGGTTCTTTGGGGAACGGACGCGTCACATCACGGCAATCGCTTCGAAGTCGCCAACGTTCGTCACCGACGTGCTCATGCACCCGACGCTGTTGGGCGTGTCCGACGCGATCCTCGGCCCGGCGTGCGCACGCTACCAGCTGAACCTGGCGCACATCCTCGACCGCGGACCCGGGTCGGAGCAGCAGTACATCCACCGCGACGAGCTCGTGTGGGTCCACGTGCCGCGCCCGCATCCGGAGCTGCAAATCGCCTCGGTCATCGCGCTCGTCGACTTCACTGCGGAGAATGGCGCGACGCGCGTCGTCCCCGGAAGCCACCGCTGGGATTGGGAGCGCATGCACACCGCGGACGAAGTTGCGATCGCCGCCATGCCGGCCGGCTCAGCCGTCATGTACCTCGGCTCGACCCTGCACGGCGGCGGACCGAACACCACGGCGGACCAGTGGCGGCGCGGCATGCACCTGAGCTACGTGCTCGGTTGGCTGCGCACCGAGGAAAACCACTACCTCGCGACGCCGCCGGAGATCGCGCGCACCCTTCCGCGTCAGGCCCAGGAACTGCTCGGTTACGCGGCGCACGACGCGCTGGCGCACGGCGGCGGCTACCTCGGCGCGCTCGATCTCCGCGATCCAGTGGAGATGCTTGCGGACGGTACGCTGTAGCAGCCGGCGAGCTGCGGTATGGTGGCAGGTCGCTTAATCCTGATCGAGGGTATGATCGGCGCGGGGAAGTCGACGACAGCTGCGCAGCTCGCGAAATGGCTCGCCAGCCAAGCGCCCCAAAATGGGATTGACGCTCGCTCACGCGCCCGTGGTATATCACGCTGTATGCGGCTGAGCCTTGTTGTTCTGATGACTGTGCTCGTCGCGCGTGCCGCTGCGGCAGTGCCGGCGTGCACGGCCAACGACATCGAGGCGGTTGATCCCGGCTGCCCCGCGCAGGGGCCGTGTACGATTACCCGCGACATCGAGATCGCCGGCTCCTGCACCCTGGACTTCGCGACGCGATCCGTGTCCATCGGCCAGGATCGCAAGATACGTATCGCGCCTGCTGGTGGTCTCACCATCATGGCCGGCTCGTTCACGATGCTGCCCGGTGCCTTCATCGACGGGCGGGGACAAGAATTCACGGCGCCGGGCAACCAAGGCGCCTCCCTGACGGTGATCACCACCGGTGATGTGGTGCTGCAGCAGATCGACCTGTCCGGCGTCGTCGGCGCGGGCGCAGTGTCCATCAAGTCTGGTGCGAACGTGAACATCGGTGGACGCCTTACGGCTCGCGGACTATCCGCCACGGGCCTTGGGGGACCGGTGGATATCGGTGCGGCGGGCGATCTCGTGACGGCGATGGGAAGTGCGATCGATCTCTCCAGCGGCGGGCGCTCGATTTCCGCGCCAACTGAGGTGCATATCTCGGTCAGCGGCAAGGTAGACTTGGGCGACGCGATTGACGTGAGCGGGCGCTGGGGCGGCATGGTCGATATCCGTGCCTTGGGCGGCGATCTCATCGTGCGTGGCGTCCGCGCTAGCGGTAGTAGCGGTGATGGCAGCACCGAGTACAGCGCTGGGCCTGGCGGCGAGCTGCACCTCTACGCGGACGGCAGCGTGTATAGCCTGGGTCCGATCAGCCTGCACGGGGGCGCTGCCGCCGGCGCAAACCCCTATCCGGGATTCGGGGGTCATCTCGACATCAGCGCGGGCGGGGCATTCTGGAACGCTGCGCCGATTTCTGTGGATGGAGGTCGGACGAGCGCTGCGTATGGGCCGGAGGGTCAGGCCGGCACGATCGAGATCTTTGTGAACGGCGCCATTACCCTGGCCGCGGGGGGCCGTATCTATGCGCGCAGCTCCGGCACTGGCGAAGGAAACGGAGACTACACCGTTAACATGCGGGCCGGGTCCAGCATCACGACGGCGGCGCGCATTGACACCAGCGGCGTGAACTACGGTGGGAATATACGGTTGGATGCCGGCACCGATGTCGCGGTACGCGCACCGATCGACGCGAGCGCCTCCGGCGCTCCTGACGAATTTTATTTTGGAGGCACGATCGACATCTACGCCCGCTCCGACGGAATCAGGAGTGGCGCATTGCTCATCGCCGCCGCGGTGTCTTCAAACGACAGCTTTTTCACCCTAGAGGGTTGCGACGTCACTGTGACCAAGACCGGACTATTGACGATCAGCGGGTCGCAAGGAAATGAGGGGGAGATCAACATCACCACGCATAAGGAGATGCGCATCGACGGCGCCATCATGGCTGTGGGTTACCGCTCGCCCGACAATGATCCCCCCTTTGATGGCCACATTTCCATCCAGTTCCCAGAGGGCCACCTGCCTGTCTTTGGCAACCACAGTGTGGTGCGCCCGGCGCCGGAGCTGGTTCCCGGTGGTGACGTTGGCGATCTAGGCCCCTGCCCGAGTTGCGGCAACGGCATCGTCGAGGGGAACGAAGCCTGCGACGATGGCAACCAGACCGACTGCGACGGCTGCGACAGCAACTGCACGCTGTCAAGCACGTGCGGCAACGGCATCCGCTGCGGCGCGGAGCAGTGCGACGCGCCCACCGGAACACCGAACGCCGGCTGCTGCGACGCGACGTGCCACAATCAAGCCGCGCATACCCCGTGCGATGACGGCGAGCTGTGCACGAACGGCGACGTCTGCGACGCTGCCGGCGTGTGTGCGGGCAGCGCAACGCCGCTGCCTGCGATGCAGTGTCGCCAGGCCGCACCGGGCCGCGCCTTCCTCCAGATGATCGACGGGAGCCCCGACGACACCGATCAAGTGAGCTGGCGCTGGGAGAAGGGCCCGCTCACCCCCATCGCCGACTTCGGGGAGCCGCAAGCGAGCACGTCCTACGCGTTCTGCGTGTACGATCAATCTGCTACGTCACGCCTGCGTATGGCGACAGACGTTAGCGCCGGTGGCCTGTGTCGTCCCGCCAAGCCGTGCTGGAAGAGCACCGGCAACGGCTTCCGCTACGCCACCCGCACTGCCCTGCAGTCGGCGAGCGGGGTCACGCAAATCAGCTTGGTAACGGGAGCCGACCACCAGGCACGCCTAGCGCTGCGCGGCAAAGGTGCCGCGTTATCGCTGCCGACACTTCCGTTCACGCCGCCGGTCACCGTGCAGCTGCGCAACAGCGCCGGCGCCTGCTGGGGGGCGACGTATTCCACGTTCCTCGAGAACGATCTGCTGGAGTACCACGCGAAGAGCGATTGATTCTCACGGGGATTGCTGACCGCGGTATGGCGGCAGGCCGTTTGATCCTGATCGAGGGCATGATCGGCGCGGGGAAGTCGACGACCGCGGCGACGCTGGCGAAGTGGCTCGCCAGTCAGGGCGACGACGTGTGCCTCTATCACGAGTTTGCGGACGATCATCCGATCCGTGCCAAGGCAATCGATCTGCTCAGGGCTCATTTCGGTACGACGGCGCCGCCTGACGTCGGCAAGGACGGCGTGGCAACGGATGCGAGCGTGTACGGTTTGGATCAATGGGCGCGACTGGCCAGCCGCTGCACCAGCGGCCGGCAAACAGTCATCCTCGAGAGCGCGTTCCTGCAGAACTCGGTGCTGCCCAACTTCCTCGACGGGGTGCCGACCGAGGAGGTCAAGGCGGTGTTCGCGAGCATAGAGAGCGAGATCGGACCGTCTGACCCGCTGCTCATCTATCTGCGACCGAGCGACATCGATCAGGCGGTGGCGCGCGTGCATGGCGAGCGCGGTGCAGCCTGGGCCTCCCAGAACACGGCCTACGTTGCAAACTTCCCGTGGGCGCGGCGCCGTGGTCTGACGGGCCGTCAAGCGATCATCGAGTTGTACCGAGCCTGGGAGAGTATGGTCGACGAACTGCTGGCGAGCTCCTCCTGCACGACTCTCCTCCTGATCGATCCGCAGGACAATTGGGAAGCGGCACTCGAGCGAATCTATTCTGCAGTGCACTCGTGAGCGCCGGCGTCTTTTCCGTCAGTGCGCGCCGAACGCCGCGCGCATCCGATTGAAGGTGGCCTGGATCTCGCGCGTCATCATGCGCCGGCCGATCGCATGTTTGGCCGATGTGCCGAATCCGCTGACCCGGTCCGTCGAGGTGCCAGTCACGTAGAAGACCATCGTCCCGTCCTTGTCTGAAAGGAACGCGGCGTGCGCTTGTTCGGCGTTGTAGCCCTGGCTGACATAGAACTCGCGGTCGGCGACGACGAACCCGTTGTCCATCGGCAGCGCCATACGATGTCGCAGCGTGAGGTTCGGACGGTCGTCGAGGTTATAGACCTGCCAGTAGAAGCGCTCTTCGAGGCCCGCGGGCCGAGCGGCCGGGTAGTGTACGAGCACGTCACGGAACGCCGGACTGTACTTGCCGAGGATCTTCGCGGCCGAATGCCGCCGCAGCTCTTCCGCTGGGCTGCGTTGCCCGCCGTCGCCACGGTCGTATGGTGCGATGCCGTCCACGCCCTGCGCGCGATAGGCGCGATAGCGCGCGAGGAGGATCTCGCGGAACTGCGCCTCGACGTCTTGTTGTTGTGCCGCGCCGAGCGCGCGGAACGCGGCGATCTCCGCGGTGGAGAGGTTGAGTGTTTGGCCGGGCGCGGCGTCGAGGTAGCGTTGGGCCTCGGCGTTCCCGTGCGGGGTGAGCCGTAGAGCCTCGAAATCGGCGAGCCTCCCTGCGCCACTCACCTCGTGCAGGATGGTGACGTGCGGGTCCGCCTTGAGATCGCTCCCATGCTCAAATGCTTGGACGGCCTGCTCGAGTGGAGCCCGCACCAGAAAAACCATCCCGATTGACAACTCGCGATCGGAGCGGTCGGTCGGCGTCGTGTCGACGATCTCGCCCTGCTCGACTTGGGCGAGTGCCTCCGGCGTGAGACCAACTTCGGCCGCCATCTCCGCCACCGTGAGCGCCGCCAGCAACCGGGGCGCGATGCACAAGTGCAGAACAACGATGGCAAAGAGTGCAATCAGCTTGCGCCGGCTGGCCTGTGTTGACGCCCAATCAGTCATACCGTCGCCTACCTGACGCGACGGGGGCACGCGCGAAGAGATTCCCAAGTCGCATGCGGTACGGACAGAATCGCCGTATACCGCATGCAACGGGCAGTCAACCAGGTGTTGACCAAGGCTCGAACCGCCTCTCGATGAACGCCGAGCCGCGGAGCAGTGACCGAACCGCCGGTATCGGTTCCAGCGCCTGCATTGAATATGGTATGGGCATATCCATGGGCGCCAAGATCACGATCGACCGCGAGCGAGTCGCGGCGTTGTGCCGGCGGCATCACATTCGCCGGCTGGCCCTGTTCGGGTCCGTGTTGACGGACGACTTCCGGTCTGGGGAGCGCCACCTTCCAGCATGCGAAGGTCGTGGCAGCAAGCTTGCGGCGCTGTGGGGAGCCACTTCAGCGCACGCAGGCGCACCTCGAGTGCCAGCTCTCGCGGCTGATTGCGGGTGGGACGGAGAGCGCAGA
>DATKMS010000409.1:0-6235 GCA_035541735.1 Candidatus Margulisiibacteriota bacterium
GTGATCAGCCCGGTCACGGCCCCAGACACAGGAGGTCATCATGGGCAAGCTGCGCGATCAGATGGAGCAGGACATGCGGGTGCGCGACTTCTCGGTGCGCACGATCGAGGCCTACGTGGCGGCGGTGCGCGGGCTGGCGAAATACTACCGCCAAGCGCCGGACACGTTGAGCGACGAGGAGATCCACCGCTACCTCATCTACGTCAGCGAGGAGCGCAAGCTGTCGGCCAGCAGCCGCCAGCAGATCCGCTGTGGCTTGCGGTTCTTCTACGAGGTCACGGCCCGCCGACCCCAGGCATGCCTGGCCGTACCGGTGGCGCGCCTCCCACAGCGGCTGCCCGAGATTCTGAGTCGGGAGGAGGTTGGCAGCATCATCGAGGCCACTCGGACGTTGCGTGAACGCTCGATGCTGATGCTCGCGTACGGCGGGGGGCTGCGGGTCAGCGAAGTGGTGCACCTGCGGTGGGGCGACCTGGATCGCGACCGCGGACTGATCCGCATCGAACAGGGCAAAGGCAAGAAGGATCGGTACACGGTCCTGCCCCGCTGTGTGGTGGAGACGCTCGATCGCTACCGCCACGTGTATCCTCCCAACAGCGACTGGATCTTCCCGCCGCGCCGTGATCCACAACGCGCCTTGGACGTCACCGTCGTTCAAAAGATCTACGGCGGCGCGAAGCGCGCTGCGGGCGTCCAGAAACATGGCGGCATCCATGCCTTGCGCCACGCCTTCGCGACACACACGTTGGAACTCGGCTGTGATCTGCCGACGTTGCAACGCATGCTGGGGCACGGAGACATCCACACGACAATGCGTTACCTGCACGTCAGCACCGGGACGATTGCGCAACGGGTCTCGCCGCTCGATCAGATCGGGCTCGCGCCACCGCCGCGCCGCTAGTCGATGGCGGTGCCGTTGCCAGCGGTGGCCACGGCAGGAGAGGACACGAACGGCCGCACCGCCTTCGAGGTGGCCGATGTCGTGCGCGCCTACGGCGCCAGCTTCTTACGCACCCACCCCGCCTCCGGCGAGCAACGCCGCGTGCTGCGTGCCATCGCGCGTTGCCGCACGACGGCGCTGGGAGGACACGTCGAAGGCTGCGATGGGTGCGGCTACCAGCGCGTCGCCTACAACTCCTGCCGCAATCGCCACTGCCCGAAATGTCAGGGTGCGGCGCGGGCGAAGTGGATGGCCGCCGAGCAGGCCACCCTGCTGCCCGTGGAGTACTTCCACGTCGTCTTCACCCTGCCGCACGCCCTCAACGCGCTGATCCGCATCAACCCACGCCAGCTCTATCGCCTCCTGTTCCACGCCGCGGCCGCAACACTGCTTGCCTTCGCCCGCGACCCCAAACACCTCGGGGGTGACCCCGCCATCACCATCGTGCTCCACACGTGGGGGCAGAACCTGACCGAGCACGCCCACGTGCACTGCGTGATGAGCGGCGGCGGTCTGAGCCCCGATGCCCGTAGCTTCCATTCGACCAAGAGACGCGGCTTCCTGTTCCCAGTCAAAGCGCTCAGCAAGATGTTTCGCGGCAAGTACCTCGCGGCCCTCGATCGCTTGCAGCGCCAGGGGGTTCTGCGCTTTACCGGTCAAAGCGCCCGACTCGCTGAGGCCAGCAACTGGCTACAGCTACTCACCGGGCTGCGCCGCACCCCGTGGGTCGTCTACGTCAAGCTCCCGTTCGGCGGACCCCAGTGCGTGCTGAAGTATTTGAGCCGCTACACGCACCGTGTTGCCATCTCCAATCGGCGCATCCTGTTCGTCGGCGATGGCGTCGTGCGCTTTGCTTGGAAGGACTACACTGACCACGACGCCCGCAAGGAGATGACGTTGCGCGCCGAAGAATTCCTGCGCCGCTTCCTGCTCCATGTCGTGCCGCGTGGCTTCATGCGTATCCGTCACTACGGGCTACTGGCCAATTGCCACCGCGCGCCGAAGCTCGCTCGCTGCCGCGAACTCCTCGCCCTTGCACCACCACCAGCACCGTCTGCCGATCTTGATGACGCCGGCAGGTGCGGCAATGACGATGCAGATCGCCCCAGCGCATCGGCGCCACCGCCGTGCCCCGCCTGCGGCAAGCCGATGCGTGTGGTCGAGATCCTCCCCCCGCACAGGCATGACACCTCCTGACCCCAGGGATCTTCTCCTCAATGCACATTCACTTCGGGCGAGCGCACGACTGGCGGCGCAGGGATGCGTGCGGCGGCGGTGCTCTCAACATCCATCACGTCAGTAACCCTGTGTGCGATGCCCCTCCGTGGCTCCTACCACGCCTCTTGCCGCGCAACTGCCAGGCCCCACGCTTCCCCCGTTCGTTGCCAGGCGCACTCCCTCTGGGATAGAAACCCCATAGGGAGCGATCCTTCGTGATACGCGGTTCAGTTCAACGGGGTCTTTCCGCCATCCGGCCACAACCACTCTGCCTCAGCAGCGGGCCCCACTTCTGGCCGGACGACGGAAAAACCCTCTTACGTTTAGCCCTACGCGACGCGAGCGAACCCAGTTGGCTGGATGCCCTTGTTTCTGAGATAATCGCAGCCATGAAGCTGTCCATCGAGCTTTCACCGACCGAAGCGAACCGACTGCAGGAAGAGGCCGCTCGCCTCGGCGTGCGCCCCGACGAACTGGCACATGCTGTGGTGGCGGATCTGCTATGCCGCCCCGACGAGGATTTCGAGGCGGCAGCGGCACGCGTCTTGCGCAAGAACGAGGACCTCTACCGGCGCCTCCGGTGATGAGGTATCTCACCGTTGCGGAGGTGTTGAGCTTGCATCAGCTGCTGATCGAGCAAACGGGCGGCGCGGCGGGCATCGGCGATCTCGGCGCGCTGCAATCGGCCGTGGCGCAACCACAGATGACCTTTCGTGGCGACGACCTCTATCCATCGCTGGCGGAGAAGGCCGCGGCGTTGTGTTTCTCGCTGGTTGCGAACCACCCATTTCTCGATGGGAACAAACGAGTGGCACATGCGGCCATGGAGACGTTTTTGATGCTGAACGGCTCGGAGTTGAACGCGCCCGTTGACGAGCAAGAGCGCGTGATGCTGTCGCTGGCGGCCGGCCAGACCTCGCGCGATGAGCTCGTCGCCTGGGTCCGCTCCGGAGTGGTTCCGTCACCCGCAGGGAAGGGCTAACACGCCGCTCGATCGGACCGCGGGCACGAGCGGAAGAATTCGAATCGAACAGGCGCGTTTCGCCCGCGGCCGCTCAGCGGCATACCGTTAGGCCGACCAAAGTAGGACGGACCTCGTCGAACCCTCGACCCCTGGAGACGAAAGGAGGCGAAGTGAGCGACCTGGAAGGCAACCGAAAGCTGGTTGAAGAACAATGGGATGTATTCAACAGCGGAGACATGGCCGCGGCAGCCGAGTTCTTCGCCGAGGACGCGCGCAACCATGGCCGACCGGTGGGTCGAGCGGGCGTACTCGCAGTTCTGAGGGATATTCAAGTAACCTTTCCCGACGTCCGTTTCACGGCGCTCAACTATGTGTGCGAGGCCGAATGGGTGTCCGTGCGAGGGATGTTCAGCGGAACGCATCGCGGCGTCAGCCGGATCCCTTTCAGCAACGGTGTCCTTGTGGGCGTCGAACCCACCGGCCGCCACTTCGAAGTTCAGCACATCCACATGATGCAGATTCGCGCTGGAAAGATCACCGAACACTTCGCGAACCGCGACGATATCGGAATGATGCAGCAACTAGGTCTTTCCTCAATACCTGATGTGAGTGCCGCAAGGTGATGTGTCGACGAGCGACATGACGCGACGAGACGTTCTAGCAACGCTGGCCGCGTTGGGGGTGGTCGGTTGTGCAAGCAAGTCGAAACTCGCTGTCGATGGACGGCAATCGGTTCTCGGGAGAACGGGCATGAAGATCGGACGCATCTACGCGACCCCGGACGGCGAGTCTCACATTGGCGACTTGGAGATCGCGTTGGCGCAGAATGAAGGGCGGCCACTGTTCTTCAACTCTACGCGATTCGCCGCGAGGACCGTCGGCTTCCAGCACGTGCGGCTAGGCGGGGCGACTGCCTGGCACAAACCACCGCAACGTTGGCTCGCGTTCATTCTCGTTGGAACCTGGGCGATCGAGGTAAGCGATGGCTCGCAACGGCAGTTTCCCGCTGGGAGCATATCTCTCGTCGAAGACACGACCGGCAGAGGCCATCGCGGCTGGGCGGTCGGGGACGTGGATGTGCTCGTGGCCGCGGTTGGCCTGCCGGATGAGGCGGTGATCGCGTAAGATGGGTAGACGGCATCAGCCTAACCCGGCGATGGAGCCGACCGGCTTGAGCCTCGCTGCCACTAGCGTGCTCCGCTGCGCCGGCGGCTCATCGCCAAGGCGTTCGGCGGACGGCTGGAGGTTACCACGATGAAATCGAAAGGTTGGTCACACGTCGGTTTGGGCACTTGGGACATCGAGCGCACGCGCGAGTTCTACGAGGGGGTCCTCGGCTTCAAGGCCGTGCGTTGCGACATCATCAAGGTCAAGGAAGGCGGTGAGGTCCACCACGTCTTCTTCGACACCGGACGAGGACAACTCCTCGCCTTCATGGAGTTGCGGGGTGTTCCGGGTGTCCCCGCGCGGCTCGACATGAACCTCAATCGTGTGTTCTCGATACCGGGCGCGTTCCACGTCTACCACTTCGCACTGGAGGCCGGCGACGAGGCGGAGTTGATGGCGAAACGGACAGAACTCATCGCCAAGGGCGTAAAGGTCAGTCCTATTGTTGATCATGAGTGGGCGAAGTCGATCTACTTCCGCGACCCCAACGGCGTCGTCATTGAGTACAGCTTCCTCACGCGGGAGTTCACCGAGGACGACGGGAGAATCCAGGCTCGGTTCGAGGTGAGTCTTGATGATCCTTTGCCCTGGACAGACTTTCGGGCGCAATAGCTCGCTACAGTGGTTCTGGCCGCCTAACCCGCGCTTGGAGCGGACCGGCGCGCAACCGGCCCGTCACGGCCCGGCGGCGGTGGGCGCCGGCCGCTCAACCGCAGGCCGTTAGGTGGGCTGAGCAATGCCCTTGGGTGACTTGGACGATCTAGATCAGTTTCGGCTCATCGTTGAGCAGCTCGAGGTTTGTCGCGATCTCGTGCTCCGCGATGCTGCGCCAAAATCACGAATGGCGCTGATCCTTCTCGATAACGCGGCAGAGGTGATTCTCTATCGTGTCTCGCGAGAGGCGTTGGACTACGATGAGTTCGCCCGCCGGATCGTGCCGGTACGGTTCTCATTGAAGCAACGAAACGCGATGGAGCGATTCTTCGAGCCGAAGTTGGATTGTGTCGCGTCCAAGAAGGAGATTGATGTGGGCTCGGTAGAAATGCTGCGTGTCCTTCATCGGTACCGAAATGCGGCAGTCCATCGGGATACCCACAACCCGGCCGTCATACCAATCCTTGCGCGTCTTGCATTCCTAGCCGTCTCCCGCCTCTTCGCAAGCACTCGCGGGGGTGTTCGCCCGTCCATGGCTGGCGGGTACACGGAGCCTATCGACTGGCTGGCGCCCTACGGTCTGGCACGAACGTTCATTGATTACGAGACGGCAGCTCAGCAAATCGCGCTACAAATTCAAACGCGTGTCGAGGTGCTCCTTGGAGAGGCCCGTGAAGGGCTCGCGGAAGATCTTCGGGAGCGCGTACGTCGCATTCATCAGGTGCTTTCAAGTGAGTTGCCCTTGGGCGATGACACTGGCCGGATTGACGACATGTTGAAATGGTTCGAGTTTCGTAACCAGTTTCCCGATCTCGAATACACGCTCTCGGAACGATACCGCTCCCTCCGCTACAAGATGGGAGAGGGGAGCGGCGACCAGGTGGCACGCGATGAATTTGTCGCCGCCGAAGAGGAGTTCCAAGAGTACGACGCCCAGTTTGCTTCGTACCAAGCGCAGTTCACGTGCGGGCGGCTGGCAACTGTTGGGGAGTCGATCGACTCGGTAGGTCGAGCAACCGCGTTCAATGAACTCCTCACGGCATATGCACAAATCGACGAGACCGTCACGTTGTACGAGCGGCTGGTTGGCGCGGCTCGCGACAGCTACGAGGCTCAAGTCCAAATGGAAATCGACATAAGCCGTGGCAAGTAGAACGCCACCTAACCAGCCGATCGAGACCGACGCGAAAAGAACGCGCGGCTCATCGCCAAGACGTTCGGCCACGCGCTGTGCCAGCGACGACGAGACGCATGTGCGACAAACGCTCGGCTAGGTGCATTGGGAGAATGTC
>DATKMS010000410.1:0-38576 GCA_035541735.1 Candidatus Margulisiibacteriota bacterium
ACGCGTCGAGTAGGTTGGCTCCTCGATACGCTCAGCGATGCGCCAACCCGCCGGCGTGCGCACCAGCTTGTCGCGGTAGTAGCCACCTTCCAGGAATACGGCGAGCCCATCGCCGTCGCGCAGGCCCATGGGATTGAACAGACACGAGCGGGACGTGGCCGTGTCGCCGGTGATGTGAACGGCGCGGTTGGTGACGAGATGCTGCGTCATCGGAAAGCCGGCCATCACCTGCGCCAGCCAGTCGCGTACCTCCGGCAGTGCACCCTTGATGCCCCCGGCGCCGGTGTAGTCGATGAACGCGTCGGGCGTGAAGCAGGTGGCGAACAACTCCCAGTCCTTGGCGTCCAGCGCCGTCGCGTAGCGCGTGAGCAGATCGTCAATCTCGATGCGGTCGGCGATGTCCTGCAACGTCATCGCTGCCATGCTGTCCTCCCTTCGCAGAGCGCGGACACTACCGCGTGGTGTCACCAGCCGCAACGTGCGCCCCTGGCAAGCACGGATCACTTGTGGCAGTCAGCGGGCAGGAGGATCACACCATGGCCGACCTGCAGGAGATCGAGGCGATCAAGCGGCTGAAGTACAGGTATCTGCGGTGTCTCGACGAGAAACGCTGGGAGGAGATGACCGAATGCTTCACCGCCGACGCGACATCGGCCTACGGCGATGGCGACTATTCGTTCGCCGGCCGCGACCAGATCGTGCAGTTTCTGCGCGAAGCGCTGGGCAGCCCCTCCATCATCTCAGCCCACCGCGTGCAGCAACCGGAGATCGATCTCACCAGCGCGACGACGGCCACCGGCGTCTGGGCCCTCGACGACACCGTGATGCATACGGAGTCGAAGAGCATCATCCGCGGCGCTGCCTTCTACCATGACGAGTACGTCAAGATCGGCGGCCAGTGGAAGATCAAGTCGACCGGATACCAGCGCCTCTTCGAGGAGCGCCTGTCGCGCGTCGACACGCCGAGTTGGCGGCTGACGGCGAATCGCTGGGCGAAGGGTGAGAAGCAGTGATCAGTAACCAGTGACCAGTAACACCAGTGACCAGGGGCCAGTGACATCTTCAGATGGAGGTCGCATGAGCAACGGTTGGCGGGCCATCGTCCTGTTTGGGGCGCTACTGCCGGCGGCGGCGTTTGGAGCGGAGGCTCTGCCGTCCAACACGCGCCGATTCCAGATCCAATACACAGCCGTGATCCCGCCGCCACCGGCCGGGGCGCAGCACCTGCGCGTGTGGTTGCCCTATCCCGAATCGGACGCGTGGCAGACGATCGACGGTGTCATCGTCACGGCTCCGTTTACGCACAGCGTGCGACACGATCGCGAGTACGGAAACAGCCTGCTGTTTCTCGAGGCGCAGCCGCCGCCGGCCAACGGCGGGGAGGTGACGATGACGTTCGCGGTGACGCGTCGCGAGTACGTCAACCGTCCCGACGGACCGCACCCTGCCGAGGCAAACCAGACCGATGCGAAGCTGCTCGCGCGCTTCCGCCAGCCGGACCAGCTGGTGCCGCTGCAAGGCAGGATCGCTGCGGTGGCGCACGACGCCACCAAGGGTGCGCACACCGACCCCGAGAAAGCGCGCGCCATCTACGACTATGTGACCACGAGCCTGCACTACGACAAGAGCGGTAGCGGGTGGGGACGCGGCGACGCGATTTGGGCATGCGACAACAAGCGCGGCAACTGCACCGATTTCCACTCGCTGCTGATCGGTATGGCACGCTCCGTCGGTATTCCCGCAAAGTTCGAGATCGGCCTGCCTGTGCCGGGCGATCAAGCCGAAGGCAGCATCGGCGGCTACCACTGCTGGGCGGCGTTCTATTTGGAAGGCATCGGTTGGGTGCCGGTCGACAGCTCGGAGGCCAGCAAGAATCCGGCGAAGCGCGACTATTTCTTCGGCGCGCTGGATGCCAATCGCGTGCGCCTGTCGGTCGGTCGCGACATCACCCTTGACCCGGAGCAGCAGGGCGCGCCGGTCAACTATCTCGTCTATCCGTACGTCGAGGTGGACGGCAAGCCGCTCCCAGGCGTGACGCAGAGGTTCACCTTCCGCGACCTCGACAAGCCTGTCGGTCACTGAGAGGGTGTTGGCGTCAACCCTGGCGGACGTTGTGTACGACCACGCCGAGCTTCGGGGCTCTCGAGAGCGGGCCGTCTGCGGTGACCAGCGCGGCGTGCCGCGCACGTGCGGCGCAGACATAGAGGGCGTCGTAGGCGCTGACGTGGCCGCGCAGCTTCCACGCCGCATCGAGCAGGGGCTTGTGGGACAGACGCTCGACGCCCCAGTCGCGCAGGTCGCTGACGGCTGCGGTGGCACGTTGCTCCGCGAGTCGCCCTGCGAGCACCTCACGGCGGAGCACGGCCAACACCTCGGCGTCGAGCAACTCCGGTGCGATGACGTCGGCGCTCTCGATCAGGGTGGCGACGCGGAGGCCGAGTGGGCTTTGCAGCAGATACTCGACCGCAGCGCAAGCGTCCACCACTACAATCACTGCGCGAGGTCCTTCTCCCGCTCGACACGCACCTCTTCAAGCGTCCGTGCAACCGGGCACCCGAGGTCGACGGGTGCACGCTTCGCCAAGCGCGCCCGAAACTCCAAGCGCTCGATCTCACGCGTCACGGCGTCGAGCACCACATCGCGAACCGTGCGCCCGCGCCGCTTCGCGTAGGCGCGGATCTTGCGGTGTAAGGACTCCGGAACGTTCTTCACCTGCAGATTGGCCATGGGATGCCAGTAGCATGCCGATAGCATGCCGACAACTTGCGGAGTGTCATGCGGAGTGTCGGGTGTAGGATGTCGGGGCTGGGGGGAGCGCAGCCCTCACCCCGACACCCAGCACCCAAAACCCGATCATCGTTTCAGCGTCGTCGTCCGCGCCAGCTCGGCCGCCTTGCGCGCCATGTCGAGGACGACGTTGCCGAACATTTCCATCTTCGGGTTGTCGGCACCGCCCTGCACGTAGCGCGCGTAGCCGCCTTCGAGCACGACGGCCATCTTGAAGCGCGCCAGGATCACGTAGTAGTCCATCTCGTCGACCGGCAGGCCGCTGACGCGCGCGTAGCGTTCGAGCAGCTCGGCGCGCGTCGGCATGCCGGTGTAGTCGACATAGCCGCTGCCGGTGCGGTCCTCATCCGGATCCGGCCAGCTCATCATCACCCAGGCGAGATCCAGCAGCGGATCGCCGATGGTCGCCATTTCCCAATCGACGATCGCGGCCATGCGGGCCGGCGCGCCGTGATGGAACATGACGTTGGCGAACTGGTAGTCGCCGTGAATGATGCCCGGCTTGTACGAGCGCGGCCGATAACCGCGAAGCCACTCGGCAGCGACGTCGAGGCCCGGGATCTCTCGGAACCTGAACGCCTTCAGGTGCGCGAGCCACCGGTCGACCTGGCGCTCATGGAACCCTTCCGGCTTTCCGAAGCCGTCCAGCCCGCGGGCCTGCCAGTCCACCTGACCGAGCTTGGCAATGGCGTCGACCAGCTCGTAGGCGAGGCCCGGCCGCGCGCTGAGGTCAGTAGCGAACGGCGGTGGCCAGCCGCTCGACGTGCCACTCAGGCTCATGCACGACCAGCCGTCGACGTGCGCCATGAGATAGAAACACGCACCGAGGACGGACGCATCGTCGCACGCCGCGATGGCGCGCGGGTGTGGAACGTCGGTGTCGTTGAGGGCTTCCAGCACGCGGTACTCGCGCAGCATCGTTTCGTCGCGCCCCTGCGGCACCTTCCGCGGCGGGCGGCGCAACGCCATGCGGACATCGCCGCGCTTGATCTCGAAGATCTCGTTCGATGCCCCGCCGCTGATGAAGCGCACCTCGAGCGGCTCGCCGGAGCCGGCGAGGTTGCGCGCATCCATCCAGCGCGCCAATGCCTCCGGCCTCACCAGCTCGCCAATGCGTTCCTGCTCGTCCATCATCCAGTGCCTTCCTTCCCCCTTTGAAAAAGGGGGACCGCGGGGGATTTGCGCTGACCGCTGCAAATCCTCCCGGGCCCTTTTTTGTCAAAGGAGGAACTCAGAGATTGTTCAGTTCGTGCTCCAAGTATTCCGCAAAGCGCGCGCGCGCCGCGGCCACCCGCTCCGGCAAGAAGTCGTTCGGCCACAGCCCGTCGTACGGTTTGTGTTGCTTGAGGACTTGCTTGGCAACGGTGATCTTATGGACCTCGGTCGGACCGTCGGCGATGCCCATCACCGGCACTGCCATCCACAGGCCGGCGAGCGGCGTTTCGTTCGAGCAGCCGAGGGCGCCATGCACGTGGAGCGCACGCCGTACGACATCATGCAGCACTTCAGCCATCTGGACCTTGACCGCAGCAATGTACGTGCGCGCTTCGCTGCGGTGGCCTTTGTCGATGTGCCACGCGGTGTAGAGGACGAGCAGGCGGAATTGCTCGATTTGGACGAACGAGTCGGCGATGTACTGCTGCACGAGTTGCTTGTTGGCGAGCACGTCGCCTTGCGTCCGGCGGCTGAGGGCGCGCTCGCACATCATGCGCAGCGCGCGTTTGACCATCGCCATCGTGCGCATGGCGTGATGGATGCGGCCGCCACCGAGACGTGTTTGTGCAATCGCGAACGCCTGCCCCGGTCCGCCGAGCAGGCTTTCTGCCGGTACGCGGCAATCTTCGTAGCGGATGTACGCGTGATGTCCGTGCCCGAGCGGTTCGCCGGCGAGGCCCGCCATACGTACGAGGTTGACGCCGGGATGGTCGCGCGGGACGAGAAACATCGAGGCGCCCTGATGCACGGGTACCGTCGGATCGGTGATCGCCATGGTGATCAGAAACTCGGCGAGGTCGGCATTCGATGAGAAGTACTTTTCGCCGTTGATCACCCAATCATCGCCATCGCGCACGGCGCGGCATTTGAACTCGCGCGGATCGGCGCCCGCCTGCGGCTCGGTCATCGAGAAGCATGAAACGATGTCCCCTTCCAGCAACGGTTCGAGATATTTCCTCTTCTGCGCCGGCGTGCCGTAGGCAGCGAGGATCTCGGCGTTGCCGGAGTCGGGCGCCTGGCAGCCGAAGATGGCCGGCGCCCAGTTCGAGCGGCCGAGGATCTCGTTCATCAGTGCCAGCTTGAGCTGTCCGTATCCCAGGCCGCCCAGTTCGGGCCCGAGATGACAGGCCCACAAGCCCTGGCGCTTCACTTCCGCCTTCAGCGGTGCGGTGATCCTTTTGTATACAGGGTTCTTGCGATCGTACGGCGCACCCGCGTCGCGGAACGCGTAGTCGAGCGGCTCGACCTGCTCGCGGACGAAGCTGTCCATCCAGTCGAGCTTCGCTTGGAACTCGGGCTCGGTTTCGAAATCCCACGCCATCCTGCTGCCTCCTTGCGCCGCGTTGTGTGGAGTTGCGTCTATCGCGGCGCCCGCGGGCGGGCAAGGGAAGGCCTCTTGCTTGCGTGCCGCCGTTCAGACATCACCACAGGCGTGACCACGCACGCGCCAGCCGATGCTGCTGCCGCCGGCGACCCGTCGGCGACGCGCGAGGACCTGCAGCTCGGGCGGCGCCTGTTCCATTTCGTGAACGGGGCGGCGATCGCCACGGCCTACGCCCTGCTCTTCACGCACGAGCAGGTGGTGCAGATCTTCGGGGCGATTGCCTGCACGGTGTACATCGTCGACCGCATCCGCATCGCGTATCCGGAGGCGGTCGCGCGCCACGTGCCGTGGGTGAACCGCACTCTGGTGCGCGCCGAGGAGCAAGTGCGCGAGGCGGCGATGACTCCCTTTGCGATCGCCGTATTGCTGACGTTGCTCACCGTGCCGAAGCTCGCGGCCCTGGTGGCCATCTATACGCTGGCGGTTGCCGACCCGCTTGCTGCCATCGTCGGCATTCGCTTCGGCCGCCGGCGCCTCGCGCACAACCGGACGCTCGAGGGTTCGCTGGCGTTTTTGGTGGCTGCCGTTGCGGTCGCGGCGCTCGTGCTCCGTTGGGGTACGGACGCCGCGGTGCCGACGATCGCCGGGGCATCCACGCTGATCGGCATCGCCGCGGCGACGTGCGAGCTGCTGCCGTTGCGCATCGACGACAACCTGACGATTCCGCTCTTCGTGGGCTTCGCCACCTGGGCGATCACAGCGCTCTGCGGAGTGCCGCTGAGCTGAAGGAGTGAAGGATACGGCTATGACTCGCACCGTCGACCCGACACACCGGACCTTCGTCAGTTACATCGACAAGAGCCGCGAGTACTACCGGGCGCGCGGCTACACCAACCCGTACCGCTGGGCGCACTTCGAGGGCGTCCCGTTTACCGCCTTGCAGCGGCCGCTATCGCAGAGCGTGCTGACAGTGATCACGACTGCACATCTACTCACCACCGAGGGCGAGACACCGTGGCTGCAGACAGTCTTCTCCATCCCGAGCAACGATCCGCCAACTCGGCTCAGCACCGACGGGCTGTTCTGGGACAGGCAAGCGACACACACCGACGACGTCGATTCGTACTTTCCGGTGCACCGGCTGCACGAGTTCGTGCGTGAAGGACGCATCGGGCGTCTGGCGCAACGCCTGCATGGCGTGCCCACCGAGTACAGCCAGCGCAGAACGCAGGAGCGCGATGCCCCGGAAGTCCTGCGCCGCTGCCGTGAGGATGGTGCGGACGCGGCCATCCTGGTACCGCTCTGACCCGTGTGCCACCAGACCGTGAGTCTGGTCGCCCGCCACCTCGAAGCGCACGGCATCGCCAGCGTGATCCTCGGCTCGGCGCGCGACATCGTCGAGCACTGCGGCGTGCCACGCTTCGTCTTCACCGACTTCCCCCTCGGCAACCCGTGCGGCAAGCCCGACGATGTCGCGATGCAGCGCGCCATCGTCGGCCTGGGCCTCGATCTGCTGGAGAAGGCTTTCACGCCGCGCACGACCGTGCAGACCCCGTTCGCGTGGGGCGACGACGAGTCGTGGCGCGACAATTACATGCGTCTTTAGCACGCTGGGGCCGCGTAAGGGGGGATTTCTGAAGTGCATCTGTCCACCCCGCTGGCTCAGCTGCCGAGGTTGGCGCTGGTACCCACTTCCCCCAGGCCTCACTCCATGCAACAAGACTAAGGCATCTCGAAAGAACCGCGCAGTCGTACTTGCAGCAGTTTGGTGGGCAGCGCGTACCGGTATTCGAACTCATACTGCCCATCATTTGGTAGTGTTCCTTCAGGTAACAGGGGAGGCGGCGGATCCCACGCGCAACCCGCGACGGCACTCGACCCGCTGATCGTCGACGCATCCTGCTCGCCAGCAGCCCTTCCATCTTCGTTACTGCAATCCCCTGCCGGTCCCGATTTGCATCCTGCCCGAGCTGGCAGTACGCTCGCGATATGAAGCTTGAAGAGCGAATCGTCATCATGCCCGGCGTCCGCAGCGGCAAGCCGTGCATCAAGGGTACGCGGATCTCCGTGTACGATGTGCTGGAGTACTTAGCGGGCGGCATGACCGAAGATCAGATACTGGCCGACTTCCCCAGCCTGACCCAAGATGACATTCGTGCCTGCCTCGCCTTCGCCGCAGCGAGGGAACGCCGTCTCTCCAGCTTGCGTGCTGCGTGAAGCTGCTGTTTGACGAAAACCTCAGTCCACGCCTCGCCACGAATCTGGACGACGTCTTTCCGGGCAGCCAGCACATTGATGTCGCCGGCCTCCATGGCCAGTCCGACGAAGCCGTGTGGGTCTACGCGGAGCAGCACGGATTCATTGTCGTCACAACGACTTCCGGCAGCGCAGCTTCTTAAAGGGTGCACCACCCAAAGTTGTCTGGCTTTCCGTCTGGAACGCCGGGACCGACGCGATCAGTCGCCTACTGCGAGACAGCCAGGCTCGCATGGCCACCTTCGTCGCGACTCAAGAAGAGAGCTCGCTCATCCTCG
Source organism: Candidatus Margulisiibacteriota bacterium (assembly GCA_035541735.1). Lineage (GTDB taxonomy): Bacteria > Desulfobacterota > Binatia > HRBIN30 > HRBIN30 > DATKMS01. The sequence continues at coordinate 7,861 of DATKMS010000410.1, forward strand.
CGCTCGCTGACGAAAGCTAGCGCCTTCCGACGCAGGTCCGCACTCGTTGCGGGCGGCGATGGTTTGCGCCTTGGAATCAAGGCCGCCAGCCAAATGCCTCTCGCACTGAGGTAGCAGGTTGCGCTACAGACGTGCCATGGCCCGATTGGAGTTCTTCTTTGACTGTTCGAGCCCGTGGACCTACCTCGCCTTCCACCGCATCGAGGCGCTCGCTGCCGAGACCGGGGCGGCGCTCGAGTGGCGGCCGTTTCTGGTCGGGGGCGTATTCAACTCGGTGAACCGCAGCGTTTACGAGCAGCGCGAGCGCCCGGTGCCCGCCAAGGCGCGCTACTACGTCAAGGACCTGCAGGATTGGGCCCGGTACTACGGGCTGCGCATTGGCAGTCCACCGGTGTTTCCGGTGAACAGTGTGAAGGCGATGCGCGGTTGCTTCGTGGCGCTGGAGGAGCACCGTCTGCCGGCGTATGCACGCGCTGTGTTCGAAGCCTACTGGGGCAATCTGGAGGACATCTCGCAAGACGTCGTGCTCGATGGCGTCGTCCGGCGCGTGGGTCTCGACGCGCCGGACTTCTTCGCCAAGATCACCGCCCCTGCGTACAAGGACAAGCTGCGTACGAACACCGACGAACTGATCGCGCGCGGCGGCTTCGGCTCGCCGACGATGTTCGTCGACGGCGACGACATGTACTTCGGCAACGATCGCCTGGTGCTCGTCCGCGAAGCGCTCCTCCGCCGCTAGCGGCGATGGGGGAATCGGGCCATGCGGCGCTGTGGTTGAACAATTGACGTTGCCTGGCGTCAGGAGGAGTGTGGTGTTGAGCCCGCGCTATGCACGTCGCCCACTACCTCCCGCGTAGCTTGCCGGAATCGCTCGAAGGATTGGTGACGCTCGCGCTCGACTTGCGTTGGAGCTGGCATCACGGCACCGATGCGCTGTGGCGTGCCATCGACCGCGACCTCTGGGAGGCGAGTGCCAATCCCTGGCTGGTGCTCGAAACCGTTTCCGACGCGCGGCTCGATGCGCTCACGCGCGACCGGCAGTTTCTCGATGAGTTGGAGCGGCAAGTGGCGGCCCGCGCCGCAGCGCTGCACGCCGACGCCTGGTTCGACAAGCTTGCGGCAGCCTTCCAGGGCTCGGTGGCGTACTTCAGCATGGAGTTCGGGCTGTGTGAGGCGTTGCCCATCTATTCCGGCGGGCTCGGTGTGCTGGCCGGTGACTATCTGAAGACCGCATCGAACCTGGGCGTACCGCTCGTCGGAATCGGACTGCTCTATCAGCAAGGGTACTTCCGGCAGGCGTTGGATGCCCAGGGCGAGCAGATCGAGTTCTTTCCATACAACAGTCCAAGCATGCTGCCGATCGCGCCGCTTCGCGACGACCAGGGCGAATGGGTACGGGTCATGATCGAGCTGCCAGGACGACCGCTGCGCGTGCGCGTGTGGCGGGCGCAGGCGGGGCGCGGATCGCTGTTTCTCTTGGACAGCAACGATCCGCTGAACAATCCGGGCGACCGCGGCATCACCGGCGAGCTCTACGGTGGCGGTCAGGAGACGCGCCTGCAGCAGGAGATCATCTTGGGCATCGGCGGCTGGCGGCTCCTGGAAATGATCGCGCTCGACTGCCCCGTGTGCCACCTCAACGAAGGCCACGCGGCGTTCGCGATCCTCGAGCGTGCGCGGCACTTCATGGCGAAAGCCGGCACGTCATTCGACGTCGCGTTGCGCGCGACGCGCGCGGGAAACTTGTTCACCACGCACACACCCGTGGAGGCCGGATTCGATCGCTTTGCACCCCGACTATTCGCCCAGTACTTCGGCGAGTACGCCGAACGCCTGGGCAGCGGACTGGAACGCCTGCTGCGCCTGGGCCGTACCAATCCCGAGGACGCAGCGGAGCCGTTCAACATGGCCTACCTCGCTGTGCGTGGGGCGGGCGCCGTGAACGGTGTCAGTCGGCTACACGGCGGTGTCAGCCGCCGGATTTTTCAGCCACTGTTCCCACGCTGGCCCGAACCGGAAGTGCCGGTGAGTTACGTCACCAACGGCGTGCACGTCCCCTCATGGGATTCCGCCGCCGCCGATGCACTGTGGACGAACGCCTGTGGCAAGTGGCGCTGGTTGGGCGCGTTGGAGACGATTGAGGCCGACCTCCGACGGCTGGACGACGAAACGCTGTGGGGCCTTCGCACCCAAGGGCGGCACCGGCTCGTCGAGTTCTTGCGCGAGCGTCTCACACGCGAGACCGGCGGCCGTGGCGGCACCGCCGAGCAGGTACGCGCCTGTGCACAGTGGCTCGACCCAGATACGCTGACGCTCGGCTTCGCGCGCCGGTTTGCCGAATACAAACGTCCCAACCTGCTCCTGCACGATCCCGAGCGGCTCACGCGCTTGCTCAGCGGGCGCGACCGGCCCGTACAGCTGGTGATCGCCGGCAAGGCGCATCCGCACGATGCCGCGGGCAAACGCTTGGTCCGCGAGTGGTCCGACTACATGCGGCGCCCGGAGGCGAGCGGCCGGGCCGTGTTCGTGGAAGACTATGACCTGACGGTCGCCGCCGAGCTGACGCAGGGCGTGGACGTCTGGATCAACACACCGCGACGACCGTGGGAGGCCAGTGGCACCAGCGGCATGAAGGTGCTGGTCAACGGCGGGCTCAACCTTTCGGAGCTGGACGGCTGGTGGGCCGAAGCCTACACCCCCGACGTGGGCTGGGCATTGGGTGACGAGTGTGACCGGGACCATGTCGGCGCGTGGGACGCGGCGGAAGCGCAACAGCTGTACCGTTTGTTGGAGGAGGAGATCGTGCCCTGCTTTTATCGCCGCGACGCCCAGGGTGTGCCGCGCCAATGGATCGCCCGGATGCGTGAAAGCATGGGCCGCCTGACACCACGTTTTTCGAGCAATCGTATGCTGCGCGAATACACCGAAACCTTCTACGTCCCGCTGGCGGCGCGCTACCGTCAGCGCGCCGCCGACGGCGCGCAGCTGGCGATCGCTCTCGAGGAGTGGCACGCGCTGCTGGCACGCCACTGGATGCGCCTGCGATTCGGCAACCTCGATGTCGAGCCGATCGAGGGTGGATATCAGTTCCACGTCCAGGCGTACTTGGACGACATCCCACCCGATGCCATCCGTGTGGAGCTGTATGCAGAGCCGGCGGGCGCGGGCGAGCCGGTGCGTTTGCCCATGTCGCGGGGTGCCCGGTTGGCAGGGTCAGGGAACAGCTATGTGTATTGCGGGACGGCGCCGGCGGACCGTCCGCCCTCGGATTACACGCCACGCGTCGTGCCGGAACACCGGGCGGGCATGCTGCCGCTCGAGGCGAACCTCATCCTTTGGCACCGTTGAATCGTCGGCAGCCCGGATCAAGGCGGGACGATCCGTCTCAAGTGACCTCCTCGATGGCCAGCGGGAACTTCGACATCATCTCACAGCCGTCGGGGCGCAGCACGACAGGGTTCTCGTAGCGGAAGCCGATGTCGTCCTCGGTGCAGACGTACTGCATGGCGGCGACGACCATCTCGTTCTCCTGATAGGTGTGAGTGGGATCCGTCCAGTAGGGCACCCCCTGGTGCGTCTCCGCCCCAACCTTCCACTCATCGCCCCGCAGCCCGATGCCGTGCTCCACGGCTGGCAGAACGTACTCCGCACAACCACGCTGCGCCGCCAGCTACCTGCTCGCTCCCGCGAGCCAGCGGCAGCGCTGGCACGCGGACAATTTCGTGGCGGTGCCCGGCGTCGCAGATCCGACGATCACCTCCTCAAGACCTACCGCGCCGGCAAGACGCCTGCGGGTCTGCGCGCCGAAGTGCAGGCCTTCTCCGCCGCGGCGATGCCACCATGACCGAGTGCGGCCACCGCGGTCGAGTGCTCGGCCGACCGGTGCGACGGCCGCAGCGGCCAGGAGCGCTGCGACACATGGCCCCCACCCACGCGTCTACAGCAGGAACTTACCGTTGCCCGAGGCCACCGGCCGCGCCGGATCGTCCTGCCAGGCAACGACATGCACGACGGCGACGCGGCGGCCGAGCTTGAAGATGTCGGCGCGGGCGCGTGTCGTCGCCGGTCCCGCAGAGCGCAGGTAATCGATGGCGAAGTTGATCGGTTTGGCAACGCGGTCGGTGCCGCTCTCGTCGATCAGCCGCAGCAACGCCGTCAGTTCGAGGAAGGCGCCGATGACCCCGCCGTGAATTGCCGGGAGCATCGCGTTGCCGATGATCTCCTCACGGAAAGGCAAGACGCATTGCAGCACCCCCTCGACGCGGTCAACTTGTACGCCCAGAAAGCGCGCGTACGGAATGGCATCGAGCACGTCCCTCACGACGGGTCCTCGGTCTCGTCGGCCGCTCCCTCTTGCATCAAACGCGCGAACCCGCTCATGGCGCGATTGGCACCGACCATCATCGTACCCACGCAGCTCGCAAAGGCATCCTGGGGCTCGCGCTCGTACGCGATGCCGCGCACGAAGGCAATGTTGCGCGTCACCTTGTAGCACTCGACACGGGCATAGAGATCCAGCCCGGGTGTCGCAGCACGCAGGTAGTCGACGCGCAGGTCCACCGTGGCGATGGCGCGCAGGGTTTCGAGGGCGCAGGCGACGGCCAAGCCGGATGCATGATCCAGCAGTGTGGTGATGGCACCGCCGAAGACGACTTTACGCACGGGGTCGCCGATGAGCTCCGAGCGATAGGGCAACATGACGACCGCAAACCCTGGTCCGGTCTCGACGACCTTCATGCCGAGATAGCGCGCGTGGGGTGTGTAGCTGGTCATATCTTCGCGCCCAGGACCGAAGACGGAGGCGAGGGCGTACTGGGCGGGGTGTGGGGTGCCGGGTGTCGGGTGTTGGGCCATTGGATGTGGGGTGTCGGGTGTTGGGTGCTGGGTGTCGGGAGGAAGCCCAGCACCCAACACCTGACACCCAGCACCCATGTTCAGTTCAGCCCATAGAGTTGGGCGACGTTGTCGTGCAGGATCAAGTTTTTCTGGGCCTCGCTCAGGTGCGCGGTGTGCTCGCGCAGGATGTCTTGCGACCAGGGCCACGTCGAGTCGCTGTGCGGGAAGTCGTTGGCCCACATCAAGCGCGCCGGGTTGACCATGTCGATCATGCGGAACGCCACCCAGTCGTCCTGGAACGTGACGTAGATGTGCTCCTTGAAATACTCGCTCGGCAGGCGTTGCAGCGGCGCAGCCTTCATCGAGTGGCGGTGGCGCGTGTAGTAGTGGTCCATGCGGTACATGTAGTGCGGCACCCAGCCGGCATCGGCCTCGACGCAAATGATCTTCAGGCGTGGATGGCGGTCGAAGACGCCGCCGTAGATGAACATCCCCATGATGTCCTGATTAGCGCGAATGATGGTGACCGCGAAGTTGAGGATCGGGCCGCGCACGCCCGCCGGGTTCTTGCTGGTCAGGATGTGAAACGACAGCGGCAGCTGCAAATCGATGGCCGCCTCGTAGAAGTCGCCGTAGATCGGGCTGTCGTAGTCCGCTTGCGCGGGATGCCCGGGCAGCATGACACCGCGCAGGCCCAGCTCCTTGATGCGCCGCAAATCCTCGATGCCTTCCTGCGGTGTGCGCAGCGCCGTCTGCCCGACGCCGAACAGCCGGTCCGGATGCTTGCTGCAAAACTCTGCAATCCACAGGTTGTATGCATCCATGCACGCCTTCTTGAAGTCGAGGTCCTCGTGGTTGCAGAGCGGCATGCCGACGGTGGGGTAGATGATCTCACCGGCGATCCCGTCGCGCTCCTGGTCCTGTAGACGCACGTCCGGATCCCAACCGCCGCGGTGCCATTCGGCGAACGTGCCGGTGAGCGAAATGTCTTCCGGTCGCTTGCCGGCCGCGGCGACCAGTCCCATCGGGATCGGCTGGCGCATGCCGGGGATGACGAACAGGTCGCCCATTCCGTCCTGATGCACGAGGTGCGGGGCGCGGTCGCGGAACTTCGGGTCGATGCGGTCGATGTACGTGTCCGGCGGTTCGGTAATATGCGAGTCTGCCGAGATGATGCGGCGTGCCATGCGTCCCTCCTGGATGCGACTGTGACCTATCACACACTGGCACTCAAGTGGGAAGACAAACCGGGGTCAGGACAGGCCGTGGCCTGCATCCCGGTTGACCACTGGTAAGCCGGCCCAAGTTGCCGTAAAGGACGGCGGGGGCATCAGCAAAACCATGGCCAAGCGGACGATCGCGGTCGTCGCCACGGGCGGGACCATCGCTTGCCGCGATACCGGCGGCGGTGCGGTGCCGCAACTTTCCGGCGCAGACTTGCTGCGTCTGGTGGGCGTGCCGGCTGATCTACCCACCATCGAGGTGATCGAGTTCGCGCGCCTCCCCGGCTGCGAGATGACGCCGCGGCGCATGGCCGAGCTGGCCCAGGTTGTGACCCGCGAGTTGGCGCATGAGGATTGCTGCGGCGCCGTGGTCACGCATGGCACCGACACCATCGACGAGAGTGCCTTCGTCTGTCACCTCACGGTGCCGCCCGACAAGCCGGTGGTATTCACCGGCTCGCTGCGTAACGCCTCCGACCTCTCGTGGGACGGGCCACGCAACCTGCTCGATGCGCTGCGCGTCGCCGCCGCGCCTGCAGCGCAGGGACTCGGTACGGCGCTGGTCATCAACGAGGAGATCCATGCGGCACGCTTCGTCATCAAGAGTAACGGCCTCCTCCTCGGTGCATTCCAGTCGCCGGCTTGCGGGCCCGTGGGCCGCATCTACGGCGGCACAGTGCGGTTCGTGACGCGGCCGCTCCCGCCGGTGCGCCGGCTCGAGCCTGCGCTCGACGAAGCGGTTGCTGTGGTGCGTGCCCTGAGCGGCGATACGCTGAGTCTCACGGCAATCCTCGCCCGGCCCGAGCTGCATGGGCTGGTCGTCGAAGGGTTTGGGAGCGGCCGCGTCCCGGCGGCTTGGGCCGAACCGCTGCACGCCGCGGTGCAGCGGGGCATCGCCGTAGTTCTCGCCTCCCGCACCGGTGCAGGCATGATCGGCGACCCCTACGGCTACGCGGGCTCCGCCACCAATCTGCTCGCCCTGGGTCTGATCCCGGCGCACGAGCTGCCCGGCCACAAGGTGCGCCTGCAGCTGATGCTGGCGCTCGGCAACCGCTTGCACGGCGCGGCGCTGCGCGCCTGTTTCGAGAGAGGCTACGACGCATGCTGAAGCGGATCCTCCTGTTCTCAGCGCTTGCTCTGGTAGCGTTGCTCGCGGTGCTGATCGTGCGCACCCTGCAGTTCAGTTCCCAGCAGATCCAGGTGCCACCGGCAGCGCCGATCGCACTCGATGGCCAGGCGCTGGCAATGCGGCTGGCACAAGGCCTGCAGTTCCAGACAGTCTCGCATCAGGATCCGGCACAACTCGACCGTGAGCAGTTCCTCGCTCTGCATCGCTATCTCGCCGCACAGTTTCCCCTGGTACACAGCCGCCTCAGGCACGAGACCGTCAACGACTACTCCTTGCTATACACGTGGGAGGGAACCGAGCCTGGTCGCAAGCCGGTCGTGCTGCTCGCGCACCTGGATGTTGTTCCGGTAGAGCCGGGTACGGAAGGGCACTGGGACTATCCGCCCTTTGCTGGCCGGATCGCCGAAGGCTACGTCTGGGGCCGCGGCGCCATCGATGACAAGGGCAGCGTGTTCGCCGTGCTGGAAGCCGTCGAGACGCTGCTGCGCGCCGGTTTCCAACCGCGTGTGCCGGTGCTGCTGGCCTTCGGCCACGACGAAGAGATTGGCGGTGAGCGGGGCGCGCAGCAGATCGTCGCGCTGCTGCAAGCCCGCGGCGTGCAGCCGGAGTTCGTTCTCGACGAGGGCGGCGTCATCATCCAGGGGATGGTGCCCGGCTTGTCCGGTCCGGTGGCGGCGATCGGCATCGCCGAAAAGGGAGGTGCCAGCATCGAGCTGCTCGTACGCGCCGCCGGTGGCCACTCGTCTGCGCCGCCGCCGCATACGGCAGTCGGCATCGTCAGCGCCGCCGTTGAACGCATCGAAGACGACCAGATGCCCGTCGAACTGCGCGGCGCCACGCGGCGCTTCTTCGAGTCCGTCGGTCCCGAGATGTCCTTTCCGTTGCGGCTGGTGTTTGCAAACCTGTGGCTGTTCGGCGGCGTGGTGAAGCACCAACTCACGTCGACGCCGGCCACCAACGCCACGGTCCGGACGACCACCGCCGCGACCATGATCGACGGCGGCATCAAGGAGAACGTGCTGCCGACGACCGCCCGCGCCGTCATCAACTTCCGCATCCGACCCGGCGATACGGTCGACAGCGTGGCCGAACACGTGCGTCGCGTCGTCAACGACTCACAGGTCGAGATCCGAGTGCTACCGGGCGCCCGCGAGCCTACCGCCGAGGCGCCGGTGGACACCCCGAGCTTTGCCGTCCTGACGCGCACGATCCGCGAAGTCTTTCCCGACACGGTGGTAGCCCCGTACCTCACCGTCGGCGGTACCGACGCCCGTAGCTACGCGGCGCTCACGAAGGCCATCTACCGTTTTACACCAATCAAAGCCGACGCCACCGATCTGGTACGCGTACACGGCACCAACGAGCGCCTCTCGGTGGACAACTTCGCACACGCCGTGCAGTTCTTCGTCCAGCTGCTCAAGAATTCCACGGGCAGCAGCTGAGAGCGCAGGAAGACGGGGCACGGCTGCGCGCACTCCCGTCAACCGCGGCGGCGCCGGAAGAGTCCGAAGGAGCTGGTGTAGCCGTGCAGGAAGGTGGTTCCATGCACCGGCCCAATTTCGCCGTTACAAAAGAAGCCCGCGAGCGCAACGGCGGGGAAGCGTTCGCGGAACGCATCCGTGTCGTGATCTGGTCTGCCGTACAGGTGCACCCCACGGCCCAAGCACGAGAACAGCAGTGCGCCCTGCGGGGCCGTGGCACCGGGCTCGTAGCGCGCCAACAGCTGCGCCAAGTCGGCGCCCGATGTCTTCGCGTCGCGCAGGTGAAACTGGACAACGGAGGTTTCTCGTAGGAGCGCCCCCACAGCCAACACGCCGCGCGCCGGGTCCATGCCCATGATATTGCGGATCAGAAAGTCGCCTTGGCGATACTCCTGGCGGTCCTCGGTCATCACGATGCCGAGAAACAGCGAGTGCTGCGCCAGTTCCTGATCGGTGGGATCGAGTTGCTCGTAGAGGTCGCGGAGCACCTGCACCGCCGACGCACCGTCAAGTTCCCACAGCACGTTGCCCTGGCATTTGGTGACGAACATCGGTTGGCCGATCGGCCGACAACCCTGGGCCACGATGGTGTCGACCTCGATGTCCCCAGTGAGCGCGACGCCCACCAGCCCGCCGCGATGCACGCGCCGTCCCAGAAAGAGGGCGTTGGAGCCAGCGTGGCGGCCGCCGCTGGCGAGGCCGCCGACCGTGTGGCTGCGCAGGTAGACGCGATCCAAGCCGCGCACGAACGCCTCCACATCACAGCTGAACGGCTCCGGGAGCAGGACGAAAGCTGGCTGCTGCTGCACCGGTACGCCGAGGCGTTGCTCCCACACCGCCGCCGGCTGCTCGCCGAGCGGTGCGTCGGGCGCGACGTGGAACGGGACCACATCGACACCGGGTAACAGCGCGGCGGTGACCGAGAGGCCCGGACGCTGCTCGATCTCGCGCCCGGCACCGATCACGCCGCCGGCCGAGCACCCAATGAGAACCCGGGCGTCGAACAGCGTGGCCAGAAGCGTCGGCAGCGCATCGAAGTGCGCCGCATGATGCATCGACACGAAGACGACGAGGAGATCTGGGCGCACATTGCCGAGCTGAACGCGCAGTTGCGACGCGACCGTGCGCGCTGCCTCTTCGAGCAGCGGGGCGTCCGCTACTGCCGATGCCCATCGCATGACTACATCATCTACACTTCATCGACGCCGCTGCAAGCGTCGTGATATTGTGGAGCAATGCCATCGCAGCCGGCGATCGACGAGGCGGCCCCCCGTCCAGCTCCGGGCCACGGTGCTGGGAGCGGCTTGAATCTGCGCATCTGCGCCGTCGCCGCAGGTGCTGGTGTGCTCTGTGGCGCTCTGGCGGTGCTGTTCCGGACGGCCTTGGCTTTCGCCGAGGGCACCTACATGGACATGCTCGTCAGCGTCTACGACCTGCCCACCGGAGGCTTTCTGGTGGCACTGACAGTCTTCACAGGGCTCGGCGCACTCGCAGGCTGGCTCACCTCTACCTTCGCACCGGAGGCGTCGGGCAGTGGCATCCAGCACGTCAAGGACGTGCTGGACAGTGGCACGATCATGCGCTGGAGAAGGCTCATACCGGTGAAGTTCGTCGGTGGTGTCTGCTCCCTGGGCGGCGGCATGTCGCTGGGACGCGAGGGTCCAACTGTCCAGATGGGGGCGGCCATCTGTGAGGCGTTTGCGCAGCGGCTCGCGCTCGCCTTGCCGGTGCGCCGCGCGCTCATCGCCGCGGGCGCCGGCGCCGGCTTGACCGCGGCGTTCAACGCGCCACTCGCCGGTTTCGTGTTCGTGCTTGAGGAGCTGCGCCTCGAAATGAGCGCGCTCACGTACAGCGCGGGGTTGATCGCGACGGTGGCGGCAAACCTCGTCATGCAAGCGGTTCTGGGAGAGCGAGCGGTTTTCTCCGTGAGCGACGCGGCGCTGCTGCCGCCCGACGCCTTGTGGCTCTTCGCCTGCTTGGGCGTGGCGAGCGGTCTCATCGGGGTGCTCTTCAATCGCGGCCTGTTGTTGAGTCTCGACGGCTTTGCGCGCTGGACCCGCGTGCCGCGGTGGCAGCACACGGCAGCCGCGGGGGCGCTGGTGACCCTGGTGGCGTGGTGGCTGCCGGACGCCATTGGCGGCGGTGAACAAGTCGCCGAGCGCCTGCTGCGCAGCGAGTTCGCGGTTGCCGAGCCGTGGCGCTACCTCACGCTGCTGCTCAGCGCCAAGCTGGTGCTCACCTTGGTGTGCTACGGGTCGGGAGCGCCCGGGGGAATCTTCGCACCGCTGCTGGCCATTGGTGCGGCGTTGGGAGCACTGTTCGGACAATTCGCCGAGCCATTGTTTCCGGACGTCGTGGTGACGCCGGCGCTGGCGATGGCCGGCATGGTGGGCGTGTTCACCGCCAGCGTGCGCGTACCGATCACTGGTGTCGTGCTCATCCTCGAGATGACCAACGGTCAGCACCATCTGTTGGAATTCACGGTTACCAGCCTCGCGGCCTACCTCGTGGCGACGTGGCTGCGCGACCGACCCATCTACGACGCCCTGCTGGAACGCGACCGGCGCCGGTGATGCTAGGAAAGTTCGGAATCCGAAATTCGAAACAAATCCGAAAAGGCAAATTCGAGTGCTCGAAACGAAGGCGGAGGGTTTATCGCGTTCAACATCCCTGTCCTCTCCGTGTCTCCGCGCCTCTGTGGTGAGATTCCTTTGTCACAACAATGTTAGTAGCGCGAGCGGCGGATCCGTCCCACAATCGCAGCCCGCCCGCGAACGCGTTGGAGTTGTTCCCCAGCTTCGCTGCCGGCGGTAGATGTTTGAGCTTCTTGGCGTTGCCGCCGCCGAGCACGACGTAGTCGGCCTCGAGTGCCGCCTTGAAGCGCCCGACGACGCGCTCGACCTCCACGGTCCACTTCTTCTTCCCGAGCCGCCGCAATCCGCGCAGACCCACATAGTCCTCGAATGTCCGTTCCTTCTTGTAGGGCAGATGCGCCAGTTCCATTGGTTCCAAGAGGCCGTCGACGATCATCGCCGAGCCCAAGCCGGTGCCCAGACCCAGGAACAGCATCCGCCCGCCCTCGTAGCTGCCCAGTGCCTGCATGGCCGCGTCGTTGATTATCTTCACGGGGTGCCGAAAGGCTGCCTTGAAGTCGAAGCCCATCCAGCCACCGCCCAGGTTGCGTGGTTCGGCGAGCGGCTTGCCGTGAATCACCGGGCCCGGAAAGCCGATCGACACCACATCGTACTTCCAATCCTTTGCGGCGCGGAGGACGGCGCGCACCATCTGCTGCGCGGTCATCTTCGGACCCGAAGGAATCTTGACCGGCTCCTCGCGTCCGGTGACACTGACCTTCACGTTGGTGCCGCCCACGTCAACCACGAGTATGTTCATCGCCTCTCCCCTCCTGCGGAGTGCCGAAAATGGCCGCGGTCTTCAGTCGTCGCTTTCTGTCTCTGGTGTCTTGATGCCGTATTTCTGGACACGATAGCGCAGCGTCTGTCGCGTCGTCCCCAGCTTGCGTGCCGCCGCCATGACGTTGAAGTCGGACAGCTCCAGCGCGCTGCGGACGATGTGGCGATCCATGTCTTCCAACGACATGCTGCCATCGAGCGGGAGAATCAGACGGTCGGCTTCGACCGCCGGTTCCGCGCGTGGCACTCCATGGCTGCGCAATTGCAGCCACTGCACCGGAAACGCATCGCCGTCCGAAAAGAGCACGCAGCGTTCGATCACGTTGCGCAGCTCGCGCACGTTGCCGGGCCAGTCGTGCGCTTTGAGTGCCGCCCATACGGCGTCTGGGATCTGGCGCACGTTCTTGCCGGAGCGGGCGTTGTACTCCGCCACCAGCATGGGCACGAGCTGATCGAGGTCCTCAATGCGTTCCCGCAGGCTCGGCAAATGGATGCCGAACACCGACAGGCGGTGGTAGAGATCGGCGCGGAAGGTGCAGTCGCGCACCCGCTCTTCGAGGTTGTAGTTGCTGGCTGCGACGAACTGCACGTCGACCGAGATTTCCTGCTCCGCACCGAGCGGGCGGACCTTCTGGTCTTCGATCACCTTCAGCAGCTTCGCCTGCAGGTCGAGCGGCAGCTCGGCAATCTCATCGAGGAAGAGGGTGCCACCACTGGCCTGCTCGACCAAGCCGCGATGGCGCTTCTTGGCGCCGGTGAAGGCGCCGGCTTCGTGGCCGAAGACTTCCGATTCGAGCAGCTCGCGCGGCAGTGCGGCGCAATTGATATCCACCAACGGGCCGCCCGAGCGCAGGCCGTTGTAGTGCAGGATGCGCGTCGCCAGGCCCTTGCCGGTTCCGGTCTCGCCGCCGATGATCAACGCACTGAACGGCACCTGACTGAGCTTGCGCAAGACATCGCGCGTTGCAGCGGCGGCGGCGCTGTCGCCGATGAAGGCATCGATGGAGTAGCTGTGATGCTGCTGCAGCGCCTGGTCGCGCAGGCGCCGTTGCGCCCGCGCGCTGCGCGCCGCCCCGGCGACAACCAGGTCCAGCCGCTTCTGGTCACACGGTTTTTCCAGGAAGTCGAAGGCACCGAGCCGCAACGCGCGCACCGAGTCCGTCACCGTGCCGTAGCCGGTGAGGAACAGCCATTCGCCGCTGCGGCCATGCTGGCGTACATCCTCGAGCAGGTCGAGCGCGTTGCCGTCGGGCAAGTTCATGTCCGACAGCACCACGAGCGGCTCGATGTCGTCCTCCATGAGCACGCGCCGCGCACTCGCGAGGTCGGTGCACAGCACGACTTCCCAGCCTTCGCGGCGGAAATGCCGTGCCAGCTCGGTGCCGAGGAGCGGCTCGTCCTCGATCAGCAGCAACGTGTCAGCCATGGTCTGCGTCGGAGAGAACCTTAATCCGAAAATAACTGGCGAGTCTACAGTCGACAGTTCACCGTCGAGAGTGACGATGCGCGTCCCACGGCCGCTGCACTCGCCACGGGCCAGGGCTGCTCATCTGCAGGAGGGCTGCCCACTCGACTCTCAATTGTGGACTGTCGACTGCAGGAGCTGCCTGGCTTGAATTCTCCACGCCACCCGGTCTACGCCTGCCACCATGGCCTTCCGGCACCTTACCGTCGTCGACCTCGCGACGTTGGCGGCGGCGCCGCAGATTGCGGCGTTCTTCGGCGACTTCGGCGCGCGGGTCATCAAGGTCGAGCACCCGCGCGGTGACTCGTTGCGGCGCATCGTCGACCGGCACGGGACGGCGCTGCAGTGGAAGATCGTCAACCGCAACAAGCAGTGCATCACGCTCGATCTCACCAAGGCAGCGGGCCGGGATCTGCTCGACACGATCCTGGGCCGCAGCGATCTGCTCGTGTGCGCGCTCAACCGCGACCGCCTGGTGCGCTGGGGACTCGACCCGCACGCACTGGCGCAGCGCCATCCGCGGCTCGTGGTGGTGAACCTGACGGCGTACGGCACAACGGGTCCGTGGGCGGATCGTCCCGGATCGGGCACCCTGGCTGAAGCGATGAGCGGCCTCGCCGCGCTTACCGGCCCGCCCGATGCGCCGCCGACGCTGTCACCGGTCGGCCTCGGTGACTACCTGGGTGTGCTGCAAGGGATCATTGCCGCGTTGCTCGGCCTGTACGGGCGGGATGCGCCGGGCGGGAGCGGGCGCGGCGAGCAGCTCGACGTCGCCATGTACGAACCGCTGCTCGGCCTCTTGGCACAGCGCGTCGCCGCGGCCACACGAGATGGCATCGAGCCCGGGCGCCACGGCAACCGTTTTCCCACCGTGGCGCCGCGCAACACCTATCGCACCGCCGACGGCGCGTGGGTGGCGCTCACCGCCGGCACCGACGACCTCGTCCGCAAGATGTTCCACCTCTTCGGACGCCCGGAGCTGTGCGACGATCCACGCTTCCGCGATAACCTGGCGCGCGTCGCGCACGTCGAGGAGCTCGACGCGATCATCGCCGCCTGGATCGGTGCGCGTCCGTGCGATGAGGTGGTGGAACAGTTCAACGCTGCCGGCGTATCGCTCGCCGCGGTCGATGGACTGCTGCGCGTCGCTGCCAACCCGCAGTTCCGCGCGCGTGGCAGCTTGATCGAGGTCGGCGATGCCGAGGCGGGGACGCTCACCACTGCGGCACCGTCACCGGCGCGCGCGCAGGCACCGGGACGCATTCGTCACCTCGGCCGCGGGCTCGGTGCCGACAACCGCGCCGTCTATTGCGACTGGCTGGGGTTGAGCGACACCGCACTGGCAAGGCTGCAGACGGACGGCATCATCTGACCGTGCGGAAGAACGTGCGCACGTCGTCGACGAACAGCTGCGGCTGCTCCATCGCCGCGAAGTGTCCGCCCTTGGGCATCACCGTCCAGTGCGTCACGTTGTAGTGGCGCTCGACCCACTTGCGCGGAAAACGCATCAGCTCTTTCGGAAACCGCGCCACACCGGTTGGTACCTCGACGCGGTTGGTGACAAAGCCGACGCGGCCGCCCTTGAAGACCTCATAGTAGAGCCGCGTCGACGAGGTGATGGTCTGGGTTACCCAGTAGATCATGATGTTGGTGAGCAGCTCGTCTTTGGTGAACACGCTCTCGACCTCGCCGCCGCAATCGCTCCAGGTGTGGAACTTCTCGACGATCCACGCCGCTAGACCGGCGGGCGAGTCGTTCAGTCCGAAGCCCAGGGTCTGCGGCTTGCTGCCCTGGATCTTCTGATAGCCGGTTTCCTCCCAGTCGAACATCTGCAGTGCCGCCAGGTCGTCGCGTTCCGCATCGGTGAGATCGGAGCGGTCCTCCTGCGGCAGCGCCAGCGGCATGTTGAGGTGGATGCCGCACACATGTGGCGGGTCGAGGATGCCGAGGTTCGTCGTGATGAGCGCGCCCCAGTCGCCGCCCTGGGCGCCGTAGCGCGCGTAGCCGAGGCGGCGCATCAACTCGGCGAACGCCTCGGCCATGCGGTGCACGTCCCACTGGGGAGTCTTCGTGACTTCCGAGAAGCCGTAGCCCGGCAGCGACGGGCACACAACGTGGAAAGCATCTGCGGCTTTTCCACCGTGCGCTTCGGGGTCGGTGAGCGGGCCGAGGACCTTGAGGAACTCGACGAACGAGCCGGGCCAGCCGTGCGAGATGATCAGCGGCAGCGCGTGCGGATGCGTCGATCGGGCGTGGACGAAGTGGATCTGCTGGCCGTCGATCTCCGTACGGAAGTGCGCGAGTTGGTTGAGCGCGCGCTCTTGCGCACGCCAATCGAAACGGTCACGCCAGTAGGCGACGAGATCCTTCACGTAGCCGAGCTCCGCGCCGTAGGTCCAACCGGTGCCGGGGATCTGGTCCGGAAAGCGCGTCGCCGCGAGCCGGCGGCGCAGGTCGTCGAGGACGGACTGCTCGACTGCAATCGAGAACGGTTCGATGGATGCGCTCATGTCTGCTACTCCAATCCCATCAGCTTGGTGATGCCTATGCGATGCCCGGCGGTGAAGCCGCCGTCAACCGCCAGCGCCTGCCCGGTGATGAACGATGCCTCATCGGAGGCCAGGAAGAGGGCGGCGTTGGCGATTTCTTCCGGATGCCCGAGGCGCCCGAGCACATGCGTGTCGACGATGCGGGCGCCATGCTCCGCGAAGCCGGGCAAGTTGAAGATGCCGTGCAGCATGGGCGTATCGATGAATCCTGGACAGATGGCGTTGGCGCGGATGCCCTTGCGCCCATAGTCCATTGCGATGTTGCGGGTGAGCATGACCACGCCGGCCTTCGACGCGTTGTAGGCGCTGCCGCCCTCGGAGGCTTCGAGCCCTTCGATGCTGGCAATGTTGACGATGCTGCCGGCGCCTTGCTCCAGCATGAACGGCAGCGCGTGCTTGCACACCAGGAACGTTCCGGTGAGGTTGACGCCGACGACGCGGTCCCATTCCTCCACCGGGAGGATATGCACGGGCCCGCCGCCGGCGACGCCAGCGGAGTTCACCACGATGTCGAGGCGTCCGAAACGCTGGCGCACCGCGGCGACCGCGGCCACAACGGCGTCCTCGCTGCGGACGTCACCGTCGATGAGGTGTGTAGCGGACGCGAGTCGCACGGCCTCGCTCCAGCGCGCGTCACCGCTGGTGGCGTGGTCGAAGCCGGCGACGGCCGCGCCCTCCTGCGCAAAGCGCAAGGCGCACGCCGAACCGATGCCCGACGCGGCGCCGGTGATGAGCGCCACCCTTCCGTGTAAGCGGCTCACTGCGGTGTGCCTTCTCAACGCAAGTCGCAAGGCAGGTCCCGCATCCAACCGGCGAGCCCGTCCACGAGAACCACCCCTCTCACAACGTCCGTGGCATACCGAAGGAGCCGTGCATGTGCTCCATCCAGGTACTCATCGTCGCCGGCGCCGGCAGGCCGAGTTGACGCAGCTCGTCGGCCAGCGGGTGCGTCCCCAACGTCAGCTGCACGCCGTCACCTCCCGGCGCTACCGCCGTTGGCCCGCCCGTGGTGAAGCGCACGACCGTGGGGCCGTCGAGATAGGTGTACGTCGCCATCTCCATGTCGGGCGTATCCCCGTCCGCCTTGCCGCGCGGCACGGTGAGGGTGAACACGTGCTGCCCGTCCATCACCAGCTTGCAGGTGACGTGGCGGTCGCCATAGTCGACGTCGATCTGCTCGACGCTCTTCGGAAAGCCCCAGATGGTGCGGCCGGCCTCGCAGGTGAACGACTGATTCACGGGCAGCTTGTAGATGAACGTGCCTTCGGGCTCGCCAGGTTTGCCGCGCGGCCGCACCACGAAGATCATCATGACCTCGTTGTAGTCGCCGAGATCGTTGTCGCGGTAGTCGACGAACCCGAGGATGAGCTGCGTCTGCCCCGGCGCCATCTCGACGACCTCGAAGGCGTCGCCCACCAGCGGCTGTGCCGCCGCGGAGGGCACCAGGAAAACCGCATTGCCGGAGCTGGCGTCGCGTACGACCGCGGGCATCGTCACGGTGCGACCTTGGACGACGTAAGCGTCGGGGGCACACCTTCGCTGCATGGCTTGCATGTGTTGATCTCCTCCCGGCGCGACCTACGCCAGATCGTGTTGCCGGGTCAAGTCTCCCGGTTGCCTGACAGAACCGCAGGTGCGTTCGACGCCCTGCCCCTGTTGCATTGAGGGCAGCTTTGCGAGTAAGCGAAATGAGTCGACCCAAGCACCGAGCAAAGGAGACAACGATGCGTCCCGAAGACATGATCCTCGTGAGCGTGGATGACCACGTGGTGGAGCCGCCGACGATCTTCGATCAACACCTGCCGAAGCAATACAAGGACAAGGCACCGCGCGTGGTGCGCAAGAAAGATGGCAGCGACGTGTGGGTCTTCCAGGGCGAGCAGATCCCGAACATCGGCCTTAATGCCGTCGTGGGGCGGCCGCCGGAGGAATACGGTATGGAGCCCACCTCCTTCGAGCAACTGCGCCCCGGCACGTACAACATCCACGAACGCATCCATGACATGAACGTCAACGGCATGCTCGCTTCGATGTGCTTCCCGTCGTTTCCGGGCCTCTGCGGCGCGCTGTTCTTCCGCCAGGCCGACAAATCGCTGGCGCACGTGGTCCTACAAGCCTACAACGACTGGCACATCGACGAGTGGTGCGCGGCGTACCCGGGCCGCTTCATCCCGCTCGGCCTGCTGCCGTTCTGGGATCCACAGCTCATGGCGGACGAGGTGCGGCGTATTTCCACAAAGGGCTGTCACGCCGTGACCTTCACCGAGAGCCCCGACGCGCTCGGGTTGCCGAGCCTGCATAGCCCACACTGGGATCCGTTCTGGAAGGCCTGCTCGGACGAGGGGACGGTGGTCTGCATCCACATCGGCTCGGGCGCCGGCATGAAGTTCTCATCGATGGATGCACCAGTGGACGTGATGATCACCGTGCAGCCGATCGCGTGCGTGAACTGTGCCGCCGACCTGCTGTGGTCGCGCGTGTTGAAGGACTTCCCCCACCTGAAGATCGCGCTCTCCGAAGGCGGCATCGGCTGGATCCCCTACTTCCTCGAACGTGCCGACTACGTGCACAGCCATCACCACTCCTGGACGCATCAGGACTTCCGCGGCAAGCAGCCCAGTCAGGTCTTCCGCGAACACGTCATCACCTGCTTCATCGACGACCCGGTCGGGGTGAAGAACCGCCACGGCATCGGCGTCGACACGATCACCTGGGAATGCGACTACCCGCACTCCGACACGACGTGGCCGCGTTCCCCGGAGATCCTGGCGCGCAGCTTCGAAGGCGTACCGGACGATGAGATCAACAAGATCACCCACGAGAATGCGCTGCGCTGGTTCCGCATGGATCCCTTCAAGCACCGCCCCAAGGCGAAGTGCACGGTGGGAGCCCTGCGCGCCGAATCGCCAGACGTCGATCTCTCGGTGAAGTCGCAAGGCGGCAAGCCGCCGATCGCGGGCGTACCGCGCCCGGTGACCACGCAGGACGTGTTGGCACAGCTGGCGACGGTGTATTCGACGCAGCCGGAGTGAGGCGCGCCTCGAGAGCCTCAGCGCGAACGGATGCGGAATCATTTGGATTCATGATGCCCACGTGTCCGGTTGCCCTGAGATACTCCCTTTTCGGGCCCGTCTCGAAGGGCCTGCTCGCAATCGCTCGGCCGCGGGCCACAGTGGCCGGAGCGCTGCAACCCCGTGTCTGATCCCACCATCCGCGACAAGGCTGCCATCGTCGGCATCGGCCAGACCCGTTTCAGCAAAGGGCTCGGCCTCTCCGAGTACGCGATGGCCGTCGAGGCGATCTTCAACGCCTGCGACGACGCCGGCATCTCGCCCCGGGCCATCGACGCCATCGTGCGCTACGACATGGAGCAGATCGATGAGGAGCAGTTGCTGTCCGTGCTCGGCAATCCGGAGTTGCGCTTTTTCGTCGGCACCGGCTGGGGCGGTGGGGGCTCGGCATCCGTATTGGTGGTTGCGGCAGCGGCGATCGCCGCGGGGATGGCGAACACGGTGCTCGTCTACCGCGCACGGGCGCGTGGCAAGTATTCCGGCTACGGCAAGGACCCGAAGCAAGGCGGGCGCTACTGGGAGAAGTTGCCGGCGGCGTTGCCGGGGCTGAATCAATGGCATGTGCCGCAGGGGCTGGTGAGCGCGTTTCAAGAGATGGCAATGATCAGCATGCGCCACCGCATCGCCTACGGCTCCACTGACGATCAGTACGCCGACATCGCCATTGCCTTCCGCAACCATGCCATCCGCAACCCCAACGCGGTGATGCGCACGCCGATGACCCGCGCCGATCACCACCAGTCGCGGATGATCTCCGACCCGTTGCGGCTCTTCGACTGCAACATTGAAACGGACGGCGCCGTGGCGCTCATCGTGACCTCGAGCGAACGTGCCCGCGACCTCAAACAGCCAGCGGCCATCATCCGCGCCGGCGCCATGGCGGCGGGCTCGCATCACATCCGGCTCTCGACCTTGTTCGCTCGAGACTGGGAGGTGGAATCGCCGGTGCGCGTTGCACGCCAGGTGTTCGCCATGGCCGAGTGCACGCCCGCCGATATCGATGTAGCTTTCTTCTACGACTTCTTCACGTCACTGGTCATCATCGCCCTCGAGCAGTACGGCTTCGCGCCGCGCGGCCAGGGCGGACCGTTCGTCGAGAACGGTGGTCTCGAATGGCCCGATGGGCGGCTGGTGTGCAATACCAACGGCGGCCAACTCTCCGAGGCGTTCATCCACGGCTTCAACAACACCGTCGAAGCGGTGCGGCAGATCCGCGGCACCTCGACGTCGCAGGTCGAGGGCTGCGAGCTGGCGCTGGTTGCGGGCGCCAACACCGACCCGACCGGCGCAGTGATTCTCACACGAGCGTGAGGCGATGGCGAGCATCACGCCCAACCGCGCCACATTGATGACCCGCGACCTGCCGTTGCCGCAGCCGAGCGGCGACAACGCGCCCTTCTACGAGGCCGCGCGGCGCGGCGAGCTGCGTTTCCAGAAATGCACCGCGTGCGGCGCGTTCCGCCACTACCCGCGCCCCGTCTGTCCGCAGTGCTTGTCGCGAACGTACATCTGGGAGCTGTCCTCGGGACGCGGCACCGTCTACACGTGGACCATCGTGCGCGGCCCCACGCTCCCCGCCTTCGAGCACAAGTTGCCCTACAACATCGTCGACGTGCTGATGGACGAGGGCGTGCACTTCGTCAGTGAGATCCTCGACTGCGCGCCGGACGAGATCAGCGCGGGCATGCGCGTGCAGGCGACCTTCGTAGCGGTGACCGACGAGATCACGCTCGTGAAGTTCCAGCGCGAGGGGTGAGGAACCGAGTGCCGGCAACCTCCTGAACCCTGGGCAAACGTCCTGCAGCTCCGGGGCGCACTTCTTGCCTCACGGCATCGACGATCGGCCCTCAGGCGACGCCGGCGCAGGCCAGGTGGGCCGCCGGCCGCGCCCGGTAGCCGTCGGTGCGCGTTGCAAAGTAGCGCCGGTCGATCTCGGCCATGTCCAATTGTTCGATCAGCGTCCAGCCCGTTGCGTGCAGTTCGGCGCCCAGCGTCGTCGGGTCGAGTCCGGTGATCATGGGTTCGCCTACGGCGCGTGCTCGTTCGAGCGTCCTCCGCCTCGGCAGCGGCGCGTTCTCGGAGAGAACATCCGGGTGGATGAAGTCGAACACCAGCTCGCTCCCGGGCGCGGCGACACTGCGCATGGCCCGCCATGTCTCCTCGACGGCCGCGCCTGTGAGATACATGGTCACCCCGAGCCATGCAAAGAAGGTCGGTGCATTCCGTCGAAACGGCAGGCGACCGAGCGCCTCGGCGATATTCTCGCGCTCGAAGTCGACCGTGCCAAAGTGGAGGTTCGCCGGTTCAGCCAGGCCGGCGGCCGCCAGCCGTTCCCGCTTGACCGCCTGGCTCTGCGGATGGTCGAGCTCGAAGACCTGGAGGCGGTCGCACAGGTCAGTGCGGCGGAAGGCGAACGTGTCGAACCCGGCACCGACGAGGACGTACTGATCCACGCCCCGTTGAACGGCCGTCGCCAGCCGGTCCTCCGTGTAGCGCGCGCGCACCAACACGTGCGGCGCAGGCGTGATCTCGCGCAGCGCGCGCGCGAGCACGGTCTGGGGATCGCCGGGCGAAACCCCCAGCTCGCGTCCGTCACGCACGCGCCTTTCGGTAAGAGCAGCCATCTCGCCAGCGGTCAGCAGCCGGTGCGCGTAAGGGTCGTCGAAGAGCTTCGGCTCGTCGTGCAGGTGATGCTGCGCCCGATAGAACGCCGCCGCGAGAGCCGTCCTGCTGTACCGGTCTGCCTGCATCGCACGAGGCGTACCACGCGCCCTTGCATGCTAACAAGGGCATCTGCACGCGGCACATTCGGTTGGCGCGCAGATCAGTTCGGCGGTAATCATCGCGCACCGCCACCCAGGCATCCCCAACTGGATCGACACCGCTGGGCATCGGCGAGGGCTTCTTCTGCCCGTTGGCTACAACCCGAGGAATTTCTCGAGCAGCCGACGTGTACGGTGCCACCACTGGATCGCGCGCGTACAGCGTACCCTCACCGGCGGCGCTTTGTAGCCGCGATTGCCTGTAGCAGTTCGCTCCGATCGAAGAACACCTCGTTGGAGTAGATCCGGCCATCACGGATTTGCACCGTGCACACACCCTCGACCTCGATCGTAATGCTTCCTGCCGGAATGGACGCGTGCCATCTGTTCAGGAATCCGTCCTGCATCGGGGTGGAGCCGCGATGGGTCCACACCCAGTTGGGATTACGACTGAGCAGTTTGGTGAAGTAAGCCAGCAGCGCTTGACGGCCACGCACACCGGTGGGGACAGCAGGGTCTGCGTAGTATGCGTCCTCGGTATAAAAGGACGCCAAGTGCTGGGGGCGATTGCCGCTCCATGCCGGCAGCCAGATTGCCGCGAAGGCGCGGGCGTGCTCCGCGTCGTATCCCTGGAAGTCCACGGCTGTCCCTTGGGGTGGTTACGAGGCAGCCGCCGGCGCGATGTGCCAGCGCATTGGCGCACGCTTGATGCCACCGACGAAGCTGGAGCGTACACGTTGTGCTGGCCCTGCCGGCTCGCAAGATTCCAAACGCGCGCGCAGCTGGGCGAAGGCGTGGTGCAGCTCCAGGCGCGCCAGATGCGCGCCGAGGCAGACGTGCTCCCCCATGCCGAAGGCGATGTGCAGGTTCGGCTGGCGATCGATGCGGAAGGCGAACGGGTCCTCGAAGACCTCCTCGTCGCGGTTGCCGGACGCATAGAAGAGGCACACGGACTCGCCGGTGCAGACGGTCTTGCCACGCAGCACGTACGCGCGTGTTGCTGTCCGCGAGAACTGGATGACGGGAGTCGTCCAGCGTACGATCTCCTCGACAGCGCTGTCGAGCAGCGCAGGATTGCGGCGCAGCTTCTGCCACTCGCCGGGATTCTCCAGGAGTGCCAGCATACCGCCGGTCATCGCGTTGCGGGTCGTCTCGTTGCCGGCAACGACGAGCAGAAAGTAGTAGGAGAGCAACTCGACGGGCGGCAGCGGCGCGCCGTTGACCTCGCCGTTCGCGACTACGCTGACGATGTCCCCGGTTGGCCGCACGCGCCGCTCGGTCACCAGGTCGTTGAAATACGTGAACAGCTCCACGCGTGCCTGATTGAGCGTTTCATAGGGTGTAGAGCCGTGCTGGAATTCCGGATCCTGCGGCGCGATGATCTCGTTGGTCCAGCGGAAGAGCAGTTCCCAGTCGCGGCGCGGCACGCCGAGCATCTCGGCGATCACCGCGATCGTGATGCGCGCCGAGATGTCACGCACGAAGTCGCCCTCGCTCCTTTGCGCGGCATCGTCGAGCACCTCGCGCGTGACGTGCGCCACCTTGCCGTCCATCGCGCGGATGGCGCGCGGGGTGAACCAACCGCTGGTCACCCTACGAAAGCGGGCGTGGTCGGGAGGATCCATGTTCAGCAGGTGGCGCGCCGCGCCCTCGGGAGGTGGCGGCAGGTCGTTGGTGAAAATGGCCAAGCGCGGCGCGTTCAAGAAGATGTCCGGCTGCTTGGCGATCTCGATGATGTCGGCATGCTTGGTGATTGCCCAAAACGGATCGACGTTCGGCCGGTCGTACCAGAATACCGGGTGGTGACGGCGGAGCCACGTCCACTCCGGGTGTGGGTAGCCGTGTTGCTCGTAGTGCTCCGGCGTCACCAGGTCGAGTGTCTCAGCGTCGAATTCGCGGTCGAGTGTATGCATCGCGTACCGTCTCCTTTGCGGGTGCAGCCGCCAACGATTATGCCGATTGACGTGGCTGTATTACCAGCCCTCCACACCGTCACGCTGGCGGCGGGCGTTGGTCGGCGCGGCGCGGAAACCACGGGAGGAACGCGTTGGTTTGCCGCCGGTACGCTTCGTAGTCCGGACGTGTCTTCGCCAGCTTGCGTTCCAACAGGGCGACCCCGGAAACACGCATCAGCATGAAGGTCATGAGCAGCGGGCTGATGATGGTCCACACACCCCATGGCGTGGCCAGCGCGATGAGGAAAAACGCCCACCAGACCAGTGCGTCGCCGAAGTAGTTGGGGTGCCGGGTGTAGGCCCACAGGCCGCGGTTCATCACCTTGCCGGCATTCGCCGCCTCGGCTTTGAAGCGTGCCAATTGCCAGTCGCCCACCGACTCGAACAGCAGCCCGACCGCCCACAGCAACGTCGCCACCGCCTCCAGCCACGTCAGCCGCGCAGGGACAGGTGAAATCTGCGCCACTTGCAGCGGCAGGGAAATCACCCACATCAGCGCCCCCTGCAATCCGAAGACCATGTACAGGCTCACCAGGCCGAAGCGCTCGCCGTGCCGTTTGCGCATGGCGCGGTAACGGTAGTCCTCCTCCTGCCCCCAGTTGCGCCAGAGCAGATACACCGCCAGGCGCAGGCCCCAGAGGGTCACGACCGAGGTCACCAACAGCTTGCGGCCGCTGTAACCGCCGCCGACGCGGCAAGCGACGTGGGCAATCAGCACGAAACCCAGGCCCCAGAAGATGTCGACGATGCTGACGTCGCGTTTCGCCAGGCTGAGCAGCCAGACGAGAACCATCATCACGGCCGTAGCCGTCAACGTCGCCAGCAGAACCGCCGCTGCATCCATGCGGGCTCCCTCCGAAGCCTCCCCCCTTTACGAGATGGTTACGCTTGCATTATGACTCTTCCCGTCAGATGCTCCGAAACGGGGAGGCAAGGCAAGTGGAGCAGAGCAGAGCAGACGGACAACGCGAGATCGTGCGCCGCCACCGGCGTCGCTCTCCGGGTCGCTCGCATGCACTGGGGTTGGTGCTCTCCGGTGGCGGCGCGCGCGGTGCATTTCAAGTCGGCGTCTACGAACGCTTGTTGCGCGACCCGCGCTTCGCGCGCGGACCGGTGGTCCTCTCGGGAACCTCGGCCGGGGCGATCAACTCCGCCTTGATCTGCGCGGGCCGCTCGCCGCGGCAGATGATGCAGTTCTGGAACGAGATCGCCGACAACCCGCCGGTGGCAGCCAGCGCGCTCTTCTTCCAAACGGCGCTGCGCACGCTGGTGCGCCTCACCCTCGAGGAGTCGACGCGCTGGATTCGGTCGAGTCGCCCGGTACGCGCGTTTCTGCAACGCGCGTGGAACCATGTGCCACCGCGGCCCGGGAGCCTCTCAGCCTTGTTCGTCGAGTATCTGCTGACGACGCGCTTCGAGCTCGTGAGCCGGTTGCTCGACGGCATCAAGGAGCCATTCCTCGCCGACACCACGCAGCTGCGCGAGCGGCTGCGCGAGACGTTCGGCGGCGACCGCGTGCCGACCAACGGGCATCGGCTGGCGATCAACACGGTCGATGCGCATACCGGTCACGTGGTGCGCTACGTCACGCACGAGACGCCGCTCACACGGCCGCCCGACTACGTCATTGTCGACGCCATTACCGTGGACATGATCCTGGCGAGCGCTAGCATTCCATTGCTTTTCCCACCGGTGGAGATCGGTGGGCGGCTCCTGTGGGATGGTGGCTTGTTGGTCAACACGCCGTTGGCGCCGGTGGTGGCCCTGGGGGCGGACGAGATCATCACGGTGCTGGTCACCGAGGCCCCCGACCCGGACCGCGGGCCGTTCACGCGCTTCGGGCGGGCTGTCGAACGCACCGTCGACAGCTTCCTGGAAAACGCGTACAACATCGACCGCAAATTGCTGCTCGAACGCAACCGCCTGGCGCGCTTGCAGGACAGCCGCTATCGCGACGTCACCCTGTACGAGGCGGTGCGCCCGGCACGCGACGGGTCATTCAATGCCGGTTCGTACTTGTACTTCGAGCGCAGTGTCCTCGCCGAGATGCATGCCGCCGGACGCCGTGCTGTCAGCGCCTGGCTGGCCGCGGGCCCGCGCGTCGATCATTTGGAAGAATCGGCGGCGGGCGTCGCGGCGTAGCGCCGGCGGGTGGCCATGAAGCAGGGGGACGGCCGATGAAGATCGGCATCTTCCTCCCTACTTTCGGCGCCGGCCATCAGCCCGAGTACCTCAGCGCCTTGGCGGGTGCCGCGGAAGCGGTCGGCGTCGAGAGCCTCTGGGCACCTGAACATGTCGTGCTCGTCGACGAATACCGTTCCGCATATCCGTACGCCGAGGACGGGCGCTTCCCGCTCGACCCGTCGCTGGGCGGGCTCGCCGATCCGTTTGCGGTGCTGACCTATCTTGCGGCGCTGACATGGCGGGTGCGCCTCGGCACCGGCATCTGTCTGGTGCCGCAACGTAACCCGGTGTACACCGCCAAGATGGTGGCGGCGTTGGACGTCTTGTCGCACGGGCGTTTCGATTTCGGTGTCGGCGTCGGCTGGTTTGCCGAGGAGTTCGCCGCAGTCGGCGCCGAGTTCGCGCGGCGCGGGGCGCGCACGCGCGCCTACCTCGAAGTGATGCGCCGGCTGTGGATACAACCCGAGGCGTCCTACGAGAGCGAGTTCTACCGCTTGCCGCCGGTGCGCTTCGAGCCCAAGCCGGTGCAGAAGCCGCATCCACCGATCATCTTCGGCGGTGAAAGCGACGCAGCGCTGCGGCGCGTCGCCGACCTCGGTCAGGGTTGGTTCGGGTGGAACGTGACCCCTGAGACGACGAGGGAGCGGGCCGTGGCGCTCGAGCGCTTACTTCAAGCGCACGGTCGCACCCGCGCCGAAGTATCGATCACTGTCTCGCCGTACACCCTGCCCACGCAGGACCTTGACGCGATGAAGCGCTATCGCGACGCGGGGGCTGAGCGCGTGGTGTTGCTGCTGTTCGACGGCCCCACAACCCACACGGTTGGCCCCGCGCTCGAGAAACTGGCCGAGCGCATCATCGAACCGGCGCGGTCGCTATGAGGAAGGATTCGAGAGGGAGGAGCTTATGATCGCCCGATGGTGGTCCCATTGTGCTCGTCTCGATTCTGCTGAGCGCCGGTACGGCGCCGGGCCAAACGGCATTCAGCTACCAAGGGCAACTCACTGATACCGGCCAGCCGGGCAACGGCAGCTTATGACTTCCAGTTCGTCTTGTTCGGCGCCGCCAGCGGCGGCACGGCGACGGGCGCGTCGACGCTCACGACGTCGCGTTGCTCCTCGCTCGGATATTTGACGAACCCTGAACTCGTGGCGGGTTGCGCGTCTTCCAGTCCTTTGCGGATCTCGGTGTGTTCCGCGTGCTCCAGCGCCGCCCGGTCTCGGTTGTGCCAGTGCCCCTTCCCGATGGGGACGCTGCGATACGAGTTGCGTGAGCGGGCGCTCTATGCGAGGCAGAAGAGCTGATCAGTTGGCGGGCGGCCGGAGGCCAATCAGGGTCAACGGCTCCGGGATCTTCGCAGGAACCATTTTTCCATAAGGGAAGGAGAAATCTCGATGCAGCGTCTCATTGGAATGATGGCAGTGGTGGTGGGATTTGTTGGCGCCGTGGCCACCGCAAGTTATGGCGACACCGTGATGGAGGGCACAACGGCCGGCGGCGCCGCCTTCAAGATCGTCGTGCCCACCGCCTGGAACGGCGACCTGGTGATCTGGAACCACGGTTACAGCTTGACCCCGATCCAACAGGTGACAGACCTCGGCCCGCTCTCAGCGGTGCAACTCGCCGAGGGCTACGCGATCGCGGCTTCGGGGTATCAGCAATCCGGCTGGGCCCTCTTCCAGACGAAGAAAGATCTGCAGAACCTGATGAAAGTGTTCAAGGCCAACTTCCACAAGCCGAAGCGCATCTTCATCAACGGCGAGTCGCTGGGAGGGATCGTGACCGACCAGGCGGTTGAGACGGCGCACCTCGGAAACGTCGTCGGCGCCTACCCGATGTGCGGCGTCCACGGCGGCAGCATCAATTGGAATGCGGCGCTCGATCTGCGGCTGCTGTACGACTTAATCTGCTCGAACACCCCGGCGGCGGCGATCCCTGGAGGACCGACGGGCCTCCCGGCACCGGGGTACCCTGGTTACACGTTCGGGTTTGGTGACCTCGGAACCGCTGTGAACGCCTGCATGGGGGTGCTCGTACCCGCGGCATCCCGCACGGCGCAACAGAGCGCGAACCTGAGCCAGTTCCTGAGCATCACACAGCTGCCCGAGAGTTTTGTTCTCACGGACATGGGGTTCGCGCTCTTCGGCCTGTCGAATTTGATTTTCGACAAGGCAAAGCTCAATGGCGGGCAGGGCGTAGGCAACGCCAAGGTGAACTACGATAACGGCGGTTCCGTTGACCAAAACATCGCCCGCGTGACCCCAAAATCCAGTGCCGCCAAAAAGCTGACCAAGAACTACGTCGCGAGCGGCAAGGTCGGGAAGACGAAGGTCGTCTCGCTACATACCGACAAGGATGGCTTGGTGATCGTGGAGAACGAGAACTTCTACGCCTCCGTCGTCCCTCCCGCCCGACTCACGACCGCAATCGTGAAGGAAGATACGGCCACCCACTGTGGCTTCAATCTGGCCGAGACGCAGGCCGGCTGGGAAGCGCTGCGTGCGTGGGTCGCCGGCGGCCCGCAGCCAACGGCGCAGGATATCCAAACCACCTGCCAGTCCCTCGTCGACAACGCGCAGGCAACGGGTCCTTGCCGGATCGACCCCAGTTTCGTGATCCCGCCGCTCACCAACCGGATCCGCCCGCGCTGAGGGGGTTCGAGAGGCCGCACGGTGCGACGGAGTATTGCGGCGCGCTCTTCCCGCCATCTGCGGGTGCGCCACGTGGTGTGGCGCGGCGCAAAGACGCAATTCGTGGGGTAAGAATGTCGCAGTTCCAGGGCAAGATCGGGTTCGTTAGTGGAGGCGGCACGGGCATCGGGCTGGCCTGTGCGCGGGCTATTCTGGCGGGCGGGGGCTGCGTGACGCTTGCCGGTCGGCGGGAAGAGGTGCTGCGCGATGCGGCGGAGAAACTCGGCGGACACGTCGATTGGGTGCGCTGCGATGTCACTGACGATGCGTCGGTGGACGCCGCCGTGGCGCAGGTCGTGGAGCGCCACGGTGCGTTGCACGTCGCAGTGAACGCCGCCGGCACCGGAACGATCGGCAGCGTGCTGAACGCCACCAGCGCGGAGTTCCTGTTCACGCTCGACACCAATCTCGTCGGCGTGTTCCGTTGCATGCACGCCGAGGCGCGCGCCATGAAGGCGGCAGGTGGCGGCGCCATCGTCAATGTCAGCTCCATCGCCGGCGCACTGACCCATCGCTGGATGAGCGCGTACTGCGCCTCGAAGGCGGGCGTGAACATGCTGACCCGCTGCGCCGCCGATGACCTGGGTGAGTACGGCATCCGGGTCAACGCAGTGATGCCGGGGCTCGTGCCCACCGACCTTGCGGCGCCGTTGACGGCAAGCGATCTCGCGGTACGGGACTACCTGCGCTGCATGCCCGTCTCACGTCTCGGTACGCCTGAAGACGTTGCGGCCACCGTCGGCTTCCTCTTGAGCGACGCCGCCGGATGGGTCACCGGCCAGGTGATCGGCGTCGATGGTGGACACACCATTCGCCGCGGCCCCGAGTTGGTGGAGCTGTTTCGACAGTACGTCCCGGTGGAACGATAGCGAGGCAGGTCCTGGCGCTCGCGCGGCGGGTTTCGACCCGCCTTTTCAATCTGTCTTCTTCGTTGTGACGTGCGTGAAGCACTGCCCGCCGACGGTCAACGTCACGCGCGTGTCCGCCGCGCTCTGGTTGGCGGCACTCGCGGTGAACCACTTCGACGCCTTCACGGTGATGCGGAACATCCCCGGTTGACGCGGGCTCAGGCTGGTGAGCGTCACGCGCTGCAAGCCTTTGGTCTTCACTTTGTACTCCCAGACCTTGCCACTCTTGCCCTTCGCCGGCAACGCGCCCACCACTTGTTGGACGATCGGCGTGCTGTCGCTATCGTCGAGCCGGACAGCCACCGCCCCGCCGGCGTAGGCGCCGAGCGGAACGACCACACGGACATTGAGCGCACCGGCCTCGCGCTTCGTTTTGACCGTGATTGTCGCCTTCGGATCGGTCACCTCGTTTGTGCACGGACACGTGCAGTCCGACTGGCACACGCCTGGGCAGGCCATGGCATCACTGCCGTCGCACTGCTCGCCGACGTCGCTGATGCCGTCGCCGCAGCTGCCGAGAACGCGGCTGCTCCACGTACTCTGGTTGGGCGCACTCGGCGCCGCTGGATTCTGGAAGGCGCGGCACCACACCGGATGCACGGCTTGGGAAGATGCCGCAACGCCCATGTAGTCCCCCAGGAAGTAGCAGGGGGGATTGCCACAATCGAAGGTCGTGGTCTGTGCCGCAAAGCGCAGGTCCGTTGCGTCGCCGAGGATACGCTCTCTGGCGAACGTGAGTCCCGCGTCGTCCGATGCGCTGTAGCGCATGTCGACCAATGTCGACAGGCCTGCGCTCGTGTCGCGTGTGCGGTAGACGACGTGCACCTTGCCGTTCAGGGCGGTCACTGCCGGGGTGAAGTGATCGAGCCGACTGCTCGGCGAGTCTGCATTCACGCGGGTCAGTGCACCCCAGTCGGCGCCACCGTCCGTCGAGCGGCTGATCACGATGTCGCGGACGCTGTCGCTGCGGAAACGCTGGTCCTCCCAGACCGCGTACAGGAAGCCGGTGTGTGGATCGACTGCGGCTGCCGGCAAACCGCCGGAGCGGAT
>DATKMS010000411.1:0-4202 GCA_035541735.1 Candidatus Margulisiibacteriota bacterium
TAGTTAATCTCGTCGGTGTAGATGTCTTCGGTGAGGGCCTTGTCGATGGCCTGGTCGAGGCGGGCGAGCAACTGGACCAAGGTTTCGCCTCGGCGGCGGACCAGCATGGCCAGGCAGTTATGTCCGTCGGTGGCGGTGGCAACACAACCAACGGGGCGGAGCACGCCGACGGTGATTTCGCCGTATGCAATCAGTTCCGCGATGTTGGGCAGGGACGCCGGAATGACTGCGGAGTTTTTCGCGACGGCCTTCGTGTCTAGGCGGCGGGTTCGATGGCGGGTGGCAGGCTGGCGGCGATGTTCCAAGGCAGTAACTCCTCGATGCGAGAGATGGGGTGATCGGCGATGCGCGTCAGCACCTCGCGCAGATATGCTTCCGGGTCCAGGCCGTTGAGCTTCGCCGAACCGATCAAGCTGTAGATAGCCGCAGCGCGCTCTCCGCCGGCATCGGAGCCCGCGAACAGGTAGTTCTTCCGGCCCAGAGCGACGGCACGCAACGCGCGCTCCGCGGCATTGTTATCGATCTCCAGGCGGCCATCATTGCAGTAGCGTACCAGCGCGTCCCAATGCGTGAGCGCATAGCGGACAGCGGCGGTAGTATCGGACTTGCGCGACAGCTTGGCCAAACAGCCTTCGAGCCACTCATGCAGCGACTCCAGCACGAGCCGGGCTCGCGCGTTGCGGACCTCGCGTCGTTCCTCCGGGGGGTGCCCTCGAATCTCACGTTCGATCCCATACAGCTCGCCGATGCGCTCGATGGCTTCGGTGGCGATCGGCGAAGCGTGCGCCTGCTGGAGCTCGTAGAACTTGCGCCGCACATGCGCCCAGCAGGCAGCTTCCTGGATCAGTCCTTTTTCGTAGATCTGGTTGAACCCGGCATAGGCGCCGGCCTGCAGCGTGCCACGGAAGTCGCGCAGATGCTGCTGCGGATGCTCTCCCTTGCGGTCGGGCGAGTAGGCAAACCACACCGCTGGAGCCGCCTTATCACCCGCCGGACGATCGTCGCGAACGTAGGTCCACAGCCGGCCGGTCTTGGTCTTGCCCGTGCCTGGAGCTAACACCGGAACCGGCGTGTCGTCGGCGTGCAGCTTGCCGCAGTCGAAGACGTAGCGCCGCAAGGCCTCGACCAGCGGCTTCAGCAAGTCGGCCGCGCCACCTACCCAGTCGGCCAGGGTCGAGCGTTCCAGATCGACGCCTTCGCGTGCATACATCTCGGCCTGGCGATACAAAGGCAAGTGATCGGCGTATTTCGAGACCAGCACATGCGCCAGCAGTCCTGGTCCAGCCAGGCCGCGCTCGATCGGGCGACTGGGCGCTAGTGCCTGCACGATGCGCTCACAGCCGCTGCAGCTCAGCTTCGGACGCACTTGGCGGATGACCTTAAAGCGCGCCGGCACATACTCCAGCATCTCCGAGACGTCTTCACCGAGCCTGCGCAACGCGCTGCCGCAATCGGGGCAGACGCGCTCTTGCGGCTCGTACGTTTGAGTTTCGCGTGGCAGGTGTTCGGCAAGCGGACGCCGCGATGGCTTCGAGGCTATAAGAAGGTTGGCGGCGGCTGTGGTAGGAAGCCGGCTCTGTGCCTGGCTGGTCTGCTGGGCCTTCCTCGCCTCCAGGTCTTCCAGCCGCAGCTCCAGCTGCTCGATCTGCCGCTGGACTCTCTCCGAGCGGCGGCCGAACTGCATCCGCCGCAGCTTGGCGATCAGCAGCTTCAGGTGCTCGATCTCGCTCTCGCGCGAGAGCAGTCGCTCGTGCGTGGCCACCAGCAGTGTCTTCAACGCCTCCCGATCCAGGGTGTTCAGATCGGGGAGCGTCGTGGCCACCATGCGCGGAGTATCGCATGAACTCTGGCGATACAATTCACCTACCGCACAAGAAGCTGTGCAAAAGCACCTCGCGCTACACCGTCGCCTGCGGCTGCCACGTACGCTCGGGCCGTCGCCAGTCGATCCCTTCAAGCAGCATCGATAACTGCGCCCGCGTCAGTGAGACCGTACCGCTCGTTGCCTGCGGCCATACGAAGCGCCCGCGCTCCAATCGCTTGGCGAACAAACAAAGACCATCGCCGTCGAACCACAACACTTTGATCAGGTCCCCGCGCCGCCCGCGGAAGACGAACACGTGCCCACCAAACGCGTTCTGTTCCAGCGCCGTCTGCACCAGCGCGCTCAGTCCCAAGAAGCCGCGTCGCAGGTCAGTCACGCCCGCTACGATCCAGATGCGCGTGCCGGCCGGGATCATCCGCGCAGCGACTCCAGAATCGTCCGCAGCAGGACTGGATCGGCGCTGCCCTCGATACGAATGTGCGCGTAGCCTAGCTTGATGTGAATCGCGCCCGACGGTGCTATCGGGAGGGGCGCGCTCGGCGGCAACGACGCTTCCACCGTGACCGGGAGCAGCTTGAGCGCGCCGGTGCTGTTGCCCAGCCGCCCTGCACGGTACTGCTTGCGCCAATAGAAGACCTGGTTGGCGTTGATGCCGTGCACCCCTGCCACACGCGCGACCGATGCGCCCACGGCCAACGTCTCCTCGACAATCTGCCGCTTCTGTTTCACTCCCCAGCGCTGCCGCTTCTGCGCCGGCTCCGTGGCTGAAGAAGGTGTTCCGATGACCGCCTGACTGGACGTGTCCATCTCCGCTCCAAGTGGACACTATCCATCATGCCCACAAGGCGAGGATGTTCTCCAATCACTGCTTCGTCCAGACGGCCCAGACCGAACGCTTACGGCGATAATAGCCTGTGGCTGCCTTGATGTACCGCCGAGGACGGAAAGAGAGGCGACCGACAATGCATCGGGTCGAGCAGCTAAGGGCGCCCCCTTTTCTTGGAAGAAGACTCCTAGTTCCCGCTGCCGCCAGCGACGCCCTTGTTGACAAGGACCCTAAGACTGACCCTGCGGTTTTCGGCTCGTCCGATCGTAGTTTCGTTAGATGCTACAGGGTGAGTTTCACTCATCGCGCCCGGCGCAACAATGTTCTTCACCGGAACACGACACTCCTGGAGCAAATAGGCGACCACCGTCTGAGCGCGCTCCTTGCTGAGTTGTTGGTTGTCGGCAAGGCTGCCCGTCGAGTCGGCAAACCCCTTCACTTCGATCACATACCCCTTCAACTTGAGCGCCTCTTGTGCCAGGTCTGCGATTTTCTGCTTGCCCTCCGCCGAAAGTGTTGGCGCGCATGTAAAAACGCGGTTTTTTGATCGAGCGCAGGTTGCAAGTTGTTGATATCTGAAACGGTCGTGCCGCAGAAGTTACTGAATTGCACTTCTCGGGATGCATATCCAGAACCAAGTCGGTAACTATGATCCGTCACGCACGATGATCGAAGTGGCGTCGTAATTGCCATGATGCTGGAATCGGGCACAGACCAGCCTCCGCTGCGCTCCGGCGATGATGATGAAGATTCGCTCTACCGGCGTATGTTCAGAAAACCGCACTTTCTGATGCGCGGCTACACTTTTGACGTATAGACTCCGTCTCAGGTCTTGCAAACCAATGGGTGCCTTTGTCATTCACCCTTGCCTTCCATGTTGTTGGAGCCGTTACAAACAGCAGGGCCGCTTCGCTCGACGGACATTACTCCGCTTCATCACTACTACCGACCCCTCCGCCACCCTCTCGTCCTCCACCGACTTCCCGGTGTTTCCGGTTATACGGCTTCGTGCTCCGCCGATTTCTCGACGGGACGAGGAGGGCTTCTCCAGTTGCTCGACATGCCCTTGTCACCGTGCTGCCCCTATCACCCCGCCGGAGTGGCTCGCCTCATCAGTCAGTCTGCGACGATCCATGCTGCCTTTGCCCCGGAAAGAGCGGGCTCGGCCTCCGGTTATGAGCACATTTCGAGGCCACCGATGGGTTCACTTGCGTTGCGGCCCAGTGACTCACCCCACCCTAAAAGATGGGTTCGTCGATAGGCTTCAGGGATTCGGTTTCCTTCCTCCCTGCTATCCGAGTTACGAGGTTTCTGACTCTTGCCTCGGTGGGCTTAATCCCACTGAACATGTCATGCCTTTCGTCAATGCCGCTGGCTCGTCTCAGCCGGCCTTGACTTTTCTGGACGCGCTCTTCCCCTGCGCCCAGCGCTGCTTCAGCAGGCGCGACAGTTTTCTCCGGGCGGCGGCGCTCATGCGGCTACGCCTGCGGGGCTTCCGTGCCCCTGTTGGTGGACGACCCACTCGGCGGCGTCCAGTCGAATTTAGACCTT
>DATKMS010000412.1:0-14619 GCA_035541735.1 Candidatus Margulisiibacteriota bacterium
CCCCCCACCGCCAGCCAAGCACAGGCCTGTCAGAGCTGTGTGACAGGTCTCGGTCTTCATCGTCCGTTGGTGAGCTGCTGCAGCGAGAACTCCTCCGGACTCAGCGGTAAGCGCGAATCAGCGGGGACGGCGTTACCGGGCGCGATGCCGGCGGTCGTCGCCCGGTCCCGCTTCCAATCGATGGCGACTGCGACGGCACCTCCGGCCCAGGCCCACAGCTCGCCGGGAGCGGCCTTCACAATGTTGGTGTTGATGGCCGAGAACGACGCGATGAGGTTGCCGCCCCAGTCGTACTTGGATGCGTAGCTGCCCATGTACGTGTCTTTGTCGAAGCGTAGGATCAGCCTTCCGAACCGATAGTACTGGTCCTTCGGCACCGCCTCGACGATCCAGGCGGGACGGCGGATCAACACCTCTTCGGTCGGGCACCACGGTGCGCCTTTCCACCCTGGCACCTGCGCGCCGAGACGTGGCCGTGCAGGTATTAACATGCGCCACCCGCCAGAGGGTAGGCGCTCGAGCTTCGGGGCTTCCTCGAACGACGGGCGGTCGAACGGCACCAGGAGATCCTGCGCGCCAATCAGCTTCCACGTGAAGTCTTGGACCTTGCCATCGAAGTACGCGCCGTCGTCTTGCGTCATGTCCGATCCGAGGAATCCATCCGAGCGATTGGCAGCCGAGACTTGTCGGACGCGGCGCATGGCCGGGAGGTACGACCAGATCGAGTCGCGCTTGTCGGGATCGCGGTACCGCCACGACAGAGAAATGATCCCGTTGACGTCGGCCGGCGACAGGACCTTGGCGATCGACTGCGTGAGCAGGCCGAGCGCATTGCCGGGCTCGCGGAAGCGCGGATGCTGGCCGTCGTAGTGCTTCGTCTTCGCGTCGACGGAGACCGCGCGGTCGATACCGCTGCGGTTCAGCCAGATGAGGTCGGCGCGATAGTGGGCATTGCCGCCGTAGTAGAGCGTGTAGAAGTAGTTCCACACGATCTTCATCGCGGCCTTCGGGTCGGCGGGATCGATGCTTGGGAAGGGCCACGCATAGACGTAGTCGGGCGGCTTCCCGGTTTGCTTCTCGATGATCGTCCCGTCGTCGGTGAGGTCGTAGCGTCCCTTGTTGGCCTCCAGCGCAGCACGAAACACCGGTTCGTCGACGAGCGGATCGAGGTTGTAGTTGGCGATGCGGTGGTGATAGTCGCCGCGGCGATAGCTCTCGACAAACTCGTCGGGCATGAGCCCGCGGGCGCGTTCGTACGTGTCGGGGCCGAGGATGACGTCCGCTGCGGGGGCGTCTGCGCCGTGCGCACCGCCTGCACCAAGCGCGATACACAGTGCCAGACCTAGCAATCGGACAGGCTGCCGAAACACCCCACCCCATGCTTCGACGAGCTCAGCATGAGCGGTTCCCCTCCCCTGGTTCATTGCTATTTTCCGCTCACCCTAAGCCTGTCGAAGCGTCGAGCCGGCAGCGCCAGTCGTCGAGCACGTCGCGCAGCGTTTGCTCCCAATCAATCACCGGCGCCCAGCCGGTGGCAGCGCGTAGTTTGACGGCGCTGCCGACCAGGAGTGGAACGTCCACGCGCCGCTGCCGTTCGGGGCGTACCACCACCTCGGGCTTGACGCGACTCAATCTGATCAGCGCGTCGAGAATGTCGCGCGTCGTGCGCGGGGCGCCGCTGCAGACGTTGTACGCCTCTCCGGCAGACCCGTGCTTCCATGCCAGCGTGTAAGCGCGCGTGACGTCGCGCACGTCGCTGAAATCGCGGGTCACGTCGAGATTGCCGACCTCCACCCTTGCCGGTCGCTGGCCCCGTTCGATGGCAACCAGCTGCCGCGCAAAATCGGCGCACACGAACTGCGGGTCCTGGCCGGGCCCGGTGTGGTTGAAGGGCCGCATGCGAACGACGTCGAGCGCATGCGCACGCGACCACTGGTAGGCTGCCAAGTCAGCCGCCGCCTTGCTGACGGCATAAGGACTCAACGGTCGAAAGAGCGTCGACTCGGTAATCGGCACCTCTGCCGGCTCGACGTAGCCGTATGCATCGCTCGATCCCACCCACACGATCCGGCAGTCGGTTGCGGCGGCACGCACGGCGGCAAACAGGTTGAGGCTGCCGTGCAAGTTGCTGCGGTAGGCTGCCTCCGGATTCTCGAAGGAGGCAGCCGGACTGGTGAACGCGGCGAGATGGAAGAGGCCCTCAGGACGTATCTGCCCGACGATGTGCGTCAAGCGCTGCACATCGTCGAGACCGGCGACGAGCACATGATCGGCCGCCAGTGGCAGGTACGATCTGGCGCCGACGGCACCGCGTGTGGTGCCGAACACGTCATGGCCGTCGGCCAACAATTGGCGCGCCAACGTCCTCCCGGCGAAGCCACTGACGCCCGTGATGAGGAACCGCATCGCGCCGCGTCGGATCCACTCAGCGGCCCCGAAGGGTGGTCGCCTCGTTGGCGATTTCGCGGCGGACGCTGTCCAGATCGGCGTCCACCATGAGCTCCATGAGCCCCTTGAAACTCACCGTTGGTTTCCAGCCAAGCTTGGCGCGGGCCTTGGCGGCATTGCCGATCAGGTGATCGACCTCCGCCGGCCGCAGCAGCGCCGGGTCCTCACGAACATGGTCACGCCAATTGAGGCCGACGTGCCCAAACGCCACCTCGGCGGCCTCCTGCACGCTGTGCTCCTCGCCGGTGGCGACGACGTAGTCGTCAGGTTGGTCTTGCTGCAGGATGAGCCACATGGCGTGCACATAGTCTTTGGCATAGCCCCAGTCGCGGCGGGCTGCGAGGTTGCCGAGGCGCAGCTCGGTGGCGACGCCGAGCTTGATACGCGCGACGGCGTCGGAGATCTTCCGTGTGACGAACTCCTTGCCGCGGCGCGGTGACTCGTGGTTGAACAAAATCCCCGAGCAGGCAAACAGCCCGTAGCTCTCGCGGTAGTTGACGGTAATGTAGTGGCCGTACACCTTGGCGACACCGTACGGGCTGCGGGGGTAGAAAGGCGTCTGCTCGGTCTGCGGCACCTCGCGCACCTTCCCGAACATCTCGCTCGACGACGCCTGGTAGAGGCGGATGCTGCGATCGACGAGACGCACGGCTTCGAGCAGCCGGGTCACACCGACGGCGTTGAATTCCGCCGTCAGCATCGGCTGCTCCCACGAGGTCGGCACGAACGACTGCGCCGCCAGGTTGTAGACCTCGCGCGGGCGCAGGCGTTGCAGCACGGTGATGAGCGAGAGCTGGTCGAGCAAGTCGGCCTGCACCAACTCGATGTCGCTCCGCAGGTGCTCGATGCGCGCGAAGTTTTCGGTGCTGGCGCGGCGCACCATACCGAAGACCTCGTAGCCCTTCTCCAACAGCAGCTCCGCGAGGTAGGAGCCGTCTTGTCCGGTGACGCCGGTGATCAGTGCGCGTGGCTTGGTCATCATTTCCCTTCAACTCGCCCGTAGCGGTCTTCCAGCCGGACGACGTCATCAAGTTCGGGGGTGGAGGCTTCGAGCACGTCGCAGGTCTCGATTGCCGTCATGCGATGGCGCAGCCCCGGCACAATGTGAAAGCTCTCTCCGGGTTGCAGGCGCAGCGTTTGCCGCGGCCCCTCGGCGCATGCGACTTGCAGTTCGAGCACACCGCTGAGCAGGTGGATGGTCTCATCTTTCTGCTGGTGATACTGGTAGCTGAGCTGCTGTCCCTGCTCGATGTGCAAGATCTTGCCGACGTAGCGCTGCTGCTCGGCCCAGATCAGTTCGTAGCCCCACGGCTTGTCGACCCGCCGGCCGTGGAATGGGGTGCCCACTGCAATCATGGTTTCCAGTATAGCAACACTGCCGCAGTAATGATCCAGAGCAACACGTCGACCAACAGCGGGCGGTCGCTGAGCAGGAGTTGGGTCGGGTTGCCGCCCTCCTCGCGCTGATGGACCAGGTAGAGGTAGCGGAAGATGCCGAACAGCACGAACGGGATGGTGAGGTAGAGCTTCTCCGTGCCGAGCTTCTCGCGGATCTCCGGGGAGACGGTCCAGATGGCATAGGCGACCACCGTTGACGCGGTGACCACGGCGATCATCTGGTCGAGGAAGTAGGGACTGTACTCCTTCAGGCTGGCGCGATGCTCGGTGGCGCGCCCTTCGAGCAGAATCAACTCATGGCGCCGCTTCGAAAAACCCAGGAAGAGCGCCAACAGGAAAGTGCAGATGATCAACCAAGGCGAGACCGGAACGGCGATGATGACGCCGCCGGCCGCAGCACGAATCACGAACCCGGCGGCAATTGCCATGACATCGAGGATGACCGCTTCCTTGAGCCAGAACGTGTAGGCTATCTGCAGCAGGAAATACAAAACCACCAGCGCCCCAAAGCGGAGCTGCAGGGCCAACGCCGCGCCGAGACCGGAGGCCAGCAAGGCGACTGCCAGTACCCTTGCCGTCCCACGACGGACCCGGCCGGCGGGCAGTGGCCGCAGCGACTTCAGCGGATGCTGGCGGTCCCGTTCACAGTCGCGCAGGTCGTTCATGATATACGCCGCGCTGGCGGTCAGGCAGAACGAGACAAAGCCGAGAGTGACCAGAATGAGATCGTGACGGTTGAACAGATGCTTGGCAAAGATGAGGGCGGCAAAGACGACCAGGTTCTTGGCCCACTGCGTCGGCCGCAACAGCTGCCAGAGGTCGCGCAGCGCTGAGGTGCGCACGTGCGCTGCACCGGCGGCCACGGCGTCGGCGCGATTCATGGATCTCGTCGTTGCCTTCCTCGCCGCCGGTTGCACGTCAGCCAGCGATCGTGGCAGCAGCTGCGGAGATCACCACCTCACCACGCTCCTTGGTCTTGGCCTGAAGGATGACATCGCTGGCGCCAGTCTTCCACATCTCGGTGACGATGGTCTCACCGGGAAAGACGACGCCCGCGAAACGCACGTCGAGCGCCTTGAAACGCGCTGGGTCGTTGCCGCAGTAGGTCCGTAACACGGCGCGACCGACATGCCCGAAGGTGCACAGGCCGTGCAGGATCGGCCGGTCGAAGCCACCCATCTTGGCAAAGTCGGGGTCAGCGTGCAGCGGATTCATGTCACCCGAGAGGCGATAGAGCAACGCCTGCTGCGGCAAGGTGGTCATCTCGACGACCGCGTCGGGCCGCCGATCGGGCGGGACGTTGCGCGGCCCGCTGGGGCCGCGGTCGCCGCCGAAGCCGCCCTCGCCGCGGGCAAAGGTTCCGAAGGTGTTTTTGAAGATGCGCGTGCCCTTGTCGTCCACCGTTTCGGCGTCGACGATGACCAGGGCACCCTTGGTCTTGTCGTAGATGGCGCGCACGGTGGGTATGGTGGTGAGGGTGCCGCGGGGTGGGATGGGTGCGTACAACTCGATGCGTTGCTCACCGTGCAGGACCATCATGGGGTTGACCTGCATCACCGGGCCGAGAGAAAACATCGCCGGAAACGCCGGGATCACGCCGAAGGTCGGCAACACTTTGAGGTCACGCTCGTAAGTGAACGGCAGCTCGTCGGTGCCCGCACCGATGCCGAGCGCGTAGAGCATCACATCCCGTTCGGTGTAGGTATGGGTGATCGGCTCCAATCGCTTACCAACGATGCTCAAGTCGATGGACATTCAGCCAGTCCTCCTGGTCCCTCTGGTTCTTCAGCATGAGCCAGGGTACGAATCAAGCGGCGAACAGCGGAGCGGCCGGCAGATCGGCGATAGGGTCGTTCGCGGACCATGGCAACCTGCGACTTGCGGCGCTGCGCCGATGCAGGCATGCTTGCGAAGAGCGAAAGCGCGGATACTCCACGACGCAGGCCACTCCGCAGAGAAGGCGCATCGAATGGCACAGCCCAAGGTTCTGTTGATGGGATGCGGTGGCATCGGCGGCATCATGGCTGCCAAACTGCTGGCGCGCGGCCACGACCTGGTCATCGTCACCCACAACCCGGCGATTGCCGACGCCGTCAATCGTCGCGGTCTGGTGGTGCGGGGTGAGGATGGCGAACACGTGGCGCCAGGGGACGCTGTGTCGGGGCGCGCGACTGCGACATTAGTCGAGGGCAGCGGTCCGTTCGATTTTGTGTTCCTCGCAACGCAACCACCGCAGGTTGAGGAGGCGGCGCGCACGGCGCTGCCCACACTTGCCACGCACGGTGCGATGGTGTGCTTCCAAAACGGCCTCTGCGAGCGGCGGGTTGCGGCAATCGCCGGCGTGGAACACACGCACGGCGCAATCGTGGCCTGGGGTGGCTCGATGATCGAGCCGGGCATCTACGAGCGCACCTCAGACGGCGGATTCGTGCTCGGCCGCCTCGATGGTGGGGACGATGCGCGCCTCGGCACCCTGCGGGCCTTGCTGGACGCGGTTGGGCCGGCGGAGATCACGACGAACCTGCGCGGCGCACGCTGGAGCAAGCTGGCGATCAACTGTGCGATCAGCTCGCTGGGAACCATCGGCGGCGACCGGCTCGGGGCGCTGCTGCGGCATCGGTTCGTGCGGCGGCTGGGGCTCGAAGTGATGACCGAGGTGGTGGAAGTGGCGCGTGCCCGCGGTGTACGGCTCGAGAAGGTCTCCGGAACCATCGACCTCGATTGGGTGGCGCTGACCGACACTGAGCGCACTGCGTCGGGCTCGGCATCATTGTTGGCCAAACACGCCCTCTTGCTCGCGGTCGGCGCCAAGTTCCGGCGCCTGCGGTCGTCGATGCTGCAGGCCATCGAGCGCGGCCGCGAGCCAGCAGTCGACTACCTCAACGGTGAGGTGGTGACGCGCGCACGAACCCTGGGTATCCGCGTGCCGGTGAACGAGCGGATCATCGAGATGATCCATGCAATCGCCCGGAGAACGGCCCGGCCGGGCCTGCCACTGCTGCGACAGCTATACGCCGATTTCCACACCACCGACGTGGGGCCCCCTCGCCATCTGGAGGACGCCGCCGCACCTCCGATGTGAGTTGGCTAGCTGAACAGGACTTTCGCCAGCTCCGAACGGTAGTGGTTCGTGATCGGACTGTCTCCCCCTAGCAGATCGAAGATGTCCAGCATGGCCTTGCGAGCTGCGCCGTCACGGAAGCTGCGGTCGCGGCGGACGATCTCGAGATATTCGCCGAGCGCGTCTTCGTACTGCGAAGCCGCAGCAAGCACCTGCCCCAACAGCAGGCGGGACTCCAAGTCAGCAGGGTTGGTGGCGAGCTTGGCGCGCAACCCGGCTTCGTCTCCGCCACCGCCCTGACGGACGCGGATCTCCGCAGCCAGACGGTCCGCATCCTGCCGGACGGCGCCGGGTGGGATGCGATCGAGAAGCTTGAGCGCCTCGTCGTACTCGTTGCGATCGGCCAAAATCCCGGCCATACCAAACAAAGCGGCCTCACAGCGCACGTCGAGTTGCAGCGCGCGTTGGAAGGCCGCTTCCGCTTCGGCGTGCTTGCCAGCCTCCCGCAGTTGTGCAGCCGCGGTCGCCAACTGATCCGCCTCGCTAGGCAGTAACTTAGCGAGGAACTGACGGACCGCGGCTTCCGGCAGCGCACCGACGAACTCCGCTACCAGTTTGCCGTCGCAAAAGCCGAGCACCATGGGGATGCTCTGGATGTTCAGCGCCTGCGACAGTCCGGGATTCTCATCGACGTTGACCTTGGCGAGGATGAATCCGCCGTGGTGCTCTTCTGCGAGCCGTTCGAGCAGCGGTCCGAGGGTGCGACAGGGCCCGCACCACGGCGCCCAGAAATCGACAACCACGGGCGTGTGCTGAGAGCGGTCGATGACCGCTGACTCGAAGTCCCGATCCGTGGCGTCAATCACCCACTCGTGCATCGTGCTTGAAAAGGTAATCTGCGCGCCGCAGCCAATCAACCGCCTTGCGAGAGGCGCTTCGCTGCTCGGTTGACGGCTCACAGTGGCCTCTATACAGTGCGCCCCTCACAGCAGCCGATCATGGAATGGTTCCTCATCACGTTGAAGATCTATCGCAAAGTTTTCACGCGCGCGGGAAGCCTGGCGCTGAAGAACTGGCCCGTGCTGGGCAGTGTCTTTGCCTACTCTGCGGTCATGTCGCTCGCGACCGGCTTGGCCGTGCTGCTCGGGATACTCGGGGGTTTTCTCCTGAGCCTGGTGTGGGCCGCGTGCGTCGGGTCGTTTCTGTATCTCGTTGAGATGATCGTGCGGACTTCCAAGGTTACCTTCGAGGACTTCCGCCGGAGCTTCGGCGTGTACCTGTGGGACGTGGTCGGAATCACGTTCGTGTTCTGGCTGTTCTTCAGGTTGGCAACGCCGGCGATCGCGCAACTGCCACAGGGTTTTCTGATTCTACTGTTCGTGCAGATCGCTGGCTTCGTCGTGTTCAACGCGGTGCCGGAGTTGATCTATCTGGGGCACTATTCTTCGCTGGCCCTGTTGCAGGAGAGCTACAGCTTCATTGCGATGAACTGGATCGAATGGTTCCCGGCGAACCTCGCCGCGGCCGCTGTTCTGTATGCGCTTGCGTCACTGCCGCTCGGTGGGATCGCCGCAATTGTGCAGGCGGGGGTGCTGGGGTTGCTGGTTTATTTCACCATGGTAATGCGCGGGTTGCTCTTCATTGAGCTGCACGACTCCACGCACCGGAGCCGCGCCTTCAAATATCGGATGGAAGGCTAGGAGGCGCGACCTCCCTTGGGGGAGGGCTCGATTGCCCTCCCCCGTGTGTGTCGCCGCCGACGTCAAGCGGCTTGCCGTTTCAGTTCCTTGCCGCCCTCGATGACCCGCAATTGCGCAAGTTCGGGACCTGCGGTGCCGCGTGTGAGCGCATGCCGTACGGCCAAGACGATCGGCGTCAGCACCGTCACCAGCAAGGTCGCGAAGACGGCGC
This sequence comes from Candidatus Margulisiibacteriota bacterium, assembly GCA_035541735.1. GTDB lineage: Bacteria > Desulfobacterota > Binatia > HRBIN30 > HRBIN30 > DATKMS01. Next base: position 8,819 of record DATKMS010000412.1, read on the forward strand.
CGCCGCCGACCGTGAATTCGACAGGCCCAGGAACTGGGGCCGCGAGGATCAACCACTCCATAGATCACCTCCGCGCGCGCACTTCATCGGCCGCACACGGTGCGTGTGCGCGTCGAGAAGTGCCTCTAGGGTGCCCGCCCTCCCGTGCGGGAGGGCGCCAGCAGGTGCACCCGCATCCTGGGCTAATGGGTCACCGCAACGCTGGCTCCGCTGCCGTTGCGACCCGCCGCGACCATGAGGTCCACGTTGCTCACGCTTCCACTGCCGCCGTTGGCGAGAAACCACTCCATCGGCCGGCCGGTGTAGCACGCAATGCGGAAGAGCACCTCGGTCGACGGAATGCGGCCGTTCAGGTAGTTGTAGAGCGCCGACAGGCTGACGCCGATCTCATAGGCGAACGCCTTGGGCTCGTCTGCTACCACCTCGCGCAACCGCTGCGCCACCAACTGTGCATCGATCCGACCCATCGTTTGTTCCTCCTTCCCGGATCTCAGACGGGAGCGCGGTCCCTCCACGCCCCGCCATCCTCCGCCCCACGCGGAGGTTTCAATCGCCAGAAACGAAAAAGGCCACCGAACTTTCGTCCGGTGGCCTTTTGATCCTCAAGAGTTTGGTTGCTACTTACGGATTTCCCTCCCTCGGAAGGCCACCGGACGCCCAGCGCGGGTTAATCGTCTTGGTGGTGAAGAGCTGGCCCACCACCAGGGCCGCTGCCACGGCCACAACGGCCGCGTCACGGCTACCCGCGCCCGCGGACACCATGTGTCGCAGGTGCTGTCCGTTCATGCTGTGGTGTACGCTCCGCATCTGGGCTTCGTCCTGTTTTCCGTGTGAGCGCATTTAGCCACACGCTCTCCCGCGATGCAAGCATTTCCTTTGCACACTTGTGGAGTGAGGCCGGTAGCCAACTGTGGTATGGTGCGCCGCCGGGGCAGAGCGTGACCAAGCAAGCATCGAAGTTACGGGTTGGCGTCGTGTTCGGCGGACGGTCGGGCGAGCATGAAATCTCTCTGCGCTCGGCGCGTTCGATCGTCGACGCCATCGATCGCGGGCGGTACGACGTGACGCTGATCGGGATCGACCGCACCGGACGCTGGCACCTCCTCGACGAGCCGACGTTTCGACACCTGACCGATGCGGCGCTTCCGGCGCTCGACGACGGCGGCGTCGAAGTGCTGCTGCCGCCTGCACCCGGCGGCAGCGACCTGATCATCCCCAGCACGCCAAGCGTCGCGCTCGACCGACTCGACGTCTTGTTCCCGGTGCTGCACGGAACCTTCGGTGAAGACGGGACGATCCAAGGTCTGTTCGAGTTGGCCGATATCCCCTACGTCGGCTCCGGCGTGCTGGGCTCTGCACTCGGCATGGACAAGGATGTGCAGAAGCGGTTGCTGCAAGCCGCTGGCATCCCCGTCGTGGCGTTCCTGACGGTTACGTTGCGGCAATGGGAAACGGATCGGTCCGCTGTCACGACTGCGGCCGCGGAGGTCGGGCTGCCCTTGTTCGTGAAGCCGGCAAACCTCGGATCTTCGGTCGGCATCACCAAGGTGACGACGTTGGACGCGCTCGCCGCGGGTGTGGCGACGGCGCTCGCGTACGACAACAAGGTCGTCATCGAGCAGGGCATCAGCGCCCGCGAGATTGAATGCGCGGTCCTGGGGAACGATGCACCCGAGGCGTCGGTGCCCGGCGAGATCTGCCCACACGCGGAGTTCTATTCCTATGAGGCCAAGTACGTCGATCAGAGTGGCGCGACGTTGCGCATCCCGGCGCCGCTGACGCCGACGCAGACCGCGGCGGTGCGCGACCTGGCCGTACAGGTGTTCCTCTTACTGGATTGCGCCGGCATGGCGCGCGTGGATTTCTTTCTGGACCGCGACACGGACACGCTGTACGTCAACGAACTCAACACCATTCCCGGCTTTACGACCATCAGCATGTATCCAAAGCTGTGGGAGGCTTCCGGGGTATCCTACGCGGAGCTAATCCACCGCCTCATCGATCTGGCGCTACAACGCCATGCGCAGCGCCGCCGTCTGAAGAGAACGTACGCGCCGGGCGCCGGCGACGGGCGTTAGCTGGCTCCTCGGGCCAGCACACCGACGGCGGCCCGCAAACCGAGCAAGTAGCTCTCAGCCCCAAACCCCACCACCTGGCCCACCGCAATGTCCGCAATCAGCGAGCGGTGTCTGAACGCCTCGCGCTTATAGGTGTTCGAGAGATGCACCTCGACGACCGGTAGTTCCACCGCCAGCAACGCGTCGCGCATCGCAACGCTGGTGTGAGTGTAGGCGCCGGCATTGATGACGATGGCTGCAGCGGTCCCGCGCGCCGCCTGGATCCGGTCGACGAGTGCGCCTTCGCTGTTTGACTGGAAGGTCTCCACCGTCACCCCCAATTCGGTGCCGAGTTCCCGCAGTTGGGCATCGACGCGTGCGAGGGTGGTCCGTCCGTAGATGGCCGGCTCGCGCGTGCCGATCAGATTGAGGTTGGGACCGTGCAACACCAGGACGCGGCGGCTGCGGCGCGCGGTCCGCTTGCGTCTTCCTTGAACAGCCATGGCGACGCGTCTACCAGATATCGGGGGCACGACGCCAGCCGGGAGGACGGGCACGATCGGAGGAGGCCGATCGTGCCCGTGGGTCAGTGGGGCTACTGGATGGTGCCGCTCGCAATGATCGCCGTAGCGTTACCGTTGGCTGAGGTGACGGTGACGACCACGGTGGTGGGCGTCGCCGGGGTGGACACCGTCGTTGCATCGGCGTCGGACAGCACAAAGGTGAACTGCGTCAGTCCGGGGATCAACTGGTTGAACGACTCGCCATCCGGAATGGTGATCGAGCCGCCGCTGATCGATCCGGCGCTCGAAGTGACCGCGATGGTTGAGCCGCCGACGAGTGGGTTGCGCAGATCGTCGTGGACGTTGATCGTGAAGCTCTTGGAACCGCCGTTCGCGATGCTGAACCCGTCACATGGCGGGCTCGAGCAGGAGGCTATTGTCGGCAACTGGGTCGGACCCGAGAACGTCACCGGGATGGTCCCGAACACGAAGATGTCATTGTCCCAGACGCCGTGCTGGCCTTGGCCCAGGGTGTTGGCTGGAGGTGGGCCGCTGTCCCAAACCAGGTTGTTGTTGGTATCGACGAAGCGCTCGAACGTCGTGCCTGGATCAAAGCGCCCGTTGCAGAATCGGCTGGGCGCCGGGATGTTGCACCCAGCGTCTGCCGGCGGCAGTGGGCGGAAGTCGATGAACGGCTCTGGCAGGTCGTCAGTGAGGATAGTGTCGCCGGCGTCGAAGACACCGTTGCCGTTGTTGTCGAGGAAGGATTCCTCGCCTCTCGTGTATGCCATCACAGTGACGATACCACTCGGCGGGACCATGCCTTCCGTGAGCAGCGTCGCCGTTGCCACTCCGGACGTATCCGTTGCCGTTGGATTCACCACACTTGCCGCATTGGTAATAAAGGACACCGAGGTCCCTGCGGGGACGGCGTTGCCGAACCGGTCGTTGACGAACGCAGAGATCTGATCCTCCACTCCAAAACTCACCCGACCTGGGACGTTGAACCTGGCGGCCGCGATGCTGAAGTGGTTCACAGCCGGCGGCGCGCCGACGATGCTCACGGCGGTTGACTGAGCCGTGATGCTGGAGTTGCCAACCAGCGATGCGGTGACACGAATGCTGGTCGCCTGGACACCGCTGGTGAGTGTCGTTTCGACCAATCCGTTCTCGTCGCTGATCGCCGTGAGCGGGCTCAAACTTTCGGAGCCGGTGCCGACCAGCGTGAACTGGACAGCCACGTTCGGAACGGGATCTCCCTGTGTGCTGTTCACGCGGTAGGTCAGTACAGACTGTTCCGGCAGGCCGGAACCGTGGACGCCGATCGCGGACGGGGTCGCACTGACAAACTGAATCGAACCCGGCACGACCGGCACCTTGGGCGTCGGAGTGGCCGTCGCCAGTGGCGTCGGCGTCGGAGTGTTTGCCAGAATTTTGCCCGTCACAATGTTGAAACTGGCCGTACCATTCGGTGAGCTCACGTTCATGCTGATCGTGAACGGCTCTCCCACAAAGGCGCTCGTCGCCGGCACCGACGCGACAAAACTGAAACGCGTCAAGCCATCTACGAGCCGATTGAACGAGTGACCATCGGGGATGGTAATCGGCGAGCCGGAGATGGTCACGAAGCCGACATCGCTGGACAGAGGACCGTCCGACTTGATGAGCAGGGTGGAGCCGCCCGCGAGCGGATTCAACAGATCATCATGCACCTCGACCGTCACCACGGCTTGATCGCCCGGCGCGAGGAAGAGAGCATTTGGTGACGCGACGGGCGGCACCAGCGGTCCGGAGAACGTAACGAACGTGGAATCGAACACGAAGATATCGTTGTCCCACACGCCGGTCTTGCCTTGCTTACCCCAGACACCGTCCAGTGGCGGCGTGTCGATGAAGAACTCGAACGGGGTTGCCGGATCGAAGGTGCCGTTGCACAGGCCGCTGGGCGGCGAGATCGGGCATGCGGAATCATTCGCCTGACCGGGCTTCGCCAGTGCGGGCGGCAAGGGACGGAAGTCGACGAAGGGTTCGGGGATGTCGTCCGTGAGCAGCGTGTCGCCGGCGTCGAACTTGCCGTTCCCATTGTTGTCCAAGAAGCTCTCCTCACCCAGCGTGAAGGCCATGACGCTCACGATGCCGGTGGCCGGGACGACTTGCTCGCTCAGCAGCGTGGCCTGCGCGACGCCGTTCAAGTCGGTCGTGGAAGGATTCACGACGCTCGACGCGTTGGTCACGAAGGAGACCGCGGTTCCCGCTGGCACGGCGTTGCCGAACCGGTCGTTGACGAACGCAGACATCTGATCGGTCACACCCGTGCGCACGCGTCCCGGGACATTCTTCAACGCCGGGGCGATGCTGAAGCGGTTCTTCGCAGGCGGGCCACCAAGAATGCTCAAGCCCGCGGACTGCGCAAAGATGTCGGGGACTCCGTCGCCATTCGTATCGCCGCCAGCGGTAACGCGAATGGTGGAGGCGCGCGTCCCGCTGGTGATGGTCGTGACGACTGTCCCGTCCTCGCTGGTGATTGCCGACAACGGATTGAGTGACTCGGTGCCCGACCCGGTCAGCTGGAACGTGACCGGCACACCCACGATCGGCGCGTTGAGGGTGTTCTTGACACGGAACGTCACGATGGATTGCTCCGGACGTCCCGAGCCGCGGACGCCGATGATCGTCGGGTTGGCGCCGAGGAATTCGATGGAGCCCAGCGGCGGTGTGGGCGAGAGCGTCGCCGTCGCCGTCGGCGTGAACGTCGCGACGCCGCTCGGGAACGGGGTGACCGTCGGGCTCACCGTCGGGGTGCTGCTTGGTTGCGGAGTTGGGGTGATCGTCACGGTTGGGGTCGGCCGTGTGTCGGGCAGAGTGATCGTCTGCTCCGCAACGATGATCCCACCGTCGGCAGTGGTTGCCCGAGCGCGAACGGTTATGGTGCTCCCCTGACGACTGGACACATATTTGATACACGCCAGTGCGTCACCGGGCTGCGGCACGGCGGTCAAGCCGTTCAGATCGCAGTTGGCAGCTTGGTTCGTAAACCCTGGGCTGGTGATGGACACGCCGGCGACCGGTACCACGAGACTGAATTCCACCGGCACGCCGTCCGGCACCGTCGCACCCGAGGAGTCAGTAAGCAGAGCGGTGAGGATGCTGGTGAACGATCCGTCTCCGTTGTCGGCACGCCGCTCGGCAAATAGGTCGACGGACATGAAGGACGCCGGCGCTCCCTGCTGTGCGACGTTGG
>DATKMS010000413.1:0-4114 GCA_035541735.1 Candidatus Margulisiibacteriota bacterium
GTCCAGACGAATACGATCCACCAGCCGTGATCCCAGGCGCTCCATCTCGTCGAGCGCCCGCGACTTCAACCGAGAGAAGAAGTTGAATGCGAACAGCGCAACCAATGCGATGAGCAGGCCGAGGGCGGTGGCGATCAGCGCTTGTGCCACGCCCGCGGTGACTTGCGTGGGAGCCACGAGGCCTGCGCCACCGATGACCTTGAACGATTGCATCATGCCGGTGATCGTTCCCAGCAGACCCATGAGCGGTGCCGCCGTCACGATGGTTTCCAACACCCACAGGCCGCGGCCGAGGACCTTTTCGATGCCACCGGCCTCGTCGCCGGCGCGCGACTCGACCCACCACGCCGGATGCGTGCGGTTCGCCGCAATCACCTGAAAGAAGCGGCCGAATGCATTGCGCGGCCCGAGTCGCCCGAGCTGATTGTCGAGATCCGACCAGTCGAAACCGTAGGTCTCCACTTGATTGCGCAGCGTCTCGGGAAGCCGCAGGCAGCGGCCGTACAGCGCGGCTCGATCCAGGATGATGGCCACAGCCAACACTCCCAGAACCAGCAGCGGATAGACCATGGCCCCGCCAAAGCGGAGCGCTTCCCACGCAGTACTCAGTTCTCCCATTGTTGCCTGCTCCTCGACATCACCCTGCGGACGCTTCCATGAACGGCAACGGGACCCGAATGCCGGCGAAGATGGCGCGCCGCGGGCCATACTGGCTGGTGGCAACACCGATGCCCGAGCCGTTGCGGATCTGATAGGTCTCGTCGCCGAGATTGATGCAGTCCAGCCGCACCTCGGCCCAACCGAGATACGGCACCGTCAGGCGCTTCGACACGCCGGCGTTGGCCTGAATGTAAAACGGGAGATTCCCGGTGTTGGCGAAGCCGCTGCGCAGCCCGCTGCCATAGAGGTAATCGAACCTGAACCCGTATCCATTCCAGCCATAGAACAAGCCACCCGTCGACGTGAAGGTCTGGTCATGATCCAGAAAGACATAATGGTTGTTGATGTACGCCAGCTCGTCGGGATCGAAGTTGAACTGCCCGCTGACCACCTTGGTGCCCTGCGCGACCGAGTAGGCAAAGTTGACGTAGGTGGACAGGTTGCCTTGTGTGTAGCTGGCGGTGGCTTCCGTGCCGTACACGCGCCCCCACAAGTAGTTGAAGGGGGTGAAGACGAGCGCCGAGCCAAATTGCCCTTCGTCGAGCTGATCGCGCGCATTCTTGAAGTAGCCATCAACGCCGATGTTGAGGCCCGACCCCAGGCGCTGGATCACGCCGGCATCGAAATAGTCCGCGCGCTCGGGTTTGACGGGAGAGCTCTGGCTGCTGGGAAGCGCCCCGGTGGTGCCGTCGAACTTCTGCACATCGGTAGGGGAGACCAGCTCGGTGGGGGGAGGCGTGAAGTATCGCGCATAGCCGCCGTGCAACGTGGTCTGTGTCGGGAACTCGTACACCAGGCCGAGCCGCGGGCTGAACTGGTCCGCGTGCACGAAGGCATCGTTGAGGTCGTAGCGGATACCCACATTGACCGTGAGCGGGGCGATCGGGCGCCACTCGTCCTGCAGATAGATGCCATAGAGCCACGAATTGATGTTGGTGTCATCCACCACGGATATCGGTAGCGTGCTGGTTTGCATCCCCATATCGTTGGCCGGAAAGACCGAGGCGTGGTTGTCGATGGCGACCACCTCGGCGCTGCCGTAGAAGCCGGCACGCAACGTGTGGAAGTCGTTCAAGCGGTACGCGCCGTCACCTTGCAACCCATTGGTGAAGCTGCTGCGGAACACCTGGGACGCGATGCCGGTGTAGATCAAGTCACCGACGGGATCGGGGCTGAAATCAATGGTCGAATACCGGCTGAAGGCCGAGAGCTGATAATCGACTTGGCCGCCGATCGCACCCTGAAAGGCCAGGACGTTGAAGAAGGTGCGCTCCATCTGACTCTCGGCGACCTGGCTCGAAGGATAGCTCGTAACGTCGTCATACGTGTAGACCATGTCCTGGCCCGGGTTCGCCGGAATTTGAAAGGAGTTGATGGCCACTCCGGAGATCAGGCTCAGGCGCGCCGCCGGACCAAGCAGGTAGGAGAAATAGCCGAAGCCCTGGCCCTGGTCGCTGTGGTCATGGATGGCGGTGGGTCCGGCGGTCGGCGGCTCGATGCCGCGATCGGTGCCGATGTAGGTGCCGGTCGCATAGTATGAGAATTTGTCGGACGAGCCGCCGAGTTCGAAGCTCGGGACCACGGTGCCGCGCTGGCCGCCGTACATCTCCACCGAGCCGCCCGGCGTTACCGTCCCGCTTTTCGTGTGGATGTCGATCACGCCGGCGGTGCGGAGCCCGTACTGCGCCGGGAGCGCCCCGGTAATCAGGGACATGTTCTGGATGAAACGGGGCGACAGGGCCTGCCCGAAGCCGGCGAGCCCCTCGGGCAGTTGAATGCCGTTGATGCGATATTGCAGATTGGCGTGCTCGCCGCGTACGTGCACCTGCCCGAACGAATCCTGTGCCACGCCGGGAGCCTGCAGGATCACCTGGTTCAGTGGCGTATTGTCACTCTGCGGCAGTTGGCTGATGGCTTGCTCACTGAAACGGTAGGTGCTGCTGCCGGTCTCTGGAGAGAGGCCGTTGCGCGCCACATCGAGCCGCTTGGCAACGACCGCGAGGTTGAGCGGCGCCGCAGATTCCAACGCGAGGACCACCGGCGTCACCGGTCCGTTCCCGACGGTGACGATGGTGGTCGCCGTTTTGAAAGTACTTTTCTCAGCCACGACGGCGTAGGTCCCCGGCGCAACCGGTGCGAACGAAAATGCGCCCGCGGCATTCGTGGTCGCATGACCGACGACGCGCCCGTCGGCTGCCTGCAAACGCAGGGTGACATTCGAGAGCGGCCGGCCCAACGCGTCCTTGGCGGTGCCTGTGACTGGTCCCGGCCCGGTGTTCGCTGACTCCGCAGCGCTGCTGGGCCTACTCGCAGCACCGATGGCAAACGTGAGAACGATACAAAACACAACTCTTCGCATCTGAGGTTCCTCCGCGTCGCAGGCTCGCCGGAGACGCGCTGCGCGACTCCGCATGAGCCGGTTCCGTTTGGACACACTACGGCAGTGCCGCCGCGAAAGTGCGGGCGCCCGAGGACGCCGCGCCAGTGGAAACGTGGCAGCGCTACGTTACGCGACGGTGAACAGGACGGGAGGCGCCCGACCGGTTCTGAACGGCCGGGAGATGAACGCCGGGGCGGAGGCGACAGGCACCACCAGCGGAGAGCGATTGAACACCGGTGTGATGACCGGCAACAGCGAGACGCATGCTCCGTGCGCTTGATACTGGGCTATACAAGTCGGGCACGACTCGGGTGCGCCGCGCTCAGTGGCGTTGTGGAAATGGCCACTGAGGGCAAGCGGCACTAGCGTGAGGGAGACGAGGACGAAAACCCTCACACTCTGCAAGACGTGGTGCTGCAGCCGCCTCATAGCGCACTACCTATACCGCGTGGCGCGGAGGGTCAAGTTGAATGCCGGATCCGGCGAACAGCGCTACGGCGACAGGGTCGTTCCATCGTTGATCTACCCTCGTACCGAGTATCGGCCGTCGGGTTCGCGTGTACTCTACCGTTAGATCGTGTCGATACTGCACAAGAAAGCTTGACACTTTCATGGCACGCAGTTATAGCCCTCACCAATGGCTCAGTTTCGGCAGCCGGCGGTACGATTCGCCAGCACTTTGCTTGTGCTGGCGTTGCTGCTCGTGCCGCTCGCCCTGGGCAGCCATCATCACAGGGCCAATCGGGTGAGCGCAGCTGACGCGTGCTCGATCTGCGTTGCCAAGCATCACTCGCCGGCAGCGGGGACTGCACGGCTCCCGAACGCTGCGCCGGGCCTGCTGGGATTGCTGGTGGCGATCCCGCGGGTGCCCCCCCCGGAATCTCGCTCGCACCTCCCGCACAGCGGTCGGGGACCTCCCTCCTCGGCATCTGCCGTAGCATAGCGCTGCTGCGGTTCCTTCGCTGTGCTTATTGAGGCGCGTCGGGCCATGGCGGCAATGCCGTGGTGTTTCCGACAAGGGAGGAACCGATGCGATCGAACGGACGATCTCGCCCGCTGACGCGTGCCGGGTTG
>DATKMS010000414.1:0-8647 GCA_035541735.1 Candidatus Margulisiibacteriota bacterium
ATCACCAGGGCTGCGCTCGCAGCGGCAGCTCGATTTGCATCGGATGCAGCGGCTCAAGTGCGAGCCCGATCTGCACGACGACCCGCCCATTTCTGACGTCGTCCTCGGTCATCGTGGTGCGATTGCAGCGGATGAAGAAGGCTTCACTCACCTGTGCTCCAGTGAGGACACCGTCTTCCCACAGCTGCGTGAGTAGCTCGCCGGCCTGAAGTTCGATCCGGTGCCAGAGCGCGGATGCATTTCGCTCGAACGCGACCCACCGCAGATCCCTCGACAACCGCTGGCGGATGAAGGCTCCCAGTCGAGTCATGTTGACCTGGCGCAAGCGCTCGTCGATGGCGAGCGTGTAGGCGGTTGTCAGCACGGCTCGACCCGAGTCCGCGTCGCGGGTGATGACGTTCAGCCCCAGCCGTTCGAGCGCATCGCGCTGCTCCCCGCTCACTTCATGCTCCAGGGAAGCGGCCGCGACGCCATCGAACTCGAGGTCGATGGGTGCCCAGTGCACGCCGCGCTCGGCGTCGTTGCGGGCAAAGAGTCCGGCGACATGGCCGATCGGGGGGATGACCGTGCCGCTAGGCGTGTGCAGCCAGGGATAGTACGTTGCCGCGAACGGCGTGTCGTGCCACGGTTTCAAATTTGGGGCGTCGTGCTCGCCCGGTGACGTGGCTAGGAGCGCGATGCAGTCTCGCCGGCCCGCACACAGCGAGACGATGGCGTCGGTAATCGTCCGGTGATCGCCGGCGGACAGGCGTGGGTGCACGTGATCGGGCACGCATACCAAGGCAGCGTCATCGAGCTCGGCGACAGCGGCCAATCCCGTGGCGACCTCACTGTCGGACTGTGGCGCGCTGCCCATGAACTCAGCGGCGCCGGGCGGCGGCCCGTCGGCCCCGCCGGCAAGTGACGTGTGCCCGCATTGCAGCGTGCATTTCTCGGGCTCGCACCCGAACCAGTTCAGGCGAACCAGCCGGCTCTGCGCGTTGACCCGGGCGATCAATGGGTTGGGGCCCGCCGGGTCCAAGCTGCCGTTGTCATAGTCCTCTTCTTCGGGTCCGCCGCCGTCTTCGGGACGATAAACGACCGTCAGTCTCCATCCGATGCGCGCGCCTGCGCGTACGTTTACCTCGATCCGATTACCCCACGCTCCCGGCGTGAGCGCTTCTACCGAAAGTCCTTCACGGCCGAACAGACCGTCGTAACCCGCGTCGACCTGCGCGCTCGCGGTCTGCGCACCATCCGAACGGATGCGCGCCACATAGGCGCGCTTGCCGCCGTTGGCGAAGAAGCCGGCAAGGGCTGCGGGCAAGAACGAGATCTCGGATGCGACCGGCGCGCCGAAGGTCGTGCGAAACACCTCCATGCTGGTAACGAGCGCCGGTCGGTCCGTCCCGCGCTCGGTCGGCCCCGCGAATGCGACCACTGTCTCGGTACGGGTGACCGGCGGCCCGGGCGACCGCTTCCGCACTGACCGTTGCCCGCCCGCGAGCGTCTGTCGGATGGCGTCGGTCAGTCGCTCGGCGAGCGTCGCCAACTCGTTGGCCGCGCCGTAGGTCCAATAGCGATGATGGCGGATATCGAACGGAACATCGTCGCTCGACCGGCAGACGAGGATGGCCTCGCGACGCGCGAAGCCGAGCTCGAAGAAGACGTTCGGATTTTGCCCGGTGATCAGCGCGATGACTACGTCGGCCGCTTCGATCTCTGGCTCGATTTGCCCACTCATGATCGGGCCGGCGCGGCCAAGCCGCGCCGGATGAATGAACTCTAGACCGGCGCGCCTTACCGCCTCGGCGATGGCCCGCTGCACAGCGTCGAAGACGGACGGCGTCTCTCGCGCCCGGTCCGCCGTGAATGGTGTGATCAGGAATGCTTTCAACACACCGTCCGCCGATCGATCACGTCTGCTGGCACCCATAACACAGTTGTGGGCACCTTGGCACCTCGCACGTCGCCACCTACTCCGCGACTGACATCACGCGCCAGCGGCAGGTGAACCCGATAGGCGTCATCCATTCGTTCGCGATGCGGACCGTCCCGGTCTCAGTGGCGCCAGCATTTCCGCCATCAGGGTGTGTGCGGCGACGGCGTAGGCCTCTCCGAGGCTGATCACGCCCGGCGTCTGCACGGGGCGTGGCGGATGCTCGGCGGTCCACAACACCTGCCCGTTCGGCGCGTCGATCAATGTCGCAACGATCCAGGCGATCACGGCGGTGGGTTCGGTGCCGCCACTGGATTCCCAGCGGCGGATCTCAATGTACAGCACGGCACCTTCCATGTGCCGGCGGGCCGCAATGGCGGCGGCCTCATCGGTGCTCGACGGGATCTGGGCGTTGGTCGCTTCACCCGTCACCGGCGCAGCGGCTACATCGAAGCCGGCCTTTGCCAACTGCGCCCGGGCTTCTGCGCCAAGCGCGTCGGCAACGGTGTATGGTTCGGTCGCGAGGACGTACTTCTCCAGGAACGAGGCGCCGGCAATGAGCAGGCGATCGCCGGTGCGGTTATTGGGCGGGAACACGGCGATGGTCTGCACCGGGACCTTCGTAGGCCGCGGCGGTTGGACGCAACCCGTGATCCACAGCGCCAGCACCATGCACAAGGGTACACGCCTCATTGGCGCTCCGTTTCAGATTGGCTGAGCTGCCGGAGGTGTTCTTCGATCTCGGCCACGCGGCGTTCCACCTGCTCCCGCTGTGACCGCAGGTGCGCAAGTGTGCGCCGCGCCTCTGCCAGGTCGGCGACGGTCTCCGCCGACTCGGCGTGGCGGACCACCTCTGGAACCAGCGTGCGTACCTCCTGTTCGAGGCGTGCGGCGCCATCCTCGTCGTTGCTGGTCGCGGCCAGCGCGTAGCGATAAAGCAGGACGCCGGCGCGGCGGGCCTCCGCCACCGAGTCGGTCGCGGGGAGCAGCGGGTCCGGTGTTTCGGCGGTACGAGCGGCAAGGGTTTCGTAGAAGTCAGCCAAGGCCTCGCCGGTGAACCAATCTTTGTCTCCCGCTGCGGTGATCCGCGTCAGGCGCGGCGCGGTGAATTCGAGCAGCGGCCGGTCGTCGCTGTTGACGGGCGCCGCGGCGAAGAGTTCGGCGACCGGCGTCAGCGGGCCCGCGGACAGCATCGCCAGGCCGCGCGCCTCGCTGAGCAGCGGATCCCGACTCCATTCCGGCAGCTGTGCGAGTCGCTCGCCGATTTGTTCGAGATCAGCCGGTTGCGTGCCGAGGCGCCCGACGAGGCCGACCACGGCTCGGTTCGGATAGAAGTCAGCCCGCCACAGACTCACCTGCGGGAAGACGGACATGAACGTCCGCGCGATCATGTCGAACTCGTCCCGCGTGAGTTGGTAGAGGGGCAGCCACTGGCAAAACAGACCGCCGGGTGCCAGGCGGTGCGCCACCGTCTTGTACATCTGGGTTGAGTACAGGTTGCCTGCCCCGGCGTGCCACGGGATGAACAGATCGGACACGATTACATCGAAGTGCTCGTGGCCGGCAGCCAGGAACCGGCGGCCATCGTCGAGAACCAGCTGCACGTTGGGTCGTTCCAGCAACCCGGCGTTCCACGGCGCGAAATGCGTGCGCGCCAGCGCGGCGACTTCGGGAACCACCTCGACGACCGTCGTCTGATCAACACCGAGCGCGGGCGCGGCGCTCGCCGTGATGCCGGTGGCCAGTCCGATGAACGCGACGCGATGCGGATCGGGATGCAGGAGCAGCGGCACGAGTCCCAGCCGGCGCTCGTTGACGGCGGCGGCGCTGCCGCCGAGCACATAGTAGTTGTCGAGCCGCAGCTGCAGATCACCGTCGCTGTCTACGACAGTGACAATGCCATTTGCTCCCTCCAGCATCGCCCGCAACGTGTCCGTGCCAGGCTGCAAATGCACCAGCGACATCCGCAGCGGGTTCGCGACCACGACGGCCAGGAGCGTCACGTAGGTGAGCGGGCGCAGGCGGCTGCCCCAAGCGATGACGTTGGCGAGAAGGAGGTACGCGACCGTGGCGGCAAGCAGCGTGCCCGGCACGCCGAGCAGCGGCACGGCAAGGAAGCCGGCGGCGAGCGCGCCGACGATGCCGCCGGCGGTGTTGGCAGCCGACAGGTCACCGAGCGGGCGTGCCGCACCGTTCTGCCCGCCCCACGCGGCCCACAGCGCCGGCAGCGCGATGCCGGACGCGAAGGCTGCAGGGCCGGCGGTGGCTGCCGCGAGCGCGACGATGCGTAAGAGATACTCGCTCAAACTGGAGTGCATTCCCATGTACGCCAAGCCATCGGTCCAGCGAACGAATGTCCACACCCCAGCGGTGGTGGCCAGGCCCGCGGCAATGAGCGCGGTTGCTGCAAGGGACCTGGGTGGCGCGCGGCGCAGGAGCTGTGCTGCGGCCGCCGCCCCACACGCAATGGCCAGCAGAAACACCAGTGCGATGGCGCTGAACGAGTACACCGAGTTGTGCAGCACCTGGGCGAAGAGGCGTGTCCACAGTACCTCCAGCGCTAGGGCTAGGGCGCCGGCGCCGGCGGCGACGAAGCGCAGGCGAGGGCGTGATGGGTGTCGTATCACCGGCCGATCAAATCGCGCGGCTGAGTTGTTGGAAGGCGGCGTCGAGGGAGTCGACAAACTCGTAGCGAGGGTGCCACCGCGGCCACCGGGGAATGAATTCCCCGGCTCAGTCGACCAAAGTCGGCTGAAGCCGACTGCAAACACCGTGCGAGGAGTCCCCTTCAGGGGACTTTTCAACGACTCCGCCGGAGGCTTTGAGCCTCCGGCGTCGATTCCGGCACCACCGTTCGCAGCATCGCGCGTGATCTTCCCGCTGGCGATCAGCGCCACCACACCAGCCAGCGCACTGGTTGCTGCCGCGGCAACATAACTCGCCCGCACGCCAATGAGCGCCGGCAAACCAAAACCCGCCGCGGCGATGCCGACCACACCACCTAAAGCGTTCAACGCATACAACCCCGCGCCGCGGCGCCCGACACTCTCCCCTGCAAGGGCTTGGCCGAGTGCTGGAAGTGTCGCGCCCAGACAGAGAGTCGCCGGCACAATGGCGATGCCCACGGCGCCGACGCGTACGAGCGCACCGCCGGCCTCGAGCCACGCCTGCGCCGCATCGCGGGAGAGGATGCGGAACACGGCGAGCGACCACAATGCGCCGCAGGCAGCACCCAACTCGAGCCAGCCGTAGACATGTACTGGCCGGCGGCGCACGCCGCGCCCCGCGATGGCGCCCAACCCAAGCCCGCCGAAGTAGCAGGCCAGTACCGTCGCCACCGTGGGCGGGGTCTGGCCCAATACCAGCCCGGCGGATCGCATCCACAACATCTCGAGCGCCAGCGCGGCGGCGCCCGAGATGCCGAAGCAGAGCCACAGCGCCGCGGTCACGTTGCTTGCCACAGACCCAGCGCGCTCAACACACGCGTCGTCGCGCCGACGACCAGCAGGACGACGCTGGCGACTCCGACCTCGGCGGGGCCGAGCGGCAGGTCAAAGCGATACGCACAATAGAAGCCGACGAATGCCGTGGCGGCGCCGAGGGCGGCGGCGCCGAGCGAGAAGGTGAGCATGCGCCGCGCCAGCAAACGCATGGTCACCGCGGGCACCACCAGGAAACCAAAAGTCGCCATGGGTCCCGCGGTCATCACCCCGAAGGAGATGATGAGCCCGATGAGCAGATAGAGGAGCAGATCCCACAGCCCGACGCGCTTGCCGAACACCACCGCCAGATCGCGGTCGAACGACACCAGCAGCAGCTCCTTGCGGCACGCGAACAGCACGGCGACGACTGCGGCGAAGACCATCTCCATCGCCGTCAGGCTGGCACTCGTGGTCGCCAGGATGTCGCCTTTGAGGAGATTGACCATCTGCGCGTCACCGTGCGGGTCCTTGGCGAGGAAGATGATCGTTGCCGCCGCAGCGACCGCGTACGTCGTGCCGATGCGTGCCTCGACCGTGCCGCGGCCGCGGCGCTCGAACAGCGACAATGCCAGGGTGACACAGAGTGTGAACGTCACCGAGCCGAGCACGGCGAGGAAGCGTTCGCTGACCTCAAGGTGCTCGTGCGGCCCGACGACAATCTTGTACGCCAGAAAAGCGAAGGCGATGCCGGCTGCCGACACCTGCGGGAGCGCGACACCGAGGAAGATCATGCGGCGCAGGACGAAGTAGACGCCGACGAGCGGGCAGACGGCACCCACCAATACGCTGGCGACCAGGGCATCGTGCAGCAGAAAGCTGGGTGTCAGGATCTCGATGAGCGTGTTCATCGGGTCGCCGCACGCGCTTCCGGAAGGCCGGTCGGCCCTGTGACCGCCGGTAGCTTGTCAGCTGACTGTTTGACGGCCCGCCCCTCGTCCACCCAGATGAACGACTGCACGGCTGACTGAATGTGGCCGAGATGGTGGCTGACGAGGACGACGGTGAGTCCGTGCTCTCGATTCAGGGTGGCAAGAACCTCGCTGATCGCGGCCTCCGCCTGATGGTCGACGCCGGCGGTGGGTTCGTCGAGCAGCATGATTTCCGGCTGCACCGCCAGAGCCCGGGCGATCAACACGCGCTGCTTCTGCCCACCCGACATGGCCCAGAACGGGCGGCGCGCGAGCACTGTCATACCCACCAGTTCCAGGCAATGTGCGGCAAGCTGTCGCTGCATCGCTCCTGCAGGCCGCAGCGGCGGCAGCTTCGCGTAGGTGCCCATGAGCACGACCTCGAAAGCGGTCAGGGGAAAGATCGGGTCGAGGGCGTCGCGCTGCGGCACATACCCCGGCGGGCTGGCGACCCGATCAAAGCCGTAGGCGATGCGCCCGCCGAGCACCGGCGCCAACCCCAGCATGGCGCGCAGCAGCGTCGTCTTGCCGGCGCCGTTGGGACCGAGCAGCGCGACAAACTCGCGCCGCTCGATCGCCAGGGAAACGTGTTCCAGAACCGGCGTCCCGTTGTAGCCGACGGCGACGTCTTGCAGGTCTAGCAATGCTGCACTCATGCGCCTCCCTGCACGGCCTTTAACATCGTGCGGACGTTGTAGTCTATGAAGCTGATGTAGTCGCGCGTCTCCGGCGAACCGCCGGCCATGACCGGCAACTCGACGAGCTTCGCCCCGGTGGCCTGCGCGACGGTTTCGGCGAGCCCGGCAGGGTAATGGAGTTCGCGCACGACGATGTCGACCTTCTCGCGTCGCATGCGCTCCTCGAGTTCGGCGATGTGGCCGGGCGTAGGATCGACGCCGGCGCGAATTTCGATGGTGCCCTCCGGTTCCATGCCGAAGCGCTCGGCGAAGTAGACGAGGTCCGGATGATAGCTGACCAGCTTCTTGCCTTTGAGCGGCGCGGCCTCCGCCTCCCAACGGGCGATGGCTGCGTCCAGCTTTGCCAGATACCGGTCGAGGTTCTGCTTGAACGTCGCTGCGTGCTCCGGGTAGTTGCGTGACAAGCCGTCGGCGATCGCCCGCGCGGCGGCCTTTCCCATCACCGGATCCACGTTGTAGTGTGGGTTGCCCATCGGATGCTGATCGCCGAGCGCGCGGTCGATGCGCGATGGGACTTCCAGCGGCGTGATGTACACGGAGGCGTCGATGTACCCCGGTGCGTCCCGCAGGATGCGCGGGTTGCGCGCCGCCTCCAGCAGCGCCGGGAGAAAGGCGTGCTCGGCTTCCAGCCCGAGCAGCACGACCACATCAGCTTTGTTGAGCAACACGGCAAAGCTCGGCTTCATGGGCACCGCGTGGATGTCCTCGACGCCGGTGGCGATGCTGTTGACCTCGACCAGGTCGCCGCCGATCTGTCGGGTCATGTCGGCGAGGTCGGGGATGGTGGTGACGACGCGGATCTTGTCCGCTGCGTGCGCGCCGCTGCAGAGGATACTGAGCACGGTGATGATGAGTAAGCTGCGTTTCATGGGTGCACTCCTATCGGTCACGAAAACCATGGACATGGCTGCCGAGCACTGCGGTCCATTGGAGGAAGAACTGACTCTGGTGGTCGCTGGGCGCCGTAAAATACGTGTACTGCAAACGCAGGCGCTGAAATTCCGAGAGCCAGATGGTGAAGTAGGGGTTGTAGGTGGTCACATCGCCCTGTTGCCGGTCGAGCGCTTGCTGCCAGTTGAACATGAAGCCGGGGTAGTACCGGCGCGTCAGCCGCGCTTCCAAGTAACTGTAGACGCCAAAGGCGCCCTCGCTGTGAAAGACGGGAGTCTCCTGGTCTCCGACGTTCCAATCCTCGCCATTGAACAGCAACTCCGTTCCCCAGATCAGCCCGCGGTATTGTGCCTGACTGAGGGGAACGTACCGGAAGGTGATGTCGAGATCGGCCAGATACCGCCCCTTGTTGTTTCCCGCCTCCATGTCGTCGGTGGTGAAGGTCTCGACACGCGGCGTGTACGCGAGGTTCAGGCCGAGGTCGATGCTGTTCGAGTCGTTCAAGTTGATGAAAGTCGCCGGGTGGACCAGGTAGGTGAAGCGGCTGAGAGCGCGCGGCACGTTGTTGTCGACTTGGGTGTTGTCGGCGCCCATCTTGTTGTAGGCGCCAAGCGTGAGAGTCAGGTACTGATCCAACGGCGCCAGGTAGCTGAGTTCGACGCCGTCGGCTTGCGACTCGCCGCCGACAAAGGTGTCCAGCACCTGGGGCCGATTGACGAACGGCAGGTCGTGGTCGTGGAACTTCGACAG
>DATKMS010000415.1:0-4325 GCA_035541735.1 Candidatus Margulisiibacteriota bacterium
GGACCCGAGGTGTTCCGGTATGAAGAAGTGCCGGACCCTGTGTGCGACGCGAGCAGTGTGCTCATCGACGTCGGCGCCGTCAGCGTCGAAGGTGGCGACACACTCCATCGCGCCGGCGGCGAGATGGCCTCGCGGCCGCACATCGTCGGCTACCAATGCGCGGGCGTGATCCGCGCGGTCGGCGCGCAGGTCCGCGATCGTGTGGTCGGGCAACGCGTCGTCGCGGTGATGATGCACGGCTCGCATGCGGCGCGGGCTGCCGTGCCGGCGCCGATGACCTGGGTCCTACCCGATGGGTTGGATCTGCAGCTCGGTGCCTGCGTCCCGATCGCCGTCGGCACGGCGGACGACTGCTTGTTCGAGTTCGGTCACCTGCGCGCGGGCGAGACGGTGCTGATCCATGCCGGCGCCAGCGGCGTCGGGATGGCAGCAATTCAGCTGGCCAAGCGCGCCGGGGCAACGGTCCTGGCGACGGCATCGAGCGACGCCAAGCTCGAGCGCCTCAAGGCACACGGCCTCGACCATGGCATCAACTATCGGACCAGCGACTTCGTCGGCGCCGTGCAGAGTCTCACCCAAGGGCATGGAGCCGATCTCATCGTCGACTCCCTCGGCGGACGTACACTCGAGGGCAGCATCGCGGCGGCGGCCTATCGCGGGCGTATCAGCTACGTGGGCTCGGCCGGTCGCGACCCCTACGTTCCCAACCCGGACCAGCTACGTCCTGGCAACAAGACAATCACAGGGATCTTCCTGGGTGCCGAGCTGGTGCTGAACCATCAGCGTGTGCACGCCATGATTCAGCGCCATCTGGAGGATGTCGCGCGCGGCACTTTGCGGATCGTGATCGATCGGACATTCCCGCTCGTCGAAGCCGCCGCGGCGCACGGTTTTATCGAAAGTCGGCAGGCGTTCGGGCGGGTCGTGCTGATTCCGTAAGGACCAGATAAGAGACGATGGGGAGTTGATACCTCCCTGCAAAGACGAATCGGCCGCTTATTCTTGATGCCGCAATTGACAGGCTGGCCTGATCTGGCCATATCAAGGCCATGAAGCAAACGAACGTCTCAGGGTTCAAGGCCCGGCTCAGCGAGTATCTGGCGGCGGCGCGGAATGGAGAAACCATCATAGTACATGATCGCAAGACCCCCATTGCACGCCTGGTGCCGTTCGACGAACACGTGGATGATCTCAAGATCGCAGAGCCGCCGCGCTCGCCGCGCGAGCTCGCGAAGGTCAAGCCGGTTCGGCTGCGCCGGCGCGTCGACGTTGTTCAGCTGCTGCGCCAGAGTCGGGATCAGCGGTGATCGTGTACCTGGACACGAGCACGCTGTTGCGGGTGCTCCTGGGCCAACGGCCGGTCCTCGATGGCTGGGGCGAGTGGGAGGGCGCCTACACCAGTGATCTCGCCGGCGTCGAAGCACGGCGCGTGATCGATCGTCTGCGCCTCGATACAACGCTCGATGACGACGGCGTCGTGACGGCGTTGGAACAGCTCGCACGCATCGAGGCGAGCATCGGGCGCATCGCCCTCACGCGCGTTGTCTTGCGCCGCGCGGCGCTCCCGATGGCGACTGCGGTCCAGACGCTCGATGCGCTGCATCTCGCAAGCGCGTTGCTGTTCCAGGAGCGCCGGGGCGTGCCGCTCGTGTTCGCGACCCACGACACGCAGCAAGCAATGGCAGCACGCGCGCTCGGCTTCGAGTGCATCGGCCTATGAGGCGTCGCTAGTTGGGACGGAACATTTCCAGGATCTTGCTTTTGGGCGTCGCCGCCGTTCCAAGCTCGCGTTGCCGCTGGCGCACCAACTCGTCGTAGGTCGGCGCAGGCTGCGGGTTGCGGTAGAAGATGCCGGTGTACAGATCGGTGCCGTAGCTTTGCGCCAGGTCCATGGCGCGCAGACGATCGGCGGGGTCGTGGCCGAGCTTCTCCAGGCTCTTCATGTTCGCCTTGTGCACCTTCAGTTGCGCCTCGGGTTGGCCGAAGGTGACGCAGGGTGACTGGACGTTGATGAACGCGAAGCCCGGAAAGCGGATGCCGGCCTGGATGATGGCTTCGAGCCCAACCATGTCGGCGGGCGTGCCCTGCGCGACGAAGCCGGCGCCGTACGCCAGCACAGAGAGCAACGGGTTGATCGGGGCTTCGAGGCTGCCGTAGGTTGACGACACGGTGTGCAGGCCGCGTGGCGATGTTGGTGAGAGCTGCCCCTTGGTCAGCCCGTAGATCTGATTGTCCATGACGATGTAGGTGAGGTCGATGTTGCGGCGGATCGCGTGCGGCACATGCCCGCCACCGATCGAAAAGCCGTCGCCGTCGCCGCCCGCCACTAGCACCAGCAGCTCCGGGTTCGCCAGCTTGATACCTTGGGCAATTGGCAGCGCACGGCCGTGCACGCTGTTGAAGCCATACGCGGTGGTGTAGCCGGGAATCCGACTCGAGCAGCCGATGCCGGAAACGAAAGCAATCTCATGCGGCGGGCGGTCGATCGCCGCCAACGCGCGGTACATGGCGCTCAACACGCCGAAGTCGCCGCAGCCGGGGCACCAGATCGGCTTGAGGTCGCTCTGGTAGTCCTTCGCGGTGTGGTGGGCAACGGCGTGCGCGGCTGCGGTGCTCATGGCTGTGAACCTCGTCTCCGTTTCATTCGCTTGGCTCGGATTGCGGGACGCGTTTGCGTTGCAGCTCGAGCGCCATGCTGCGCAGCCGATCGACGATCTCGACCGCGCTGATCGGGTTCGAGCCGCTCTTGGCGAGTGACTCGATGCCGTCGGGAACGTTCACGAACATGCGGATGACCCGGTGGAGCTGTCCCTGATGTGACTGCTCGACCACCAGTCCGGCTTGCACCGATTCGAAGAAGTCTTCGTAGACCTCCTCGGAGACTGGGTAGAGCAGTTTGGGGATCAGCAGCTTGACATCCAGCCCTTCCGCGTGTGCCAGTTGCAGCGCTTCCAGGGCCACGCCCGCAACACTGCCCCAACTGATCAGCCCCACCGGTGCATCGGCATCGCCCTTGATGGTGAACAGGTCGTGCCGTCGCTTCAGCGGTTTGAACTTGCGCAGCCGCTTTTCGTTCATGCGCGCGTGCATGGCGCCGCTGGCGGTGGGGGCGCCGTGTTCATTGTGCTCGATGCCCGACGCCAGGTAGTTGCCGCCTTCCATTCCTGGCCGGCTGATCGGGCTGATGCCCGACTCGGTGATGCGGAAGCGCACGTAGTGCTCCAGCTCGGTCGCGGTCGGGCGCCGGCGATCAACCAACGTCATGCCACTCGTGTCGATGACGCGTACGGTTTCCTTGCGCTGCGCGATCTCCTGGTCGGAGAGCACGATCACCGGTGTCTGATATTCCTCGGCGATGTTGAACGACTCGACGGTGATGCGGAACGTATCCTCGACACTGATCGGTGCGAGGACCGGGCGCACGGTGTCGCCGTGCGCGGAAAAGATAGCTTGGTACAGATCGGCTTGCTCACTCTTGGTGGGCAAGCCCGTCGACGGGCCGCCACGCTGGACGTTGACGCACACCAGCGGCACCTCCGCGATGCTCGCCAAGCCCAGCATCTCCGTCTTCAGCGACATGCCGGGCCCCGAGGTCGCGGTCATGGCTTTCTTGCCCGCAAACGACGCCCCAACGGCGGCACCGACACCGGCGATCTCGTCCTCGGCCTGCAGCACCGTACCGCCATATTTCCATAGCTCGCGGTTGAGGTACTGCATGATTTCGGTCGATGGCGTGATCGGATAGCCGCCGAAGAATTCGCAGCCCGCGAAAATCGCCGCCGCAGCACAAATCTCGTTGCCGTCGACGAGCAGCAGTCCTGCGCTCGCGGCTTCCGGCGGCGTCATCACCCAGGCGCTGCGCAGCGGGTGTGCCTCGGCATACGCGATGCCGGCAGCGAAGGCCCGCTCGTTGCCTTCGAGCACCTCGGGGCTCTTCTTGCCGAACTTCTTGCGCATGCCGGCGAGGATGCTAGCCCGTGCGATACCGAACCAGCCGGCGAGCAGCCCGAGGACGACGGTGTTCTTGGCCTTATCCGTGCCGGCGGTCTGCTTGGCGGTGTCACCGATCGGCACCGCTAGCACCTCCGCCGGACGTACGCCGGTCAAGGGAATGCGGTCCGGGGCCACACCCGTCTTGCTGTCGTAGATGACCACCGTATGCCCGCCCACCGGCAGCTCCGCACCGAACTTGAGGAAGTCCTCCCAATTGAGCGCGATAGCAACGTCCAGCGTCCCGCCGGGGTTGAACACCTCCTGCGTCGAGATGCGCAAGCGGCAGGACGATTCGCCACCGCGGATCTGCGAGCCGAAGCTCTTGGTGAGAA
>DATKMS010000416.1:0-24421 GCA_035541735.1 Candidatus Margulisiibacteriota bacterium
ACGACACCGTCGACGACGTAAATCGGGTCGTCGAGCGTCGTCGGCCGCGAGGTTTCTACGCAGCCGCCCTGGTCGATGGAAATGTCGACGATGGCGGCGCCGCGCTTCATGCCGCGCACCATCTTGCGGGTGACCAGATGCGGTGCCTTGGCCCCGGCGACCAGCACTGATCCGATGACCAAGTCGGCGCCCGCCACCTCCTCTTCGATGTTGGCGCGGTTCGACATTACCGTTGTGATGTGCCCCCCCAGGATGTCGTGCATGTAGCGCAGGCGCGCCGGATTGCGATCGATGATGCTGACGTGCGCGCCGACGCCGGCGGCGATCTGGCAAGCGTTGGAGCCGGCGATGCCGGCGCCGAGGATCACGACGTTCGCCGGCCGCACGCCGGAGGCGCCGCCGAGCAGAATCCCTTCGCCGCCGTTCGGCGCTTGCAGGCACCAGCTGCCGACCTGAATCGACAGCCGCCCGGCCACCTCGCTCATCGGGGCGAGGAGCGGCAGCGAGCCGTCGTCGAGTTGGATGGTTTCGTAGCCGATGGCGCCGACCTTCTTGCTGCGCAAGGTACGCGTCAGCTCTTCGCTGGCGGCGAGGTGCAGATACGTGAAAATGAGCAAGCCCTCGCGCAGGTAGCGATACTCGGTGGGCAGCGGTTCCTTCACCTTGAGAATCATTTCGGCGTCCTGCCACACCTGCCGCGCCGTGCGCTGCACGTGGGCGCCGGCGTCGCGGTACTGCGCATCAGAGAGGCCGCTGCCGCGGCCCGCGTGCTGCTCGATGAGCACCCGGTGGCCGTGTGCGACCAGGGCACTCACGCCCGCGGGTGTGATCGCGACGCGATTTTCCTCTGCCTTGATCTCCTTGGGAATGCCGATGATCATGGAGCGGCGACGTTAGTCGGATCCCGGCAGCGGATCAAGCACGCAAGGTGTGAGCCGCAGCTCGCGTCGAGGGGGATTTACAAGCCACCACTCATTGAGTATGGCCGCGGCATGGCACAGATCATTGACGGTACCGCGGCGGCCAAGGCGTTGCGAGAGCAGGTGCAGCAGGAGGTGGCGGCCTTCCAGCGCACGCACCGCGTCACGCCCGGCCTGGCGACCGTCCTGGTTGGGGATAATCCGGCCTCGGCCAGCTACGTCCGCAGCAAACACAAGGCGTGCGGCGAGATCGGCCTGTTTTCGGAGGGCATCGAGCTGAACGCGGAGGCCTCGCAGGAGGAACTCTTGCGGGTCGTGCGCGGGCTCAACGAGCGCCGCGACATCCACGGCATTCTGGTGCAGCTGCCGCTGCCGCCGCACATCAACGCGGATGCCGTGATCGATGCGGTCGACCCGGAGAAGGACGTCGATGGCTTGCATCCCATCAACCAAGCGCGCCTGGTGATGGGACGGGACGGGTTGCGTCCGTGTACGCCACTAGGCGTCATGCACCTGATCGATTCGACCGGCGTTCAGCTGAAAGGTGCCCGCGCGGTCGTTGCGGGGCGCAGCAATCTGGTTGGCAAACCCGTTGCCTTCATGCTGCTGGAGCGGCATGCGACGCTGACCATTTGCCATTCGCGCACGAGAGAGCTGGGAGAGGAGATCGGCCGCGCCGATGTCGTGGTGGCCGCCATCGGGCGCGCCGAGATGATCCGCGGCGACTGGATCCGCCCGGGCAGCGTCGTGATCGACGTGGGCATCAACCGCGTCGCTGACGGACGCCTGGTGGGTGATGTGGAGTTCGCCACGGCACGCGCGCGCGCAGCATTCATCACGCCGGTGCCACGCGGCGTCGGGCCAATGACCGTCGCCATGCTGATGCAGAACACACTCACCGCCGCGCGTCGGCTCGTCGCTCGGGGCCGATGAATCGCACCCCACTCTACGCTGCCCACCAGGCGCTCGGGGCACGCTTCGTCGACTTCGGGGGGTGGGAGATGCCGGTGCAGTACACCAGCATCATCGACGAGCATCACGCCGTGCGGCAGCGCGCCGGCTTGTTCGATGTCAGCCATATGGGCGAGATCGAGCTGCGTGGCCCGCACGCGCTGGCGGCGGCGCAGGAGTTGACCGTCAACGATCTGGGCCGGCTGCGCGACGGCCACGCGCAATACTCGTTGCTGTGCCGGCCGAGCGGTGGTGTAGTGGATGACATCATGGTCCACCGGATGTCGGCTGAACGCGTGTTGCTCTGCGTGAACGCGGCGAACACGGACAAGGACGTTGCCTGGATCACGGAGCACCGCAACGGGGCGGAGGTGATCAATCGCAGCGCTGAGTTCGCCCTGCTGGCGTTGCAAGGCCCCCGTGCGACGGAGATCCTCAGCAGCCTCACGCCGCTGCCGCTCGGCCAGATCCCACCGTTCGCATTTGCCGAGGGACGCGTGACCGGACGCCAGGCGCTTGTGGCGCACACCGGGTACACGGGCGAGGACGGCTGGGAGATCTACTGCGCGCCGCCGGCCGCTGGCGTACTGTGGAACGCGCTATTGGAGGCGGGCCGGCGCTTCGATATTCGGCCAGCCGGTCTGGGGGCGCGCGACACGCTGCGCCTGGAGGGCGCCCTGCCGCTTTATGGCCACGAACTGACGGACGAGACGACACCGCTCGAAGCCGGCTTGAGTTGGGTTGTGCGCTTCGCCAAGCCCAGCTTTATCGGCCGCGACGCCTTGGTGCAGCAGCGCGCGCAGGGCCTGTCGCGCCGCCTCGTGGGCCTCGAAATGACCGAGCCCGGTATTCCCCGCCAGGGATACTCTATCGTGCACGCTGGCGGTGGTGTTGGCACGGTGACCAGCGGAACGAAATCGCCGACGCTTGGCAAGGCGATTGGACTAGGCTATGTGGCGAGCACTTTAGGGGCGGTGGGCACGCAGCTCGGAGTCGACATCCGCGGACGCGTCATCGGCGCCC
This sequence comes from Candidatus Margulisiibacteriota bacterium, assembly GCA_035541735.1. Classification (GTDB taxonomy): domain Bacteria; phylum Desulfobacterota; class Binatia; order HRBIN30; family HRBIN30; genus DATKMS01. The sequence continues at coordinate 2,895 of DATKMS010000416.1, forward strand.
GAGTCGTGCAGGTGCCGTTCTACAAGCGCAAGTGTTGAGGAGGCATGTATGGAGTTTCCCGAAGACTTGAAATTCTCGAAAGAGCACGAATGGGTGCTCGTCGAGGGAGGCGTTGCGACGGTTGGCATCACCGACTATGCCCAGGATCAGCTCGGTGACATCGTCTTCGTGGAACTGCCCGCGGTCGGCGACAAGGTCAGCAAGGAAGATGCGTTTGGTGTGGTCGAGTCGGTGAAGGCCGTCTCCGACATCTATGCGCCGGTGAGCGGCAAGGTTATCGAGGTGAACGACGACCTGCCGGAAAATCCCGAGATGCTCAACGAAGATCCGTACGGTGACGGTTGGATCATCAAGATCGAGATGAGCGACCCCGAAGAGGTCCAAGACTTGATGACGGCGGCTGAGTACGAGGAGTACGTCGCCGAAGAGAAGGAATAGCTGTCAACCAGCATCGCTGCCGTTTCCGCGCAAACGAGCCTCTTGCACAGCTGAACGCTGACGGCTGATCGCGCAAGGCTTTTCTATGCGCTACTTGCCTCACACCAACGACGATGTGCGCACCATGCTCGCCAGGATCGGCGTTGGAGACATCAGCGATTTGTTCACCGACGTTCCCGCCGATCTGCGCGCCCGCGCTACGGTTGCCTTGCCGCCGGGACTGTCCGAGCAGGAAGTCCGGGCGCGCCTCGAGCAGCTCGCGGCGCGCAACCGTGCCGTGGCACCGCGCTGCTTCCTGGGGGCCGGCGCCTATCCGCATTTCGTGCCCGCAGTAGTGGACCAGGTCCTGCAACGGGCGGAGTTTTATTCGGCGTACACACCGTACCAGCCCGAGGTCAGCCAAGGGACTCTGCAAGCGATTTTCGAGTTCCAGACGCTGGTGGCGATGTTGCTGGAAATGGACGTGGCGAACGCCAGCATGTACGACGGTGCGTCGGCAGCTGCAGAAGCGGTGCTGATGGCGCTGCGCATCCGCCCGAAACGTTCGCGGGTGATTCTGTCGCGCGCGCTGCACCCTCAGTATCGTGATGTCATCCGCACGTACGCTGCGGTGGCCGGTGGCGACGCCGCGCACCGCATCGACCTCGTCGAAGCGCCCGTGAGCAATGACGGACGAACGGATCCCGAGTGGCTGGCTGGTGCGCTCAGCGACGAGACCGCGGCGGTCGTGGTGGGCTACCCGAACTTCTTTGGCGTGGTGGAAGACCTCGGCAGCATCGGCGCGCTGGCACAGGCGCACGGCGCATTGTTGATCACCACCACGACCGAGGCGCTGGCTCTCGGGCTGCTCAAGCCACCGGGCGCGTGCGGTGCCGACATCGCCGTTGCTGAAGGCCAGAGCCTCGGTGTGCCGATGTCCTACGGCGGGCCGGGCGTCGGCCTGTTCGCGACCCGCACCGACTTCGTGCGCATGATGCCCGGTCGGCTCGTCGGTGAAGCGGTGGATGGCGTCGGGCGACGGGGCTTCGTGCTGACGCTGGCGACACGCGAGCAACACATCCGCCGCGAGAAGGCGACGTCGAACATCTGCACCAATCAAGGCCTGGTCGCGCTGGCGGTCACCGTGTATCTATCGACCGTCGGCAAGGCGGGCTTGCGCGAGCTGGCCATCGCCAACACCGCAGCCGCGCACCGCGTCGCCGAACGCCTGGTGCAGACAGGCCGATGGCATCAGCAGTTCAGCGCCCCGTTCTTCAATGAATTTGTCGTGCGGGGCGCAAACGCGGAGGGCGTGTGGAAAACGGCCAACAGCCGTGGGGTACTCGCCGGCCTTCCGCTGCGTTACTGGTATCCGGAGTTCGGCGACGCGCTGTTGCTCTGCGTGACCGAGATGCACGATTCTGCGGCCGCCGATGCGCTGGTGGTGGAGTTGAGCCAATGAAGTGTGAGAGCGTCAGAGCGTTGCGGGGTGCGAGCGCAAGAACTGGGACGATCATCGACCAACGCGGCCAGTGGTGCGTCTCATGAGCGATTCACCGGACAGTGTGACACTCCCGCGGTCGCACGCTCCCACACGCCCACGCAAGCAAGCGGGCTTACTCCTCGACGAGCCGCTCATCTTCGAGCGCAGCCGGCCCGGACGACGGGGCTTCGCTGTGCCCGGCGGCGATGCAGATCCCGGCGCATTCCTTCCAGCGGAGCTGCTGCGCGAGCCGATCGAGGGCTTCCCAGAAGTCAGCGAGCCCGAGGTGCTGCGTCACTTCCTGCGGCTGTCGCAGTGGAACCTCGGTACCGCGACGACCCTCTATCCGCTGGGGTCGTGCACGATGAAGTACAACCCGGTGGCCAACGAGGCGGTGGCCCGCTTACCGGGCTTCGCGGCGCTGCATCCGTTGGTGCCGGACCACGACGCGCAAGGCGCGCTGGAGCTGATCTGGGAACTCGAGCGCATGCTTGCCGAGATCAGCGGCATGGATGCCGTCAGCCTGCAGCCGGCGGCCGGCGCGCAGGGAGAGCTGACCGGCATGAAGATGATCCGCGCCTATCATGTCGACCGTGGTCGTGCGCGGCGCAAGGTGCTGATTCCGGCCAGCGCCCACGGCACCAATCCGGCCAGCGCCGCGCTCTGTGGCTACAGCACCGTGCAGGTGGAGGGGAACCCGACCGGCCTGATCGAAGCCGCGGCGGTACGGCGTGCCATGGACGACGACGTGGCCGCGCTGATGATCACCAACCCGAACACGCTCGGGCTGTTCGAACGCGAGATCGTCCAGGTGGCGGAGGCCGTGCATGAGCGCGGTGGGCTGGTCTATCTCGACGGCGCCAACCTCAACGCCCTGATCGGCGTCGCCAAGCCGGCGCACATGGGTGCCGACGTCATGCAGATCAATCTACACAAGACGTTTTCGACGCCGCACGGCGGCGGCGGGCCTGGTTCCGGGCCGGTGGCGGTACGTGACGTGCTGCTTCCGTACCTGCCAACGCCGCGCTTGGTGCGGGCCGGCGAGCAGCTGCGCTGGAGCGACGATTTTCCCAAATCCATCGGCCGGGTGCGCTCGTTCTACGGCAACTTCGGCATGCTCGTACGGGCCTACGCCTATATCTTGGCCCTCGGCGGTGACGGTCTGACGCAAGTAACGCGCATGGCCGTGCTCAGCGCCAACTACATCCGCCGGCGCCTCGAAGACGCCTACCACCTGGCCTTTCCGGGTACCTGCATGCACGAGTGCGTCTTCAGCGACAAGGGCTTCGAAGCCACCGGGGTGAAGACGCTCGACATTGCCAAGCGGCTGCTGGATCACGGCTTCTATGCACCGACGATTTATTTCCCGCTGGTGGTGAGCGGTGCGATCATGATCGAGCCCACCGAAACCGAGAGCAAGGAGACGCTCGACGAGTTCATCGACGCGATGCTGGCGATTGCCCGCGAGGCACGCGAGATCCCTGACGTGGTCCGCAATGCGCCGACACAGACGCCCATCGGCCGCCTCGATGAGGCGCGGGCAGCGCGCCGGCCGGTACTGCGGTGGACGCCGAAGAGCAGTGCTGAGTCCTGAGTCGTGGGTGCTGAGTGGCAAGCCGCCGTAACGGTGCCTCAGCACTCAGGACTCAGCACTCAACACTCTACAACAGCCCTGCCTGAAACAGCGCACGGTACCCCACCACGCCGCGGCCCGGGTCGGCGAGCAGACCGACGTGTGCGTCGAAGATGAAGTGGATGTTCCCGTCGGCGCCCTCGGCGCCGGGGGGCGGGTTGCGATCGAAGAAGCCCTCGTGTGTTGCCGCTTGGAGATTGCGGTCCGTCGCCAGCGCAGCGTTGGTGGAACGGTCCTTGGGCTGGATCGACAACAGTCGTCCTTGCTTGTCCATGATCGCTTCGATGGTGGCGTACTCCTCGACCGAGTCGGCGCTACGTGTGTCGATGCTGCGCCGGAGCAGAATGCGGAAGTTTTCGAAGACGCGCACGGCGACGCGGCGCACGAACGGCGCGAACTGCTCCGCCTTGGTGTTCAGCATGGTGATGTCGCCTTCACGCACGGAGGGGAGGAAATCGAGCGAGCCGCCGCGGGTACCGCCGGTTCGCCACGGGTCGCCGTGGCGCAAGAGATCGTTGCGTTGAACCGATGCCTGTTGCTGCGGGGCCGGCTGAGGCGGTGCGGCCTCCGGTTTCACCAGGCCTTCTCGGATGAGATCGCCGGCCGGCGGCAGGAGGTCGTCGAGCTTGGGCAGCGACGCCACTTGTGTGTGCGCCGCCTCGCGCGCCGGTTGCGGTCGCGGGACAGCCTGCGGTTTCGGTGCGGTTTGCGGCTTGGGTGCGGCGGGATGTTCGGCCTTGGCGGCCTTCGCCTCATCGGGCGGCGGAGCCGGCTTCGCATCCGGATCGCCCGCCGCGGGCTCGGCGCGATGCACCATTTCTTCCTTGACGGTGTTGTTGCGGTCGCTCAGGAAGCGGGTCTTCTCCGGTTCCTTCTCCTCACCGACCTCCGGCGGACTGACGATCTGGCGCTCCGGGATGAGCACCGGCGGCGGGGCGGCTGCGGCTTGCTGCGGAGGGGCCACCGGCGCAGGCGCCTTGGCGACGGCCGGCGGCGGCGCGGCCTTTGGTAACGGAAGGACATCGACGTCCAGCAGCGGCGGCGGACTGGGAATCTCCAGGTGTGCTCGGCGGATGAAGGGCAGCAATGTGAGCAGCAAGCCGTGCAGCAGCACGGAGAGAAAGAGCGCCCACGTGAGCCGAGATTGATCGGTCATCCCGCGGCATTGTAGCGATGCTTGGTCGCGACCGGCAAGGGCCGGCGGCGTGTTCAGCGAGCCCGTCGGCCAACGGTTGGGCAGGGCGGCGCGACTGCGGGCGATGAATCGCCCTCTGAAATCAGGCGCCCCGTAAAACGGGGCGCGTGCTCAACGATGGCATTGCGCCCGGTTCAGAGACCGTCGATCTTCTCGCGAGACGCCCCGCGATACGCTGTCAAGGGACGGCGGCTACTGCCCATGAACCGACAGTGCCTAATCTCGTCATGCCCGCGAAAGCGGGCATCCAGGCGCGAGGCGGGGTGGCAGGTGCAGGCATGGATTCCCGCTTTCGCGGGAATGACGCTCGGTTCATGGGCCCTTCAAACCGGCGTCCCCGCCGGCGTGGCTCTCGGGATGAACGGATCCAGGTTTGATCCTCAGGGCTTTTTCCCGTTCGTCCGAGTAGGCCGCATCTTCTCAGCGGCCGTATCGAGGGACCCATTCGCCTTTATCGCCAGTCTCTTCAGCGGGGGCCCGTTTTCAGCCGGGGCATTCATGCCCAGGGTAGGTCGACGGGCGAAGCTGACTTAGTACCAGCGGTTGAGGCGTTCTGGGGACCACCGGTGGCCCAGCGTGGTGGCTGCCTGCAACGGCGCTCGGCGGCCAGCCAACACCGGTGTGTTATGCTGGTCGGCCTAACACGACGATCACTGACGGCACGCCCATGAAGAAACTGTTTCAACCCGACCCGTTGCATGCATTTGCCGCGAAAACGACGGAGATGCTAGGCTGACCTCGGTCGACGGGGCGAAGAGAAATAGGCCGACGAGTCGAAATGCAGTTAGGCTTGGAGAGCGGGAACCGGTCTCCCGAAGGAGGCAGCAAGTGGACGAGCTGAAATCCAACCGACAGCTGATCCAGGAGCAGTGGGATGCATTCAACCGTGGCGACATGGTTGGGGCAGCGGAGTTCTTCGCCCAGGACACGCACAACCATGGCCAGCCCGTGGGCCGCGCCGGCGTGCTGGCCGTTCTCAAGGATATACAGGGAACCTTTCCAGACGTTCGCTTCGAAGCGCTTCGCTACGTGTGCGAGGGCGAGTGGGTATCGGTGCGAGGAATGTTCAGCGGGACCCATCGCGGTGTTAGTCGGATCCCATTCAGCAACGGCGTCCTTGTGGGTGTCGAACCTACCGAGCGTCGCTTCGAAGTTCAGCACATCCACCTGATGAGGATCCGCGACGGCAAGATCGTCGAGCACTGGGCCAACCGCGACGACGTCGGGATGATGCAGCAACTGGGTCTGATGACTATGTCGGCCGCACCCGCTGGGAAGTAGCCATGGAAGCAGCCGGGCCTACCACAAGGCGATGGAGCCGACCGGCTTGATCGTATCTGCTGTCTGCAAGAGTCGGTGCGCCGGCGGCTCATCGCCAAGGTGTTCGGCCGCGTCATGATTGACCGCTAACCGACGAGTCGAGGCGTCATGGAGTACGAACACTTTGTCGTTGCGGCCGCACGTGTTGTCGAATTCATCGGCGTCGCCGTGCTTCTGCTCGGCGCGCTCTGTGCCGCAGCGGCCTTCTCGATGCGTCTGGTGCGCCGCGCCACTTTCCAGGACGCCTACCATGCCCTACGGGCCGACCTCGGGCGGGCGATCCTGCTCGGGCTCGAACTGCTGGTGATTGCTGACATCATCGGGACCGTGGCCATCGAACCCACCTTGCAAAACCTAGGGGTGCTCGCCGTGATCGTGGCGATCCGGACGCTGCTGAGCTTCGCGCTCGAGTTGGAGGTGAGCGGGCGCTGGCCTTGGCAGCGCCCGCCGGCTACCGATCGGCACGTGTAAGCGGTTTGCTGAGATCGAAGACGACGCACTTGGGCTGCCCGCTGAGGACCGTGCGGTCACTGCGGGACAACAGCGAGTCTGAAACCTGCCGTTACAAGCCGATGCTGCTGCTCGACCGTTCGTGACGGCTTGCATCTCACGCGGCTCTCGGCGAGAGAGGAGCACGGGAGGATGCAATGGCTCACAAGCTGGCAATTTCAGTGGATTGGCAGGGCAACTTCGATCGCGAGCGCGTGCTCGAACGGGTGCGCATCGCGGACGAAGTCGGCGTCGACTCGGCGTGGATTCCAGAGGCGTGGGGACGCGATTGCTTCACGTTGCTGACGCAGTTGGCGGAGCGCACGAAGCGCATCCGCCTCGGCACCGGGATCGTCAACGTCTACTCGCGGACGCCGGCGGCGCTGGCGCAGCATTTCGCCACGCTCGACGAGCTGTCGGGCGGACGCATGCTCGCCGGCTTCGGCACCAGCGGCGCCCAGGTGATCGAGCACTTCCACGGCGTGCGTTTCGAGCCGTCTCTGACCCGGCTGAAGGAAGTCATGGAGATCTTCAACATCCTCATCCGGCACGAGCCACTGCATTACAAGGGCAAGCTGTTCACGCTCGAACGCGGCTTCACGCTCCGCTTTGCGCCGCCGCGGCCGCACATTCCCATTCATCTGGCGACGCTCAATCCGAAGGCGCTGGCGCTGACGGCGTCACACGCCGACGGATGGCTACCGGTGATGATCCCGCTGGATAAGTTGGCCGACGAAGTAAGGGCGATGCGCGGCCGCATCGCCGCCGCCGGGCGCGATCCCGCCGCGTTTGAAATCCACGCGCCCGGGGCGGCGGTCGTCGCCACCGCCGAGGCGCGCACGCGTGCCGAGATGGCACAGGCGGGAACCACGGCCTTCTACATCGGCCGCATGGGTGTGTATTACGCCCGCCAGCTCGAACGCTTCGGGTTTGGTGCCGAGGTCGCGGCCGTCAAGGACGCCTGGAGCAAGGGCAGTGCAGCGGCCGCCGCCGCCGTGCCCCCGGCGATGCGTGAACGCCTGGGCACCGTCGGCGACATCGCAGCGTGCCGCGAGCGCATCGCCGCGGAAGCCGCTGCGGGCGCCGACATCCACCGCGTGCACGTTACGGCCGACGATCCGACGGAGTACGGCAGGACGCTGGAGCGCTTGCTGATGTAGGTGCGGCGCCCCACCTCGCCGTGCCTTGCGCCCGGTAGGGGCGTTCACGTATAACTCGCCGCACAGGACGCTGCCATGTTCGGAATGGGTATCGGGGAGCTGCTGGTCATCCTGGTCATCGTCCTCATCATCTTCGGTGCCGGCAAGCTGCCTGAGATCGGCGAGGGGCTGGGACGTGGGATCCGCAATTTCCGCAAGGCGGTCAAAACCCCGGACGAGATCGATATCACGCCCAAGAAAGACGACCAGGACCGCAAAGACGAAAGCAAAAGTCAGGTTTGACGTTGCGCCGCAACGACCTGAGTCGTGAACTCCACTGCCTGGCGGGGCGGATCCATGAAGACGATCACGAAGGTTGACGATTCGCCCGGCTCGATCACGAACTTCTTCGGCGGACTCAGCTTCTGCAAGATCGACACTTCCTGCGGCGTCAGGTCCTTGAGCACCTTTGTCGAGATGACATTGCCACAGGAGATGACCTTCTCGTCGACTGGCGCACCGCTGTTGTCGAACAGCTTGCCGGCAATCTGCACGCCCTGCAGCGCCACGGGCGCCGTGTTCAGTGCCTTGCCGGTGATGACGAGGACGTCCTTGCCGTCCTTGATCCGCTGATAACTGCTCACCACATCCGAGAGTGCCACCTTGCGAACCAACAGGCGTTCATCGCCGAGCGTGCCGATCAGCGGAATGCGGCCGACGAGCTTGTCGGACAGCGCGGGATTGGCGAACAACGTGCTCGTGAGCACGCCGTATCCGGTGACCACCAACCCCAGGAACACGAACAACGGCACCACGTGGCTGCGTTCACGCGGCCGCGGCGTGCGCGGACGCCGGGCGCGCTTCGGCGCCTCCTCTTCGATCTCGATCTCATCCTCCGGGCTCAGCCCCGCGCCCAACTCGGTCGGCTCGTCGGGCGCGGCATCGCGCGTCAATGCCGGTGCATGCGGCGACGGCGCATCGGGTTCGACATCGTCGGGGACGGTGAGCTGGACGGGGTGCTCCTCGGTGCCGAGCGTGAACTCCTCTTCGGTTTCAGGGACAGTGAGATCGCCAGGAGCGCTCTCCGCCGGTTCGTTACCGCGCGTGCTGTCAAACGGGAGGGCCAGGCTCTCTTCGCTGCTTGCCCGCGACTTCACGCTTGCCGGCGCAGCGGCGGGAGCTGGTGTGCGCTGCTTGGGGGGGGATGGCGGAAAGACGTGGCGGCAGCGCGAGCACTTGAACATGGGGTTTGGCCCCGCCATGCGTGCGGCGTCGAGCTCGTAACGCGTGGCGCAGTATGGGCATTGGATAATCATGTTGAGTACCTGTTGAGGACGATTCTATGGTGAACGGACAAAAAAGCAATGCGACCGCAGCTGCCACCGCATCGGGTGTCGTGCAAGAGCTCTCGGTGGTTCTCCCGGCGTTCAACGAAGAGGCCAACGTCGAAGCGGTGGTCCGCCGGTGTGCGACCTACCTCGAGCAGCGGCTGCCCGACTATGAACTGCTGGTCGTCAACGACGGCAGCCGCGACGGTACCGGTGAGATTCTCAACCGTTTGGCCGGCGAATTGCCGCGCGTGCGCCCGCTGCACCATGCCCAAAATCGTGGCTATGGTGCGGCGCTGCGCACCGGCTTCGACGCCGCCACGAAACGCTTTGTGTTCTATATGGACGGCGACGGCCAGTTCGACATCAACGACCTCGACACGCTGCTGCCGCTGGCAACCGACGATGACCACATCGTGACCGGCTTCCGCATCGAGCGCCGTGACCCGTTCATCCGTCGCCTCAACGCCAAGCTGTTCGGCGGCTGGCTGGTGCGCATCATGCTCAACGTACGGGTGCGCGATCTGAACTGTGCCTTCAAGCTCATTCCCAAGAAGGTGTTGGATGCGATCACGCTGGAATCGACCGGTGCGCTGATCAATGCGGAGATGTACGGCCGCGCCGTGCGCAAAGGCTTCGGCATCAAGGAAGTCGGCGTCCATCACTATCCTCGGACCGCCGGCGTGCAGACCGGTGCGCACCTGTCGGTGATCCTGAAGGCGTTCTACGACTTGTTTCGCCTGCGGCAGAAGATTCTTTCGGGCGGCTGACAGCGGCCCACGAGCAGCGTGTCGGACGTGGAAGTCCGGATCCGACTAGCCCTGTCCTAGCCCCGGCGAAAGGGGGTGGGCCAGGGAAGCCACGCCGGCCGCACGGCTTACTTGTTGACCGCGGGCAGCACGAACTTCTGGATGCGGTTGTTGAGCGTGTCGGAGACGTAGACCGCACCTGCCGCATCCGTGGCGATACCGATGGGCCGATTGAAATCGCCGTCACCCGAGCCGCTTTTCCCCCAGGAGTAGACCAGCGTGCCGCTGCCGGAGTAGCGTGCGCAGCGATGAGCGAATGAATCGGTGACCAGGATGTCCGACCCGAGGAGCGCCAGGTAGGGCTCGGTGTAGAACTCCTCCCATCCGGAGACCGGGAACTCCTTCACGAACTTTCCCTGCCGGTCGAAGATTTGGATGCGCCGATTGCCGGTGTCGGCAACGATAACCTGGCCGTCACCGTTGACGGTGATCCCGACGGGTTCGATGAACTCGCCCGGCTTGGACCCATCGTGCCCCCAGACAGTCAGCTGATTGCCTCCGGGATCGAAGCTGGCAACACGCTTGTTGCCGGTATCGGTGGCGTACACGGCGCTGCCGTCTGGGGCGACTGCAATGCCCCGTGGACCCCAGAACCCTGAGGTTTGCTCACGCCACTCGAGCAGGAAGCGTCCGTTGGCATCGAACTTCTGGATGCGATGGTTCCACGTGTCGGCGACGTAGACGGAACCGTCCGGTCCCACGGCTATGCCACACGGGTCCTTGAATTTGCCGCCGTCCTGTCCTTCGTGTCCCCACTCCAACAAGGCCTTGCCGTCGGGGCCGAATTTCTGAATGCGGTTGTTCTTGCTGTCGACGACGTACAGGTTGCCGGCGGTATCCACAGCGAGACCGCGCGGCTCGTCAAATTGACCGAGCGCGGTTCCTTTGCGTCCCCACACTGCCGCGGGCGCCAGGACCGATGGGGCGCCGGGGTAACCACGCGGCGCGGGCGGAGGATTGACAGCCACCGCGGCGAACTTCGCCCCGGCTTTCAGATCCTTGGCCACGTACATCACGGCATCGCTCGACCCGACGCCGCTGAAGGCTTCGCGTGTGAAGAGATAGCGCCCGAGCTTGCTCAGATCCATCTGGCGCCAGTCGGGTTCCCACCAGCCGCGGATCTGGAAGGGGACCTTCTCGTACGTGTCGGCGAGGGCCTTGTCGAGCGCCGCCGTCGCCTCCTTGTCGATGATCACCACCGGCGTATCCACCGAGCGCACGTCCGCCGACCAATTTACCGGGTAGTGCCGCAGGTACCAGCTCAGCGGCCAGGTGGCGTTGCCTGACACGGCCAGCCGCGTCTGCGTGCCGGTGCCAAGGGTCTTGCCCACCTGCTCGATGCGCTTCATCACCTTCTCGATGTCGTAGGTGGACTGCACGTAGGCCAGCAGTTCGGCGTGGCGGGCGTTCGCGGGTTCGTCTGGGCGGGGTGCGTCATAGAAGTAGTTGCTGGCGATGAGCGTCCAAACGGTCAATGCGCCTACCGCAGCCAGCACCAGAGCCGTCACCGGCCGGGTGATGGCGCGCGACTCGATGAGTTGCGCAAACCACATCGACGCCAACAGCACGGTCGGCAACAGGATCGGCACCAGCAACCAGGGGACCTTTTCCTGGGCCCAGCTGTAGAAGCCGAAGCTGCCCAGCGTCCAGATGATGATAAAACGCGTGAACCGGTCGGGCAGCCAACGCTTCATCATGGTGACGCCCGCCAGAGCTAAGGCGGCAAGCAGGACAAGCGGCGCCCTGGGAGGAAACGCAAACAGGCAGAGCACAAAGGCCGCCGTCGCAATCCACATCCCGTAGCCGAGCAGGCGGGTGAACATCGATTCGCGTGGCCGTGGGTGCAGGAGCGGGGTCAGCAGGAAGAGAAACGCCGGGAACAGAATGAGCGGCTCGTAGAGCACCAGCTGCGGGAAATAGTACCACCACGGTCCACCGATGCGTTTGATTTCATGCTGACCCCACCAGTACGACAGCGCGCGCGTCACGCCGTTCCAGTTCTCCTTGTGTGTCAGCAGCGACGTGTACAGCAGCAGCCAGATCACCGCGAAAATGATGATGCTGGTGACGAAGGGCAGTGCCGCCTGTCGCAAGAACGCCGTCGTCTCGCTCCTCACCGCGCGCAGCGCCGGGCGCCAATCGGCGGCATAGACTACTTCCCACAGCAGCATGAGGACAAAGCCGGCGATGAAGACGGGACCGAGGGCGTACATGTCTTCCTTCGTGCAGAATGCCCCTGCCAGCGCCGCGATACTGAGATAGAGGTGGCGTGGCGTGCGCGTCTCGCCGTACCGGAACGCGAAGTAGACAAAGGCCAGGTTGCACAGGGCAACGTAGATGTCGTGCCGCAGAAAGCGTGTGAAATAACACAAGGCCGGCGAGAAGGTGACCAGGATGAGGAATGCGACGGCCCCCCAGCGGCCCAGGTAGCGCCGCAACGGCCACGCGAAGGCCAGTACGCCGAGGCCGAACAGGACCGGGCTCAAGCGGGCAGTAAAATCCGAGTCGCCAAACAAACGCACCGTCAGTGCGGTTGCGTAGTACAGCAGCGGGCCATGATAAACCGGATCGTACTTGTAGTCGCCGACACCGTCTTGCGTGATCTTCCAGGAGAAGAAGGCATGAATCGATTCGTCGTGGTGGTACGGGCGGACGCCCAGGATGTACAAGCGCGTGAATATTGCGACGCCAAATACCAGGATGTAAATGCATTGCTCCAGGGTCAGATTGCCCGCAACCTTGCGGTCCAGCGGGCTACTCGGTCGCGTAGCCGCCGAACGGGTGGACGCCGCAGGGGCGGTTGGCGTACGATCATTCGCAGTCTGAGTCATGGCAGCCGGGAGTCGAGCAAATTGCTGTCTGCGTAAAAGACGCTATCGTGTATCTATGGGTCTGGCGCTTGTCAACAAACACCGGACGCCGGCGCGCCGGGCGGGGTCCTCAGTTTTTCTTCCCAGATGAGGGTTGACAAGCCCGGAGCTGCACAACACCATTGGAACGAGAGTAGCTGCGTATGGAACGCTCATGGGTCTACCTGGTTGTGGGAGCCGCTGCGCTTGCCGCGGTCGTGTTCGGCATCAAGCACTTGTCCAGTTCCGAGGCAGGCTTAGACGCGGAGAAACCGCGGGAGCACCAGCAGCAGCTGGCGGGGCTTCCCGACATGGGGCGACCCCAAGGTAGTGGTTGGATTGCGCGGCAGGGCGGCCCCAATGAGCCAACCAGTAGCGGCTCCAGCCGCACCGGTTCCACCGCGCCTCGCGGTGCCAGTGCGGGAGGCGTGCGTGACAGTGCAGGGCCGGGCGGCGCTCCATCGAACCGCGGCGGGGCGAGCGTGCTCGTCGACCGCACGCGCGGCGGGACGGGTGAGAGTAGAGCGGGTGTTGGCGCGGTCGCTCGCGCCGGCGGCGACGCAATCCAGATGAACGCCAATGTGCCGGTCGCCGACGTGCCGTTCCAGGGTGCCCGACCCATCACCGGACCGATCGGCGGCGCGGGAGGTCGCTCGGGACAGGCGCCGTCTCATGACACCGTGCAACAAGTTACCGATAAGCCTGCTGACACGAGCAAGCCTGTGCCTGACGACGGCGGACCGGTGCTGTCGCTGCCCTTCGACAAGACGACGGCGCCTGATCGAGGCGACGCAGCGGTTGTTGAGCAGGGGGTTACCTTCGATAGTGGACAGGGTGCCGTCTTCTCGACCAACTCGCAATTTGTTGTGCCGGACGGTGGAAACCTCAAGGGCGAAGGCGGATCGATCTCCATGTGGGTGCAGCCGGGCTGGGCGGGCGGTGACGACAGCAACGCCTCGCTGGCCGGGTTGCGCAACCTCAACCAGTGGGAGGACCGTCTGCAGATCTTCAAGAACGGCGTCTACATGCGCTTCCTGATGGCCGACAGCGCCGGCCAGGAGAGCAACATCGGTCAGAACATTTCCGATTGGCAGCCCGGTGACTGGCACCAAGTCGTCGCCACCTGGGGTCAGAACGACAATGGGCAGCTCATGCAGTCGTTCTACATAGACGGCAAGATGGTCGGCCAGGTGCCGGTGCAGGGACAGTTCAACGTTCGGCCGGGTACGCCACTCTACGTCGGTTCGGATCTGCCACAGGGGGTCCCGGGGACCAACGGTGCGATCAGCCAATTCCAAGCCTACAACCGTGCGCTCGCGCCGGATGAGGTTGCGAATCTGGCGGCGAATCGACCGAAGTAAGCAACGCGGCAGGGGCGGAGGAGTGGGGTGGACGCGATGGAAGCGCCGGTCCACCGGCCGATTCTCACCGACGAAATTCTCGACCTCTTGCAGCTGACGCCGGGGGCGCGCTGCATCGACGGCACCATCGACGGCGGTGGCCACACCGCGGCGATCTTGGAACGCACGCTGCCCGACGGTATCGTCCTCGGCATCGACCGCGATCCGGAGTTGCTCACGGCGGTACGCCGCCGGCTGGCGGCTGCCGTCGATGCCGGGCGCTTGCAGCTGGCGAGCGGCAACTTTCGCGAGCTGACCCGGATCGCCACCGTCCGACACTTTGCGCCAGTGCAGGCGATCGTGCTCGATCTCGGCCTGAGCTCATTCCATCTCGACATCAGCGGCCGCGGCTTCAGCTTCATGCGTGACGAGCCGCTCGACATGCGGTTCGACCCTGACGACGCGTCGCTTGAAACCGCCTCGGAGATCCTGCGGACGCGCAGCGCTGCGGAGCTCGAAGCCATCTTCAGGGGGTTCGGCGAAGAGCGCTACGCTGGCCGCATTGCGCGCGCGATGGCCACGCAGCGCCAGCGGGCGCCGCTGCGGACCACGCACGAGTTGCTGGAGCTGATTACGGCGGCGCTGCCTGGCAAGGTGCGCTGGCGTGCGGCCCGCTCCGCGGCGCGCGTGTTTCAGGCGCTGCGCATCGCCGTGAACGATGAGCTCGAGGCGATCGCTGCGGTGCTGCCGCAGGCGCTGTCGCTGCTGGCCGGCGGTGGGCGACTGGCGGTGCTGGCCTTCCACTCGCTCGAAGACCGCATCGTCAAGCAGTTCTTCGTGGCCCAGCAGCACGCCGGCCGGGTGCACATCGTCACCCGAAAACCGGTGCGGCCCAGCGCGGCAGAGATAGCCGCCAACCCGCGCGCCGCCAGTGCCAAGCTGCGCGTCTGCGAGCGCCTGCGCGAGCGTCTGCCGGCAGAGTGAACCGCGCGACACGAGCCGTCAGCGTGGGCGGCGACGTTCACTCCTTGCCGGACAAATAGTCTGCGAGAATGTCGCGGCTGTGTTCGTCGTCGTGACAGTAGACGCAGAGGTTCTCCCAGTTGCTCCCGTCAGGCGGGTTGTTGTCGTGGTTGCCGTCTTTGTGATGCACCGTGAGCAGTTGCAGGTTCGTCTCGTCGAACTCGCGGGCGCACTTGGCGCAGATCCAGCCGTGAATCGCCAGCGAGCGCGCCCGATAGCCCTGCTGCCGCGCCGTCGCTGCAGTACGTGCGGCGCTCACGAGTTCGTTCACGTCCGGCTTCGCCGCGCCGGCACGGCGATGTTTGCTGGGCCGGAAGCTCCGCGTCATCACGGCTGGTTATAATCGCTCGCGGCGTACGGGGCCAGTCAGGCGTTACGGCTCCGCCGTTGCAGGTGCGGGCGGCCGACGCGGCAGCGGCACGGCGGTGTAGAAGGCGGCCGGGTCGTCGCGGAAGCGCTGCGGCTGGATGTCCAGCGGACCGACGGCGCTCTGCAGCTTCGGAATCAGTTCCTTGCCCTGCGGCATGATGATGAACAGACTCGTCGCCGGATCGAACCGATTGCCGCGCAGGTAACCGTCCAGATCGCCAATGTCCTCGATGGCAAATCCGTAAGACAGGAAGCGGATCGTTCCGTGCCTGATGTAAAATCCCTTTCCGCCCACCATGTATGTCGTCTTGCCGGCGCCGTGCGCGCGCACCCAGGCGGCAATCTCCACGCCGGGTCCGTGGCGGTGGCGCGGGGCATAGTCGAAGAAGTAATCTTGGATGTTGTGGGCAAAGATCAGCCCGCACACACCAACTCCGACCAGCGGCGCGGCGATATGTGCGGCCCGGGACGGCAGGGTGGCGCGCAGGCTGCCCAGCAGGCTACGCAACGCCAGCGCCACCATCAGCGCCGCGAACGGGACGACGCCGCCGATGCGCGGATAGAAGGGCGTGTCGATCGTCAGCGCCCCGCCGACGATCACCGGCACGACGATCCACAGCAGCAGCATGAGGTTGCGATTCCGCAGCGGCCGGGCGCAGGTGCCGGCAAAGCCCAACACGAAGAGGGTCGCGGTGACTGGCTCGAACAATCCGCCCGGGCGGTAGCCGTACTGCAGTGACGAATCCGACGTGTAGTTGAACAGGGTCACCGCATGCTGCAACTGCACGAGCAGAATGTAGTTGAGGTTGCGGGTGCCGTAGCCGTAAGAGAGGTGGGTGAGCGCGCTCTGAGTGAACGCGCTCGTTTCCAGCGTCCGCCACCACAGGTCGCTGGGACGCCGGCAGAAATAGCCGGCCATCGGCGCAACGGTGGCCAGCGCCACCACCGCGATCACCACGAAAAGTGTGACACGCGCCGGCTGCAGGCGGCGCTCGCTCCCCGTCAGCCACAGACCCCATGTCACCGTCAGCAGCACCGGAACCAGGCGTGACGCGTAGTACGTTTGAATGCCGAGGCCGAGGGCGAGGCCACAGAGGAGCGCCGCGTCGAGCCGCAGGTCGCGCCACGCCCAGCACGCCAACCAGACGACCAGAACGCTGAGCACCGGTGTATCCAGGTACTCGAAACCGGTCCGACTCAAATGGATGAAGAAGCGCGCGGAGACGAGCACCAGCCCCGCCAACAGTCCGACCTCGAATCCCCAGAATTGCGCACCGAAAGCGAAGACGAGGAGGACACCCACAGCGCCCAGGACGACGCTGCTGCTACGCAGCCCCAGGAGATTGACGCCGAAGAGCTTGAGGCCCACGGCCTGGCGCAGCACATGGAGGCGCGGCAGCCAGTACCAGCCCACCGTGAACAGGTTGAACGGCGTCTCGGCGAGGAGCTCAACGGCGTCCATGCCCTCCTCACCCTCATCACCGTGCACTTCCAACGGGATGCTGCTCACACGCCAACCGAAGAGGCCGCCGGCGAGCAGCAGCAGGAGCAAGACCGCCGCGAGCGACCTTGGCGACGGCCGTCGTCCTGACCGGCTGCGGCACCACGACCACAGAGTACAGCCGCCGAAGCACAGCAGACCCAGCAACCACGTGGAATGCGTCAGCGCCGGTTGGGCGCCGCGGTAGACGAGGATGCCAGCGGCAAGGCTCAGCGCGCAGCCGACGGCGAGCAGCGTCCAGAGACCCTTGAATTTGGGCGGCTGGCGCTGCTCGGACGAACCTGCGGGCACCGGCGTGCGAAGCTCCGCG
The DNA here is from genome assembly GCA_035541735.1 of Candidatus Margulisiibacteriota bacterium. Lineage (GTDB taxonomy): Bacteria > Desulfobacterota > Binatia > HRBIN30 > HRBIN30 > DATKMS01. The sequence continues at coordinate 20,100 of DATKMS010000416.1, forward strand.
ACGAGGAACAGCAGGCCGCCAAACGCGAACCCGGCGACGCTGGGCCAGGGTTGTGCGGAGACGTAGGCTTGCGCCGTACCCGCAGCCCCCACCGCGGCGAGCTTGAGCAGTAACGTGACCCAGCTGCGAGGAGGTGTGGAGGGCGTTGGTGAAGACGGGACGTGCTGGTTCACGAGGACGGCCTGGGCCGGACAAACACCGCCGTGGGGTAGAGGATAAGCAATCGCGAGTCAAGTTGAGCGCGGCCCCGGTGCTACCGCACACACGCGGCGTGCCGGCCACTGCTTGCGCCATTTCGTAGCGCCCGCTAAGGGGCGCCACTATGCCTGAGCACCTCTCGGTTGTGATGCCGGTGTACAACGAGCGCTATCTGGTGGCGGAATCCGTCCGCCGGGTGCTGGCGGTAGAAAGCCCGCTCATCTCGCGTCTGGATCTCATCATCGTGGACGATGGCTCCACCGACGGCACCCGTGACATCCTGCGCAAGCTGGCCGCCGAGCATCCCGACCGGATCACGTACATCGAGCACGAGCGCAACGGCGGCAAGGGGGCGGCGGTCAACACCGGCATCGCCCGCGCCCAGGGGTCGGTCACCGTCATTCACGACGCCGATCTCGAATACGACTCGCAGGACCTGCCGAAGCTCATGCCCCCATTCATTCACGACGCTGCCGACGCTGTGTACGGTTCCCGCTTCCTCGCCGCCAGCTACCGCCGCGTGCTGTACTACCGCCACTCGATCGGCAACCGCCTGCTCACCGGTATCTGCAACCTGCTCACCGACCTGAACCTCACCGACATGGAGACCTGCTACAAAGCGGTGCGCACGCGGCTCCTGCAATCGATCCCGATTCGCAGCCGCGACTTCCGTATCGAGCCCGAGCTGACCTTCAAGCTGGCGAAGCGCGGCGCCCGCATCTTCGAGGTGCCGGTCTCGTATGCCGGCCGCACATACGAGGAGGGCAAGAAGATCGGCTTCAAAGATGCGGTGCTAGCCTTGGGCGCGATGCTGCACTGGTGGCTGATTGACGACATCTACAAGCCGGACGAATACGGTTCGAACATCCTGGTCGGCATGTCCGCGGTGCCGCATTTCAATCGCTGGATGGCGGACACCGTGCGACCACACGTTGGTGCGCGTGTCCTCGAGGTCGGCGCGGGCATCGGTAACCTCACACGCATGCTGCTGCCGCGCGACTACTACACCGTCTCCGATGTGAACCCGCATTACCTCGACTTCCTGCAGAACTTTGCCGAAGGCAAGCCGTACATGGATGTGCGGCGCATCGACCTCACCTGTCGCGATGACTTTGCGCCGGTGGCGGGACGCTACGACACCGCCATCTGCCTCAACGTCCTCGAACACGTCGACGACGAGGCGGCGGCCTTGCAAAACATCCGTCTGGCGCTGCAGCCGGGCGGTTACGCGATCATCCTCGTTCCGCAGGATCCGTCGCTGTACGGCACGCTGGACGAGGTGCTCGGTCACAAGCGCCGTTATACGCGCGAGAGCTTGCGTGCGACCATCGAGGCGCAGGGATTCCACGTGGAGCAACTGTTCGATTTCAATCGCGCCACCACCCCGGCCTGGAGGCTCAACGGGCAGGTGCTGAAGCGCCGCCACTTCAGCAAACTGCAGCTCAAGGGTGTGAACCTGCTGACCTGGTTGCTGCGCCGGCTCGACCGCGTCCTGCCCTGGCAGGGTGCGTCGCTCATTGCGGTGGCGCGCTGCCTCCCCGACTGACGGCTCCGCCACGCTTTGCCTTGCGCGGCGCGTTGCGTCTCCGGAAGCACGCTGGTATAAGCCCCGCCATTGAAACCGTCGAACGTTGTGATCGTTGCGTCCGCTGCCGCAGGGTGCGCGTAGGGTGCATCGCGTGGTCCAGAACCCCTCTGCCGCTGCTCCGCTGAGCACGCCCCCGCCCAGCGTCGGGCCCAGCCGGTACCGCTCGCCGGCGAGCGTGTACAGCTTCAAGGACGATCCCTACAGCAGCCACCACCTCATTCCGCAGTTGGTGCGGCGCTTGAGTCGACCCGGGCGGGTATTGGATGTCGGCTGTGATGACGGCTTTGCCGGACGTGACTTGCTCAAGGACGGCTTCCAGGTGTGGGGGATCGATCGGAATCCCGTCACCTTGAGAAAGGCGGCGCGCTACTACCAGCAGACCATTCTCGCCGACATCGAGAGCGAGCTGCCACTTCCTGAGGGCCCGTTCAACGTCATCATCTTCGCCGACATCCTCGAGCACCTGACAAATCCGGCCGCGGTCTTCACACATTTCGCCGAGTTGCTGGCGCCCGACGGCTTGGTGATCGTGTCGGTGCCGAACGTGGCGCATTGGTACGTGCGTCTGAGCTTGCTCCTGGGGCGGTTCGACTACACCGACCGCGGCATCCTCGACCGCACCCACGTCCGCTTCTTTACGCTGCGCACCGCGCGCCGCTTCCTGGAGGACGCTGGTTTCACCGTCGAGGCCATCGAAACGACAGCCACGCCGCTGCCGCTGGTGTGGAAGAACACGGCGCCGGGCCGGCCGCTCTTCTTCCTGCACACGCTCGGGTTTCGGCTGGCGCGGCTGTGGAAGACGCTCTTCGGGTATCAGCTGATCTTCGCCGCCCGCAGGCGTTGACTGCGGTTCACGAGGGCGGCGAGAACATTCCCGCGGGGATCGTGTCCACGCCGCCGCGCGGCGGCTGCCATAAGACGTTGATGTAGGATGGGCTGCCGCCGCGCTGGTGATAGTCGATCACCACATCATGGCGGCCCTGAGACAGATCGACCACGGCGTCGGCGGCCTGATTGGGCGCCGGAGTGGTGATCAAATGCTTGCCGTCGATGCTCAAGCTGCCCTCGTCGACGGCTTGTAGGATGAACCGGTACTGAGCGCTGGCCGGCAGCTCGATTTGTCCCTGCCAGCGGATCGAGAAGGGAACGTTGAGCGGCAGGATGTGCATGTGTCCACCTGGAAAGGGATCGATGCGCACGAAGCTCAACCCTTGCGGTGGTCCGTCGTTGATGTAGCTGCCCTCGAGCCCTTGGCGGCGTACGGGTGCCGAGAACAGATTTGTACCCGGTATGGGCTGTATCGCCATACCCTCAGGTTGCCACAGCACCTGGACCTTGCCGGCGGAGCGCACCTGCGAGCGGACCTTGAACTCGTGCAGGCCCTGCGCCAGGAGGAGGCTGTCGGTGCGCGCGGTCTGGTCGCCGCTCGCCAGCAGCTTGCCGTCCAGATAGATCTCTGTATGACCTGGGACGCGCGCTTCCAAGGTGTATGGACGATAGTGCGGCACCTTGAGGATGCCCGTCCACTCGGCCTCGAACGGCAGCGACGTCGGCGGAGCAGCGGTCCAATCCAGATCGAGAGTGTCGGTGCGCGCTTCGTGTCTGCCGTCCTTTCCGCTGTAGTGAAAGACCAGCCCGCGTGTCGCCGCGATGTCATCCTTCGAGAGGACCGCTTCGAGAGCGATGGCGCTGCCGCCATCGGGTGGCCCGAACTCGACGAACTGCCCGTGCGGATAGTACGTCTTGAGCAGCTCGAAAACAGGCCGCTCCGAGTACGACAACAGGAAGGCTGCCGCCTTGGTGTCGGTCACCGGCAGGTCACGTGCGGCTTCGAAGCGCCGCGGTTCCGGAGCATGCGGCGCCAGGAAGGTGATCGTCGGCAAGCCGGCCAGAAACGGTGAACAGTAGACGACATAGTCCGGGCCGAGACGCGCGACTTCTCTGCCGACAAAGGTGGCGTCGGTGGAATAGGAAGCCCACGCATCGGAGCGGTGCAGTTGCTTGTTGAAGTACATGTCGAAATTCGTCTGTGCCGTCTCTGCCAGGACGAAGAGCGTCAACGCGAGCACCACGGCGGTGACGCCATAGGAGACAGCACGGCGCAGCACCCCGGCAGATTCCTCGGTGACGCTGCAGTCGGCGACCAGACCCCACAACACGCCGAGCGGCACCGCCGCCAGCATCGCCACCGCCGGTGTCAGCCCCACAGTCCGGTAGCCCTGCGGTGCCTCGAACTCCAAACTCCAGATGCCGCCCTGGATGATGATGGCCATCCACGCGAGCAGCAGAAAATAGCCCGAATGCCGCCAGCGCCACAGCGCGTAGCCGATGCCGAGCACGAAGAGCAAACCGGTGTACGTGTCGAGCATCGGGGCCCCGGGCAGGTTGTGGCGACCGTTGCCGTCACCGCTCGAGTTGAACATCAGAAGGTGACGATTCGTGGTGCGCCACAGGACGTCAACCACCTGGCGGGTGGTCCGGTCCCTGGTGATGGAGACCGTTCCGAGACGTTGACCGAACTGTTGCGGATTGCGCA
>DATKMS010000417.1:0-4012 GCA_035541735.1 Candidatus Margulisiibacteriota bacterium
CGTCACGGGCGGCCTGCCGTACCACGGTGGGCCGGGCAACAACTACACGCTGCACGCTGTGGCGACCATGATAGACAAGCTGCGCGCGGCGCCAGGGACGACGGGACTGGTCACCGGTCTGGGTTGGTACGTGACCAAGCACTCCATCGGCATCTACAGCGCGGCGCCGCCAACGCGCCCGTGGGAACGCGAGGAGCCCTTGGCCTATCAAGCCGAACTCGACCGCATGCCGCACCCGGCGCTGGCGGAATCCGCGCAGGCGCCCGGCACCATCGAGACGTACACGGTCCTTCACGACCGCGACGGCACCCCCGTCAAAGGCATCGTGATCGGACGACTCGCGGATGGCCGGCGCTTCCTCGCCAACACGCCGGACGACCGTGCCGTGCTCGAAGCGCTGACGTCAACCGAGGGCATCGGTCGCAGCGGGACCGTGTCATCGAACAACGGCACGCATCGCTTCGATCTGGGCTGAACACGTTCGCTACTTCCCAAAGCGCTGCAGCGTCGTGAAGTCGAAGAAGCTCGGCTCGAACGGCACCTTGCGGTCCGCGGCCGGGTCCTTCATGCTCGGCGGCTGAATGCCGGCGATGGTGGCGCGGTTCGCTTTGATGTTTTCGGCGCACTGGAAGCTCATGTTGGAACCCTGGATGTACTCGACGCCGCCGTCCGGTCGCTTGTACGGCTGGTAATCGTAAACCATCACCTGCAGCGTATTGAGCAGCTCACCATTCCAACCAAACTTGCGGTTCCAGGCGCCTTGGTAGGTTTCCTTGTCGATATACAGATCAATCTTCCCGTAGAGATAATATTTGTCTTTGGGCACCGCTTCGATCAGCCACATGCGGCGCTTCGCCAAGGCGCCGGCGATCGGCGCCCAGCCGTCGCCGTGCCAGTTCGGATCCATGTATCCGAAGGCCTTGAGGCCCTCCGGCCACTTCGCACGCCAGCCGCCGCCGGGGAGCCACTTGACGTTCGACTTGCCTGCGAAGCTGAGCGGGTCGACGAGGCGCAACTGCTCGACCTCGCCGATGAGCTTCCAGTCGAAGTCCTCGGCCTTGCCGTCGAAGAAGGGCCCGTCGTCCTGGCTCATATCGGAGCCGAGGAAGCCGTCGGAGCGGTTTGACGGGCTCACCGCGCGCACGCGGCGCAGCGCCGGCACATACGCCCAGTTGGAGTCGCGCTTGTCGGCATCGCGGTAGCGCCAGGTAAGTGCAGCGGTGCCGTTGAGGTCCGCCGGCGTCCTGGCCACGGTGAGGAACTGCGAGATGTAATTGTTGGGATTCGGCATGCGGTAGCGTTCCGCTTGGCCGTCGTAGTAGGCGAAGTTGACGTCCTGGATGGTGCGCCGATCGATGGCGTTGGGATTCACCCAATTGAGCTCGGTCTCCGAATGGATGTTCCCGAGGTAGTAGCCCTCGTAGTAGTTGTTCCACAGCACCTTCACGCCGGCGCTCGGATCCTTGGCGTCGATGTCGGGGAACGGAAAGCCGACGATGTAGGGCGGTTGTTTGCCGGTCGCCTTGTCGATGATGGTGCCGTGCTCGTCGACGGTGTACTTGCCGCGGTTGCGCTCCGTCGCTTCGAGGAACTCCGGATCGCGCTTGGTGTGACCGACGGGCCAGTCGATGATCTTGTTGACGTACTCGCCCTTCTCGTAGTGCTTGAGGATCTCGGGCGGGAGGAGGCCGTCTGCGAGCTTCCAGTTGTTGGGACCCAGCATGTCACCGGGCTGCAACCCGGTTTCGGCGGCGCGTTTGGCCAGCATCTCCGTGTCGGCGGGGGGCGCCGCTTGGGCGGCGGCGCGAGCGGCGGCCGCGCCGAACACGATGAACCCCGCGAGCACGCAGACGATCGAACGCATCCTACACCTCCTCGTGCCTCCCCGGTGGTGGACGGGCGCGCGACAGCGCACGTTCCACCACCAGGTGGGCCGGTTGGTCACGATAGCGCTAGTGTCTTACGGTTCGATCTTTAGACCACCGCCCTGCCGATGGTCAACGAATTTCCACCGGCGGCGACATTAGGGCCGCCGTACGCATCGCGCTCAGGCGCGTGTGTACATGGCGACGACGCACGCGCCGCCGAGACCCAGGTTGTGCTGCAGCGCCGCCTTGACGTTGTCCACCTGCCGCTTCTCCGCCTGGCCACGCAGTTGCCAGACGAGTTCGGCGCACTGCGCCAGACCGGTGGCACCCAGGGGGTGCCCCTTGGAGAGCAACCCCCCAGACGGATTCACGACCCAACGGCCACCGTAGCTGGTGGCATCGTCTTCGACGAGCTTCTCCCCTTCACCTTCCTTGCACATGCCGAGGGCCTCGTAGGTGATGAGCTCGTTGGTGCTGAAGCAGTCGTGCAGCTCGACAACCTGCACGTCGTTGATACCGATGCCGGACTGCTCGTACACGGCGCACGACGCACGTTCGGTCATCCCCATGCCGACCATGCCGATGCGGCCGCGGGCAAAGTCCTCCATCTTGTCGGTGGACATTGCCATGCCGCGGATTTCGATGGCACCGGAGTGCGGGTGTTGCTTGAGGTAGCTCTCGGAGACGACGACGGCAGCGGCGGCGCCGTCGCTCGTCGGGCAGCACTGCAAAATGGTCAACGGATCGTACACCATGCGCGCCGCCAGTACTTCTTCAAGCGTACACGCCTCCTGGTACTGCGAGCGCGGATTGTTGACCGAGTGCAGGTGGTTCTTCACGGCGATCTTGGCGAAGGTCGTCGGCTTGGTACCGTACTTCTCCATGTGGTCGCGGCCGGCATCGCCAAACATGCGGGCGGCAATCGGCGGCTTCTTTTCCTTCTCCGTCTCTTCTTTCAGCTTTTCGAGGCCGGGGAGCTGATTTTCCAGCGGCCCCTTCTGCATCTTCTCGAAGCCGAGCGCCAGGACGGCGTCGTTCTGACCGAAGCGGATGGCATTGTAAGCCATGTAGAGCGCGGTCGATCCGGTGGAGCAGTTGTTGTTCACGTTGTAGACCGGGATGCCGGTCATGCCGATCCCGTAGAGCGTCTGCTGGCCGAGCGTGCTCATGCCGTTGATGTAGCCGCAGAAGCCTTGCGCGATCTTGTCGTAGTCGATGCCGGCGTCCTTGAGGGCGGCGCTGGCGGCTTCCTGACCGAGCTCTCGAGCGTCGCGCTCGCAGCGCGCGAACTTGGTCATGCCCACGCCGATGATGAAGACGCGATTCCCCTGGCGCATGCGGTTCCTCCTGTTTCAGATGTGCAGTGAAAGGACACGTCTATCGCCGTGCCCGCCGAGAAGCAAGTGACCAGTAACCAGTGATCCACTGATCCAGTGATCACTGAATCAGTGATCAGCAATCACGGACCAGACACCAGGAACCGGGGACCAAAGCTATCGTCGGCGTGACGGAGACACCTTGCGGTGAGGGGCGCAGGGGGCTTATTGTCAGCCGCAAGGAGGACGCCAATGGACTTCGCCATCCCCGCCGAGATCGAACAGCTGTGCGACAGCATCCGCAAGTTCATGGACGAGCACATCTATCCGATGGAGCGCTCGACAGAGCGCTGGACCATGGAGGTCGGCGGCCCGGCGTACCCGCCGGCGATCAAGGCCGTGCAGGCCAAGGCCAAGGCGGCTGGCTACTGGGCGTTCCACTTGCCGAAGGAGGCCGGCGGCGCCGGCATTCCGTTCATGCACTACGTATTCGTCAACGAGATCCTCGGCCGCAGTCCGATTGCGCCGGTGGCGTGCGGCTCGCAAGCGCCCGACTCGGGCAACGCCGAGATCCTGTGGCGCTTCGGCACCGACGAACAGAAGCAGCGCTGGCTGAAGCCGCTGGTGAACGGCGACCTCCGCAGCTGCTTCTCGATGACCGAGCCCGAAGTCGCGGGTTCCGATCCCCGCCTGCTGCGCGCCACGGCGAAGCGCGATGGCGATGACTACGTCATCAACGGGCACAAATGGTTCAGCAGCGGCGCGCACGGGTCGTCGTTCGCCATCGTCATGGCGATGACCAACCCGGAGCAGGAGAACCCGTACCTG
>DATKMS010000418.1:0-4665 GCA_035541735.1 Candidatus Margulisiibacteriota bacterium
GGAGGGCGACCAGTTGTTTCTCCCGCCCGAGGCGCTGCGTGTGCCCGGACTGCGAGCGGTGATTTCCGGCAGCGCCGAATTGCCGGCCAGCGGTCTCGTGCAGCACCTCTACGAAGCGACGCTTCTGGTGCAGGACTTCGCTGTCGCCGTGCGCGATGCCGCGCGCTGCTTCGGGCTGGATGCGTCCCATTGCGTGCCGATCCGCTCCGGCGAGTTCGGCTACGAAGGGGTGCTGACCTTGTTCCAGCCTGATCGTCTCGACCGCATGGAGATCATCACCCCAAACGACGCGGGAAAAACCATGGGGCGCTTTTTCGGCAAACGTGGGGCATCCTGGTACATGTGCTACGCGGAAGCCGCGGACCTCCGGCCCATTCGCCACCGCTTGCTGGAGCACGCGCCGCACGATTGGACCGGCCGGCGCGACGGGATTCCCGACAATCTGTTCATCCATCCAACGGCACTGAGCGGCATGATGCTCGGAATCAGCCGCGCCACCTACGCATGGACATGGTCGGGCCATCCAGAGCGTGTCGTCGTTGCAGGTGTACAATGAGCCGGGCGACGGTGCTCGAAGAGATCCGTGATGGCGTCCTGCTGCTGACGCTGAACCGCCCGCAGCGTCGCAATGCGTTCAACGACCAGCAGTACGACGACGTGCGCCGCGCACTCGCGGAGGCCCAGGAGGACGAGCGTGTGCATGCCGTGGTGATCACCGGCGCCGGCGGCGCCTTCTCCGCCGGGCAGGACCTCGATGAGATGGGCAGCGGGCGCGGCTTTACGCCCTTCGTCGATCAACTCTGCGTCTTCGACAAGCCGCTGATTGCAGCGGTCAATGGGGTTGCGGTCGGCATTGGTCTCACGCTGCTGCCGCACTGCGATATCGTCTACGTCGGCGAGAGCGGGCGCTTGCGAGCGCCGTTCACCGCGCTCGGTTTGGTGTGCGAAGCGGGCAGCAGCCTGCTGCTGCCGTCGGTCGTCGGTGCGCAGCGTGCCGCTGAGTTGCTGTTCACGGCGCACTGGATCGATGCTGCGCAAGCCGTCGCCCTCGGCCTTGCGGCCCGCCTCTTTCCCGATCAAGAGCTGTTGCCCGCCGCGTTGGCGACGGCGCGCGAGATCGCGGCGCAGCCGCCGGTGGCGGTGCGGCAGACGAAAAGGCTTCTGCTGGCCACCCGTCTCGAGGCGCTGCAGGCAGCGCGCGCCCGTGAAGATGCGGTGCAAGCACGGCGCTTGGGTTCGCCGGAAAACCTGGCGGCCATCCGTGCCTTCCAGCAGAAGCGCAAGCCCGGCCCACCGCGCCGGTAGCTTGGAGAGAGGCGGCATGCAGACGCGGCAGATGGGGCTTCGATCGCCGCTCCCCTCGGCTCCATCGGCGACGGCGATGCGGGCGCTGACAGCTCTGTTGCAGCCGTGGCACGCCATCACCAGTCCACTGTCGTATGGGCTGGACAACATCCCGCGTCGTGGACCGCGGTTGTTCGTCGGTAACCACACACTCTTCGGCATGCTCGACGCGCCCATGCTGTTCCTGGAACTGTACACGAAACGCAAGATCGTCCTGCGTTCGCTGGGTGATCATGTGCACTTCCGCGTGCCGCTGTGGCGCGATGTCCTCACGCGCTACGGTGTGGTCGATGGCACGCGCGAGAACTGCGCGGCGCTGATGGCCGCGCGCCAATCGATTCTCGTCTTCCCCGGCGGCGCCCGTGAGGTCTTCAAGCGCAAGGGCGAGAAGTACAAGCTCCTGTGGGGTCAGCGCCTCGGCTTCGCGCGGCTCGCGATCCAGTACAGCTATCCGATCATCCCATTCGCCGCGGTCGGTGCGGACGACGCCTGGGATATCGTCGTTGGCGGAGACCAGATCGTCCCGCCTGCGGTGCAGGCGGTGCTCGAACGGCTGGGACTGCGCACCGACGCCTTCTTGCCGATCGTCAAGGGTATCGGTCCAACCCCGCTGCCGCGGCCTGAACGACTCTATTTCTACTTCGCTCCGCCGGTGCCGACGCGGCCGTATCGTGGCTTACATCAAGACGACGCGGCGTGTTGGGAGGTGCGCGAGCAGGTCCGGCGAGCAATCGCCTCCGGCCTCAAGTTCCTTCTGAAGGAGCGCAAGACCGACCCCGGGCGTGATTTGTTCGCGCGGCTCTTCGGGGAGGAGCGCCCGCGCCGACGCCAGGGTGTGCGTCATGGCTGAGCGCGGACCGAATCGCTGGTTCTTCGACGCCTGGTCGCGGATCTACGATCTGCCGTTGGTGCAAGTGGCGACGTATCGGCCCGTGCACGATGCAGTGTTGCGTGCGTTGGAAGCCTCCGGCTGCCGGCACGTCTTGGACGTCGGCTGCGGAACCGGGCAGCTGGCCGCCCGCATTTGCGCGGCGCTCCCGCGGGTCGCAGTCGTCGGCTGTGACTTCTCCTTCGGTATGCTGCGGCATGCGGCGGCGCGCTCCGATGCGATCCGCTGGGTAGGTGGTGACGCTGGCCGCCTGCCATTTCGCGACGCGACGTTCGATGCCGTCGTGTCGACGGAGGCTTTCCACTGGTTTCCCGATCAGGAGGCGGCGCTCCGCGAGTTCCACCGTGTTTTGCATCCCGGCGGCCGCTTGTTCCTGGCATTGGTCAACCCACCAACCACCTTGGTCAGCGAAGTCATGTATGCCGGCTCGCGCCTGGTCGGCGAGCCGTTCTATTGGCCCACGACCACGCAGATGCGCAAGCGTGTGGAACACGCCGGCTTCCGCGTCAAGAGCCAGCGGCGCATCTTCCGGCTTCCAGGCTTCCTGCTGCCGCCCGTGCTGACGCACGCGGTGCGCTCGTCAGGTACTCCGCGCACCTCATGATGGGGGCGGCAGGGGTCCAGTTTAGCGTCAAAAACTGCGCACATTGTCAGGCGAATACCGATCCGCGTTATCTTCTCGGCTAGTGCACAGCTTGTGACGTCGCATCGTGTACGGGTCCCAGGATCCAAGTCTCCGAACGCGACGACAGTATTGCGGCACGCATTTCGCTTTTGCCCCGCGAAACGCGCCATGGCGGTCACGACCGCCTGGCAAGGTGAGAAGGGGGCGAGTGTCCAATGCTGCGCGCAACCATCGGAACACGTTGTTTCGGAGTTGGGACCGAGACCGATCTATTTCCAAGCGCGGCAGAGGCCGCACCGGCGGGAACGATTGTCGACGAGCCTCGCCGTTGCGTGCAGCGCCACCGCGTCGTTGGGTCGATCGTTCTGACGGCCATCGCCGCCGTTCTCCTGCCGGCCATCGCGGTCGCCCAGAGCGCGACGCAGACGGTTTGTGACACGATCGCGCAGACGACAACCAACTGGACATCGAGCGTCACGCTCGCGAAATTCGACCCTTCGCTCGGGGTGCTCACCGCGGTCGATCTCTCGGCTACGGCGACGATCGTCCAGGACATCAAGCTCGAGAGTCAGGACTCCGCCCCGGCAACCGTAACCGGAACCGGGAAGGGGACGATCACCGTGACGCCGCCGACCGCGCCCAATCTCGTCGCGTCGCCGACGAACGTCGTGACCCACAGTTTCACGGCCTACGATGGCACGCTCGACTTCGCTGGGACCTCGGGGAGCACCGACCTCGGCGTCACGACCACCAGCACATCGACGCGCTCGCCCTATCTGCCCATCAGCGATTTCAACGGCCCGGGCTCCGCAACCCTGCCAGTGACGGCGACGGCGAGCTTCAGTACCAGCGGCGCCGGCAACGTGGTGAGCCAGGCCACAACCAAGGCCGGAGTCACGGTGTGTGTCCAATATACGTACTCGCTGCCGACCCCCACGCGCACGCCGACCAACACGCGTACGATCACCCCGACCGCCACGAACACCCGCACGCCGACGGTGACACCGACGCAGACTCCTACGCGCACGGCCACAAACACACTGACCGCGACGCCGACACGGACCCAGACGGAGACGCCGACGGACGGCCCGAGTCCCACGCCCAGCCAGACGGCGACGACCACCAATACGCCGACGACAACCCCGACGCGCACGCAGACGCCGACGCGCACGCAGACAAATACCCGGACGGTCACGCCAACTGCGACGATCACACCGACGGCCACCAACACCGCCACCATCACCACCACGCCAACCATCACCCTGACGCCGACGATCACGCCGACGCTGACTCAAACCTCCACGCGAACGCCCACCGCAAGCAGGACGCCGACCAGCACCATCACGCCGACCGCGACCGCAACGCCGTTCAATCAGTTCTCGCTCTGTGATTCGGTCGACATGACCACGACGGATTGGAGCGCTACCGTCACACTCCCGAAGTTCGACGGGTCATTGGGCGTGCTGACGACGGCCGCGCTGTCCGTGCAGGGGACGATTACGCAGGACATCAAGATTGAAAGCCTCGATGCCTCGGCGGCGACGGTAACCGCTACCGGCGGTGGTACGATTACGCTCACACCACCAACCCTGCCGCTGGTCATCTCGTTGCCGTCGAACACCTTCACATACAACTTGGCGGCATTCGACGGCACGATGGATTTTGCCGGGCCGTCGGGGAGCACGCAGCTCGGGACCACGGCTTCCAACACCGCGCTGCGGTCGCCGTACCTGCCGCTTGGCGACTTTACCGGCTCGGGGACGGTGACGATGCCGGTGACGGCGACGGCGGACTTCGCGGCGACCGG
>DATKMS010000419.1:0-2483 GCA_035541735.1 Candidatus Margulisiibacteriota bacterium
TGAGTTCGGGGCGCGCATGAGTTCTCGCGCAATTTGTTTCTTGAAGGGCTCCAAAAGTCCGCGAACCTGCTCGGGCGGCGCGCCTAGCCCGGATATCTCACAGTAACTTTGCGGCGCCGAGAGGTACAGGGGCGGCGGTCAGCCGGTTGTTTGCCGACACGCGTTTGCGTGGCGTCGGACGACGCGATCTGAGGCTAGGACTTTTCCGGGTGCTGCGGGCGGCAGTTACGAGCGTGTTTCTGTGGGTGTGGGATGAACGCCGCGGATTGCGCCCCGCGGCAGATGCGTGTCAGGCGGGCGGCGCCCGGACGCCTGCGGCGGCGAGGAGGCGGACGGCAGCGCCACCCCAGACGTCGGCCATTGGGCAGCTCGACGCCATCGCGAACTTGATGCGGCGGACGCTGACGCGCACGAGTGCGCCGATCTTGAGCAGCTTGAGACGGATGGTGCCGCAGGTGGCATCGGCCAACCGCGTGCCGGACAGCCCGATCCGGCGCACGGCGCAGAGCAGGACGTAGGCCATCGAGGCGAACCACAGGCGCAGCTGGTTGGCCCGCATCGTGGCGGTCGAGGTGCGATCGGCGAAGAGGTCGAGCTGGCACTCCTTGATCCGGTTCTCCATGTCGCCGCGCGCGCAATAGAGCTTCTCATAGAGATATCTGGGCCCGCATTCGTGCCGCCGCAGGGACGTGACCACGAAGCGCGGATTGGCCTCTCCGCCGGTGAACTCCGCCTTGGCGACGACCCGCCGCTTGCGGGTCCATCGACTGTGCCGCTCCGTCGTCCACATGAACTCCCGGAAGTATCGGGCCGGCCTGCCGGTGCGCCGGCTCTTCGTTTCGGCCAACGCCAGTTCCGGCCCGATCTTGGCGACCAGCCGCGTGTTCTTCTGCAGGCCCAGGACAAAGTCCACCCCATGCGCCTCGCACCAGGCCATCAACGCGTCGGAGGCAAATCCACTGTCGGCGCGCACCACGACGCGCGTCTTCGGCCAGCGCTCCCGAATGTGCCGGACGATGCGCGCCACCTCCTCGCGCGCTCCCGCCGCAGCGCCCCGATTGGCCGGTCGCAGCTTGGCGGCCAGCAGATGACGCCCGCAGAACACATACAGCGGCAGATAGCAGTAGCAGTCGTAATAGCCATGGAAGAACCGCCCCTCCTGCTCGCCATGCACCGGATCATCGGTCGCATCGAGGTCGAGAATGATCTGACGCGGCACGCTCCCGTGCGCCTCCAGGAACATGTCCACAAACAGATGCCGGATCGCCATCGGATTGTGGCTGATCTTGTGATAGCGTGTCGACTCCAGCCGGCTCAGCTCCAGACGGTTCAGCGTCGACTTGCCGGCCACAGCCGCACAGTCCGCGCGCCGCGCCGCAAGCTTGCCGGCCAGCACGCCCATCAGCGGATCGTGGCGTAGCTCGTCATGGTCGTTGAGGTCCTCGTAGCCGAGCGCGATGGCAAACACGCGCTGACCCACCAGCGTTGCAACCTCGTGCTCGATCAAATCCTGCCGCCGCTCGTCATGGAAGCACGCCGCGAACCGCCTGATCAGCCCAATCGCCCGATCTGTCGCGCCCAACAGCAGCGCGCCAGCATCCGACGTCACCAAGCCGGCATCAAAGGCGGCTTCTACAGCCCGGCCTTCAACAATTCCAAAGTCGAAGCATTCTGCGCTACACTCTGTCGGCATCGGGGTTCTTTCTCGAGTCGCTCGAAAGTCGTTGCAGCACAGCAACTTTCGCTGATTCGGAGCCCCGATGCGCTTATTTGATGTGAGAAATCCGGGCTAGTCTGCCTTCAAGAAATAGCGGCCTCGCTCGTCGCGATCGAGTCCTTTGCGACGCAGTGCGTCGAGCTCGCGCACGAGCTCGCGCCCGTCACGGCTGCCGACCGCCGCCATGAGTTCTTCGAACAGTTTGGGACCATCCTCGAGAGCCGCATGGATTGATTGGAACCGCTTGCCCTCGTAGCTGGGAGGTTTTGGGATCGACAGATCCCACCGTCCCGCATGCTGCATCGGCCACGTGAGATCGAAGCCGACTTTCGCCCCCGTGAGGGAACCGTGCAGCGACGGATCAAGGGGCGATGCGCGCACGCCGGTAATCACCAGCATGTCGCGGTCGGCCTGGAAGCGCGTGCCGAACGCCCATTCCATCTGCCGATCAGAGAAAATATCGATGTCAGGATCCACGGCGAAGACGTTCTTCACCCCCACAGCCCCAAGCACCGTATAGAGCGCGCTGCGCGCCTCCCCGGCATAACGCTGGCGCAGGGAAAAGCGCACACTCATGGAGCCGCCCGCGGACACTGGCGCATATACGGCAACTGGCTCGCGCACCACGCTCTCCAGCGCGCGCCAGACGTTGAGCTCAGTTCGCAACGCCTCCAGGTTCGAGGTGTCCGTCATATCCATGAAGCTGCCGCTGATCGTCGCCGTCTGGAACAAGGCATCGCGCCGATGCGTGATCGCGGTGACGTGG
>DATKMS010000420.1:0-5688 GCA_035541735.1 Candidatus Margulisiibacteriota bacterium
GGTATGGTCATTGCGGCGGGGCGGCTCGATACGGTGGTGCCGCTGGAGCCGGCCGCAATGCCCGGACGCGTGGTCGTGCAGTGGGACAAGGACGACTGCGCCGATCTCGGCATCATCAAGGTCGACCTGCTCGGCCTCGGCATGATGGCAGTACTGGAAGAGACGATCCCACTGATTCGGGAGCACGAAGGCAAGGACATCGATCTGGCGCACCTGCCGCCGGATGATCCGCAGACCTATGCCATGCTACGCGCCGCCGACACCATCGGTGTCTTCCAGGTCGAGAGCCGCGCGCAGATGGCGACGCTGCCGCGCATGCAGCCGGATCATTTCTACGACCTGGTCGTCGAGGTAGCGATCATCCGGCCGGGGCCGATCGTCGGGCAGATGGTGCATCCGTACCTGCGGCGGCGCAACGGTCGCGAGCGAGTGACCTATGCGCATCCGGATCTGGAGCCGATCCTCAAGCGCACCCTCGGCGTCCCGCTCTTCCAGGAGCAGCTGCTGCGTATGTCGATGACGCTGGCGGGTTTCACCGGTGGTGAGGCGGAGGAGCTGCGCCGTGCCATGGGCTTCAAACGTTCGGTGGACCGCATGCAGCAGATCGAAGCGCGGCTGCGTGCCGGGATGACGCAGCGGGGCATCACCGGCACGACGCAGGACGACATCGTGCGCAGCATCACCTCGTTCGCCCTCTACGGTTTTCCCGAATCGCATGCCGCCAGTTTCGCGCTGCTGGCCTACGCCTCAGCCTACCTGCGCGCGCATCATCTGGCCGCGTTCACCTGCGCCATGCTCAACAACTGGCCGCTCGGCTTCTATCACCCGGCGACGCTGGTGAAGGATGCACAGCGGCACGGGCTGCACGTGTTGCCGATTGATGTGACGCGCTCCAACTGGCGTTGCCGGATTGAAGAACAGGCGGTTACGCGGTTAGGCGGTTACGCGGTTAAGGGAGCCGCGAACCGCCCAGCCCTTCGCCTGGGATTGCGCTTCGTACAGGGGTTGCGAGAGGACGCCGGTCACTGCATCGAGGCTGAACGTGGGAAAGCACCATTCGTTTCGATCGATGATGTGATGCACCGCTGCAACCTTCGCGACGACGAGGTGCAGACGCTGGCGCATCTAGGCGCCTTCGCAGGGTTCGGCTGCACCCGGCGCGAGGCGCTGTGGCAAGCAAGTGCGGTATTGCGAGACCCATTATTTGCGCAAAGGAGAGTACACCATGGAAAACCCAAGGGCGAAAGCCTTCCGGAATCTCCTCGTTTGGAGGCAAGCAATGGACCTGGCCCGAGCGTGTTACTTCCTGACGCAACGCTTGCCGCGGGAGGAGCTGTACGGCTTGACGAGTCAACTACGCAGAGCCGCGACCTCGGTACCGGCGAATATCGCCGAAGGAAACGGACGCAGAACCAGAAAAGATTACCTCAGCTTCCTCCACATCGCCCAAGGCAGCCTGCGCGAACTGGAGACCTACCTGATCTTGGTAGTGGAGGTAGAACTGCTTTCGGAAACCGAGACGGCTCCACTGCTGGTACAGATCGACTCAGTGGCAAGACTTCTGAACCGCCTGATTCAGTCCATGGCAACCCAGAACCCCTAACCGCTAACCGCGTAACCGCAAACCGCCTTCCAGAAATGTCTCCCCTCGATCGCACCCTGGCCGACTACAAGAACAGCGGCATCACCGTCGGGCCGCATGTCCTGAAACACTTGCGCCCCGAGCTAGCACGTGAGGGGGTGCTGCGGGCGATCGATCTCAAGAAGGCACGCGACGGTAGCTGGGTGAAAATCGCCGGCCTGGTCATCGTGCGCCAGCGCCCCGGAACGGCCAAGGGCTTCTGCTTCATCACCCTCGAAGACGAAACCGGTACCGCCAATGCCGTCGTCGTACCCGACATGTTCCAGCGCTACCGCTCGGTCATCCACACCGCCGCGCTGTTGTGCATCGAAGGTCCACTGCAGAAGGTCGACGGTGTCATCCACGTGCGTGCCAGACGGATGCGCGCGCTGTCGTTACCACAGCAGCCCATCGGCCTCACCGGCCACGGCTACCGCATGCGCGTGACGCCACAGGACTCGCAACCTGACAACCAGCAACCTAACAACGAACAACCTGCTTCCCTCCCCAAGTCGCACGATTTCCGATGAAAGTGGCGCAAGCCGCGCCGCGGCATCACGCCTTGACGCCATGCCTCGCAAGAGCGCACACTTGCCGCGATGCAGGACGTCATCCCTGCTGTCACGCCATGAGGCTACGCCAATCCCTGCAAGCTGGGATACGCCCGAGCACCACGCGCAGCACGGTCGCCCTTTGGGCGAAGTCCCTGCTCAACGCCGTCCTGTTCTTCATCATCTTCATGATCGCCTTGCCCGGGCTCGCGCATCACCTCATTCCACTCGCCCTCCCCATCCCAAAGGGGCTGCGCACGCCCGTCGCCATTCTTTTCTTCGTGGTGGGCGTGGCCATCTGGCTCGGTTGTCTCGATGCCTTCAGCCGCCACGGACGAGGCACACCGCTTCCCATGGACGCCCCGCGCCGCCTCGTCACCGGTGGCCCTTTCTCCATCGTCCGCAATCCCATCATGGTCGGCGAACTGCTTGTGATCTGGGCGGAGGCGCTCCACGTTGCCAGCGTCGGCGTCGTGCTGTATGCCGCCGCGATCAGCGTCGCCGCCCACCTCTCGGTGGTCTACGTGGAGGAGCCCGAGCTGCGCCAGCGGTTCGGCGAGCAATACGAAGACTATTGCCGCAAGGTTCCACGCTGGCTACCGCGACGGCGCCGTTACCGCCATGTTGCCCGCTGACGGCCGTCCAAAGCACGGGAACGACCCATGGACACGGGGCGCTGGCGATGGAATGATGCGCCGCTCGATGGCACGTGCCGAGCCACATCACTTTGCGGATTGCCTGATCGGTCGCGTGCGTGCGCTCGGCCATCCGCTGTGTGTTGGCATCGACCCGTATCTCGAGTGCATCCCACCGCTGTTTCGACGCGGCGACATGGCGCGGTGTGCCCCGGCTACCGCCGATGCGGTCCAGGAGTTCTGTTGCCGCATCGTAGATCTGGTCGCCGACCGCGTCGCCGTCATCAAACCGCAGATGGCGCTGTTCGAAGCGCTGGGGTGGCGCGGCTTCCGGGTGCTCGAGCGGGTGGTGCAACACGCGCGGGCGCTGGGTCTCCTGGTCGTGCTCGATGCCAAGCGCGGCGACATCGCGGCAACGGCGGCAGGTTACGCGGCCGCCTGCCTCGGTGCCGACGCACCGCTGGCCGTCGATGCGATCACCGTAAACCCCTACCTGGGATGTGACACAGTGGCTCCGTTCGTCGCCACAGCGCAGACCACCGCCCGCGGCGTCATCGTCCTCGTGCGCAATAGCAATCCTGGATCGACCACGTATCAATACCTGCAAAGTCCAGCAGGCCGTCTTTCTGAGGTCGTGGCGCGTTCGCTCGCTGCAATCGTTGCGGCCGTGCAGCGGACGACTGACGAACTCGGTGCCGCGGTCAATGGCTAGCGCGGCGGTTGTAAAATCGAGGTAACACATGCCTGTCCGTTTTCCGGAGATCGGCTTCTACACACTCCCGGGGCGCGTGGCCGATCCGCAGCCAATGTTGCAGGAGGTGCGTGACGCAGAAGCGCTCGGCCTCGGCAGCGTATGGATCTCAGAGCGTCACGACGTGAAGGAGTCGGCCGTGCTCAGCGGCGCGGCGGCCGCGGCGACCAGCGAGCTGGCCGTCGCCGTCGGCGTGACCAACCCGAACACGCGACACCTCATGGTAACCGCCGCTATCGGCTCGACGATGAGTGCACTCAGCCGCGGCCGTTTCGCACTCGGGCTCGGACGCGGGTTCGACATCCGCTCCGACATGTGGGGCGCACCGCGCGTCACCAGCGCGATGTTGGCAGACACCGCGGCGTTGCTGCGCCGGCTGTGGGCAGGCGAGAAGATCATGGGGCATGACGGTCCAGCGGGGCGCTTTCCGTATCTCAGTCTCGACTACGTCGCCGACCCGCCGCCACCGCTGGTCCTCGCGGCCCTCGGGCCGCGCACACAGGAGTTGGGCGGCCGTGCTTTCGATGCCGTCCTGTTGCACTCGCACTGGACCGATCAGGCCGTGGCCGATTGCGTGCAGCGAGTGCGGCGGGGCGCGGAGCGTGCCGGCCGTGATCCCGACAGCGTGCAGGTGTGGTCGTGCCTGGTCACGGCGTGCGCGCTGCCCGAGCCGGTCGAGTTGCGTCACGTCGTTCGCCGGATGACCACGTACATGCAGATCCCCGGCTACGGCGAGCTGATCGTCGACGCCAACGGCTGGGACCGTGCGGTCCTCGACCGCGTGCGTGCGCATCCCCTCCTGCAAGGGCGGCTGGCAGATGCCACCGAGTTCAGCGACGATGAGCTGCGGACCATGCGCGATCTCTATCCCTTGCAGTGGTTGGCCGACAGCAACGCCGTCGGTGACGCGGCGCACTGCGCGCAGCGCATCGTCGACCAGTTCGACGCCGGTGCTGCAGGTGTCATCCTGCACGCCAGCGCACCATGCGAGATGCAGTCGCTGCTGCAGGCCTACGCCGCGGTACGTCCTGCGGAACGATTCGCCGGACGCTCGCCGGTTCCCGGAAGGTCGTAGCCAGGTCGCATGTCGAGCCACGACGTTCCAGAGTTGATACGTGCTCCCGACGCGGTCAGTCGCGAGTGGCTGACGCAAGTGCTGCGTCGCGCGCGGCTCCTCGATCGTGCTGGGGTGGAACACTTCACGGCACAGACCGTCGGCACCGGACAGATGGGCACCAGTGTGCGCTACCGCTTGCACTACGACCATGCAGAGTCCCAGGCCCCGCAATCGGTGGTCTGCAAGTTTGCGTCGGCCGATCCGACCAGCCGCGCGACGGGCTTGGCGCTGCGCAGCTACGAAGCGGAGGTGAGCTTCTACCGCGAAGTCGCACGGACCGTGGATATCCGGACACCGCGGTGTCACTTCACCGACATCGACCTGGAAACCGGAGAGTTCGTGCTCGTGCTCGAAGACCTCGCGCCATGCGTACAGGGTGATCAGCTCGCCGGCTGCACCGTCGATCAGGCCGCATTGGCGATGGAGGAGTTGGCCAAACTGCATGCCCCTCGCTGGGGAGATCCGCGCTTGGGTGAACTGGGGTGGCTCAACCGCAATACACCGGAGTCGGTCGAGATGAGTGGGCAGTTGCTCGCCGGGCTCTTCCCGGGCTTCCTTGACCGCTACGCGACGCGGCTCGACCGCGACCTGGTGCGCATTGCAGAGCATCTTTCGACATCTCTGGGGGTCTGGCTGCAGCAGCGCGAGGCGCCGTTCGTGGTGCAGCACGGCGACTACCGCCTCGACAATATGCTGTTCGGCACCAACGAAGGTGGCTACCCCCTCGCCGTGGTCGATTGGCAGACCGTGGTGTGGGGTCCGCCGTTGGCCGACGCGTCGTACTTCCTGGGTGCCGGCCTGCTACCCGAAGACCGGCGGCAGCACGAAAAGGTCCTGCTGCGCGTCTACTACGATGCGTTGGTTGCCCAGGGCGTCGACGGGTTTGCGTGGGACCGCTGCTGGCGCGACTATCGGCGCTACGCCTTCAGCGGTTTTCTCATGGCGGTCGGTGCGTCGATGCTGGTGGTACAGACGGAGCGCGGCGACGAGATGTTCCTCACCATGGCGCGCCG
>DATKMS010000421.1:0-10638 GCA_035541735.1 Candidatus Margulisiibacteriota bacterium
GGCTATGCGGTGGGCTGTTTGACCTTCGTCAACAAGGTCTACGGCTTCTCCAGTGATCTTCCCGGCGGACAGGCAGAGCTCATCGCCGTGCCCAATGCCGACGTGAATCTCTGGCCGAGCCCGCCCGATCTCAGTGACGACCAGGTGCTCTTCCTCACCGACATCCTGCCGACGGGCTATTACGCCGTGGAGAACGCCAACATCAAGCCCGGACAGACCGTGGCCATCATCGGCTGTGGACCGGTCGGCCTCTTCGCCCTGCTGTCGGCGCAGCTCTTCGGGCCCGCCAACATCCTGGCGATCGACCGGGTCGGCTATCGCTTGGAGAAGGCGCGCAGCTTCGGCGCGGTGCCGATTGACGCGAGCAAGGAAGATGTCCGCCAGCGCGTGTGGGACGCCACCGATGGACAGGGGGCGCACGCGGTGATCGAGGCGGTGGGCGCACAGGAGACCGTACATCTCGCCTTCGAGCTGGTGCGCACCGGTGGGACCGTGTCGGTCGTCGGCGTCCTCATCCAACAAGACTTCTCCTTCCCGATGGGTACCGCGTTCATGCGCGACCTCACGTTCCGCATTGGCCTGGTCAACGTGGCGCGATTCATTCCGACGTTGCTGCCGTTGATCCGCAGCGGCCGGCTTGACCCGACGCTGCTGATCTCACATCACCTGCCGCTGAGTCAGGGCGAGCGCGCCTACTCGTTGTTCGACAAGCGTGAGGACGGGTGCCTCAAAGTGGCCTTGCAGCCGTAGGCAGTAGCACAAACTCCCGCCGCTGCTCGACGAGCAGAACGCGGCGATTGCGAGCACGCAGCTCAGGCTTGGGAAAGCCTCACCAAGGGGCTCGCAAGCGCGCCATCCTCCCCATCACCCCGCCACTCGCTGCTCTCGTGGACGCCCTGTGCGAGCTGCCCGCCTCCTGCCATGTTTCATTGCGGATTCCCTGGGTTGACAGGTCAGCTGCAGTGCGTCCGATGTCGGACAAGGGAGGGTTGGCCCATGCTTGCCATAGGTGCCGCCCTGCACCATCATCCAAACGCATCGGCCCCATCGCAACCACGCAGGGGCAGGAGGGCAATATGCAAACCCCATCACAGTTCGACAGTCTCGCGCAGCAGGCCGCCGACCTATTGATGCAGGCGTTCGGCAATCATCCCG
Source organism: Candidatus Margulisiibacteriota bacterium (assembly GCA_035541735.1). Lineage (GTDB taxonomy): Bacteria > Desulfobacterota > Binatia > HRBIN30 > HRBIN30 > DATKMS01. The sequence continues at coordinate 1,156 of DATKMS010000421.1, forward strand.
GCTTCCGCCTCGCGCACGCGAAGGGGATTGTGTGCCGCGGCACCTTCACCCCCACTGCGGTTGCGGTGGACCTCAGCCGGGCGGCGCACTTTCACAGCGGCACGATCCCCGTCCTCGTTCGCTTCTCCGACTCTACCGGCCTGCCGACCATTGCAGACAACGATCCGAACTCGAACCCCAAAGGCATGGCGATCCGTTTCGAACTGCCAGGCGGGGGCATCACCGATATCGTTGCCAATGGATTGAACGGCTTCGTCGTCGGCACGCCGGCAGACTTCGTCGGCCTCTTTTCGGCCATCGTTGCCACGCAACCCGACAGTCCGAAGCCCACTGCCTTGGACCGTTTTCTCGCCTCGCATCCCGCGAGCGCCGCGTATCTGTCGCAGCCCAATCCCACACCGGCAAGCTTCGCGACGCAAGCCTTCTTCGGCAACAACGCCTTTGTGTTCGTCAATGCGCGTGGAGAGAAGCAGACCATCCGTTACCACATCGTGCCGGTGGCAGGTGAGCAACATCTGAATGCGCAAAGCGCCGCGGCACAGGCACCCGATTTCCTGATGCAGGAGATCAAGGAGCGGCTCTCCAAAGGCGCGGTCGAGTTTCGTCTCCTCGCGCAGCTCGCTGCTGGGACCGATCCGACTGCCGATGCGACGCAGGTGTGGCCTGCGGACCGGAACAAGGTTGAGCTTGGTCTCATCCAGCTGACCTCGGTGGACTCGCATAGCACCGCAACCGAGCGCGCCATCATCATGGATCCGACGCACCTCGTCGACGGCATGGAGCTGTCCGACGACCCACTGCCGGCCTTCCGCTCGCGCGTGTACGCCCTCTCATTCGAGCACCGGCGATGAGGCGTTCGGCCGCGGCTCTTCGCGGCGACCGTGCAGGCAAGGGACCTACATCGGCGCGCTGCCGGCGCGGGAAGGCTGAGGCGGACCCAACGCTCTAACGCCGAGTGCTGCCGACCGCGAAGGCGTTCCGCGCCTCGTCTAGCTGCACACCTGCTTGTACAGGGCGTCAAGCTTCTTGCGCAGGTCGGCGTCGGACAGACCGGGCATCGCAGGCTTGAGTTGTTCCAGCTGGTCGCACGATTCCTTCTTCTTGCCCATCGCCTGCGTCAGGCGTGCCACCTCGTAGTTGCTCTCGTACCAGGGGGCGTCGCCGGCGCGCACCGCTTTGCCGAGTTGTTGCCAGTAGGTGATGGCATCGGGCAGCCGCTTCTCCGCTTCCGCGATGCGGCCCAGGCCGCGCAAGGCGGCGGCGGAGTTGGCGTTGGCCTGCAAGGTCTCGCTGTACAATGCGGACGCCTTCTGCAGATCGCCGGTGTTCTCGTAGAGGCGCGCCAGCGTCAGCTTGGCCTTTCCAGACCCTTCGTTGTCCGAGATCAGCTGCTCGTAGAGTCGCAGCGCTACTTGCTGCGCGGCTTGATTTGCGGCGGCATCACCCTTGCCATTGCGCCGCGCGCCATCGCGCACGAAGCCGACGGCGAGGTCCTCGATCGCCGGCGCTCCGAGGCTGGCGACGAGGAGCTGTCCGTGCGCCTTGACCTCGGCTTCCGCATCGGCGTAGCGGCCGGTGCGCTGGTACGCCGCGAGCCGCAAGCGCGCCACCTGCGGGAGGAGATCCTTCTGCTCCGGGGACTTCTTTTCGAAGTCGCGCAGTGCATCGAGGATGGCCTGATCATTCGGCTCGGGCTGCAACGCGGCGTACACCGCGTGCATGACGGCGACCTTGGCGCGCATGTCGGCGAGCGGTACCTGGTCGCCGGTCGCTTTGCGTTTTTCATAGTCGCTGGCCTGTGCGTCGAAGCGCTGCAAGCCGGCGCCGATGCTCTTGACCAAGGCGTCGCGCGGGTTCCCCGGCGCGCGCGGGTCGGCGGCCTGGAGCAGCTCGAAGGTGCATTGGAGCGTGGCGAACTGGGCGCGTAGCTCAAAGCCGAGATCCCCCTGCACCTTGGCGTAGGTTTGCAGGGCATCGGCGCACTTGTGCTGTGCCTGCAACAGCTCACCCATACGGAACTGGGCTTCGTAGACGAACTTGTGGTTCGGGTAGGTCGACAGGTAGTCGGCGATGGCGTGCTCGTACTGGGTGGTGACGTCGGCATTGGGGTTCTTGGCGATCACAGCTTCGAGCGCCTTGAAGCGCATGTACGCGGCATCGGCGCCGTATGCTGGGTGGTCGTCCTTCAGTGCGGCGTCGAGCAGGCCGGCGGCTTCTTGGTATTGTCCTGCCTGGAACTTGGCGAGGCCGAGAAAGTACTGGGCTTCGCCACGATGCTTGCGCATTTCCGTGTCACTGCTGTTGACGAAGCCTTCGAGCAGCGGCATGGCCTGTTTGTAGTCGCCTTTCTGCACCAGCATCTTGGCGACCTCCCAGCGCGCAAACGGATTGTTGGCGTTGTCCGCCCATTTCTCCGGGTTCTCGATGCTGGTTTGCGCCAGCGCCGCGACTTTCTCTTCCCAGCCCGGTCCGGCCTTGCGCAGTTGATCCATGGCGGCCAATGCTTGCTGGCGGTAGCGTTCGGCCTCGGCGCCGGAAGACTTCTTCGCGCCCGCGAGCAGTGCCTGGATGCGCAGGTAGCGGATGACGTTGTCTTCGGTGCGCTCGCCGCTGCCGAGCAACTGGTCGGCGAGCCGCAGCGCCTCAGTGACGCTGCCGGCGCGCACCTGCGCATCGAGCAAGGCGAGGCGCGCTTTCGACTTGCGCTCCGGCGATGCTTGCGGGTCGGCCGCCACGGCTTGCAGATCGTGCACGGCGTACTCGGTGTTCCCGAGTTCCACGTTCGTCAGCCCGCGGCCGAGCAGGCTCTCCACCAACAGCTCGCTGCGGCGGTCGCCGACGGCGAACTCGGAGAAGCCGCGCTGGGCCTTTTCGAGCAACTCCTTGCGTTGCGCACCATCGTACAGTCGCGCGCCGTAGTAGTGCAGCCAGTTGAGGAAGTAGAGTGCCTGGGAGGCGACGCCCTGCGCTTCCTTGAAGGCAGGCGTTTCGTACAGCGCCTCGAGATCGCCGTCCTGCTCCATGACTTGCTTGGCCATGCGTTCCAGGTTGCCGCTGTTGCGGTCGTAGATGTCATCGAGTGGCGCCGCGATTGCCTGATACGTACTGCTGAGCGCATCGCGCTCGCTGCGCTCGCCGCCGGCATTGCTGGCGCGGTCACACAAGCTGATGAACCCCAACGCCAGCTTTCCCAGCCGCTCGACGGCGCGCTGCTGGGCAGCCGCGCTAAAGCTGCCACTGCTCTTCTGGGCGGCGATCTCGTTGCTGATTTCACGCGCGCTGGCGCGCAACTCGCCTGCCGACTGTGCGGCTGCCGGATAGCCACTCGCCACTACCAGCACGCTGGCAAGAATCAGGGAGAGCGACGCACGCAGCAGCGGACGAAACGTGGACATGGGAACCAAGCCAGGGGGCGAGGGCGCTCTCAACTGTCAACTGCGAACTGTCAACTGCCCTACGACAGTTCCTTCAGGTACTTCGCCATCTCGACCTTCCAGCGCGAGCCGAAGGTGAGCTCCAAGACGCTGCGGATCAGGGCGCGGTCGGCATCGAGGCTGATCAACTCACCGCCACCTTCCTTGGCGATCTCGCCGAATGACTGCGATACCTGGTTGTAGAATTCCGGCATGGGCGAGGGCTTGTACGGTTCCTTGCCGTGCAGCGACTTCCACAGCTGGCGGTCGAACTCATCGTGTTGTTTCTTGGTGACGTCGATGGTGCTGATGTAGCCGCCCTCCTTGCGAAAGTTGCGGACGATGTCGTGTACCGCATCGACGTCCCAGGGGTGCGGCGGCGAGCCACCGACGAGAATGATGATCCTCTTGGCCTGCTTGCGCCACTTCAGCTCGTTGACGGCGGCATCCAGTGCCTCTTTGACCGCTTCCTCCCAATCGCCGCCGCCGTCGGCAGTGACGTGCGACAGGAAGTCCTGCAGCTTTTCGGTGTGGAAGCTGAGATCGGTCCACTTGACGACGTAGTCGTCGCCCTTGTCGCGGTAGATCACGATGCCGATGCGGCTGGTCGGCACCATGCGCTGAATGGCGCCGACCAGTTGGGACAGCTTCGCCTTCACGTCGTCGATGACGAACTGCATGCTGTCGGTGGTGTCGATCACCAAGGCGATGTCGAGCCCGACCTTGCGCAAGCCGCCGACGTAGTCGCCGAAGCCGCCGCCGAGGCCGCCGATGGCGCCGGAGCCGAACGACAGGTTTGTCGACACGGTGTCGAGCGCCGGGCCGGTCCCCAGCTTCGGGCCGACGCCGCCGATGCGCGGCATGTCCGGAGCGCGCACGCCCTGGATCACCGGCCCGCTCGGTGCGGCGCGCTGCGGCAGCGTCTTCTCCATCTTCAGCACACCCGCCAGGTCTCGTAGCGACGGCGCCCCCTCGAAGTCGTCCTGGCTGACGGCCGCATCATCGACCACCTTGACGCGGATCTCCTGCGCCTTGCGTATGACCGTGAGGGTGACCGTTGCCAGCAGCAACAGCAGGCCAGCGTGGAACAGGGTCGACAGGGCGAACCAGCGGACGCCGCCGTAACGGTTGCCGGACCACGGGTCGAAACGTGGCGGCAGGGGGCTTTCCTTGGAGGCGTCCGGGCTCGGCATGGAAGGGTCAGTGACCTTGGCGGCGCTCGGCGGCGATGGCAATCTGCGTGGCGCCGGCCTTCTGCGCGATCGATAAGATCTTCACCGCCTGGCCAAACAGCACCTCGCGGTCACCTTCGAGCACCACCGGGATGTCGGGCCGCGCGCTCACCAGGCCGTGCAGCACCATCTCGAGATCATCGTACGCCGTGAGGTTGCTGTTTACATAGATGTCGTTTGTCGGCGTAACGGTGATGGTGATCTCGCGCGGTTGGTTGGAGGTGCTGTCGACCTCGGGCAGGCTGATCTTGGCGCCTGACTCCACCATCGCTGCACTGGTCACCATGAAGATGATGAGCAGGACGAGGAAGATGTCGGTAAGCGGCGTGATGTTGATCTCGGACTGAATCGGCGAGCGGCCGCGCTGCCGGAGGCTACCGAACGCCATTCGCCTGTCTCCCGAGATGGATGGCATCGAGCACACGGTTGGAGGCGATGGTGAGTGCGGCTTCGATGCGCTCGATGCGGGTCTGGAAGTAATTGTAGAAGATGACCGCGAGGATGGCGACGCCAAGGCCCAGTGCTGTGGCGATCAGCGCCTCGGAAATGCCGGCCGCTACCACCGAGAAGCCGCCGCTGCCCATGATGGCCATGTTGTGGAACGCTTTGACGATGCCGATGACGGTGCCGAACAGCCCGATGAACGGCGCGGAGCTGCTGACGGTGCCCAGGACCCACAGCGGCCCTTTGAGTGCCTCCAATTCCTCGAACCGTTTGTCCTCGGTCAGATCAGACAGGTATTCGATGGAATCCGACTGGTGACGGGCCACGACATCGGAAAAGATGCGTCCCGCCGGCGTCGCCGCTTTGCTCTGGCTGGTCTGTAGCGCCGCCTTGAAGTCACCACGCTCCAGCGCAGGGCAGATTTCACCTGCGAGCCTGAGGCTATTGGACACCAGGTTGCGCAACGACCAGGTGCGCTCCAGGATGATGCTGAGCGTCACCACTGAAAAGAACAGCAGCGGGTAGGTGGCGATCCACCCCGTCTGAATCATGTCGAGTACACTGAGACCTTCCACTGCCAAATCCTCCTTGAACTGAGCTGATTGCCGAGAGGATGACTCTCCGGTGAGGGACTAAGCCACTTTCTTCCCCGCGCCGGTGCTCAGCACCGACCACGGCACCTAACCCTATTCGTCTAATGGACTAATAGCACTCCTGTCAATCGCCTCGATGGTGGCGGGAAGGTCGGGCAACGCCCGGTTCGGCTGCGTCCTCCACGACCCTGCGTCCGCCGTTTCATATCATCGAGTTTGTGATAACAAGATCGGCTTTTCGGAGAGAAGACATGACGGCTGATATACTTCCGACGCCTACCAACTCGACGGCATTCAACCCGCGGCTCGTCATCATCGGGGCGGGAATGTCGGGAATCCTCAGCGCCATCAGGTTGAAGGAGGCGGGTCTCAATAACTTCGCGATCTACGAGAAGGCCGATCGTCTCGGCGGGACGTGGCGAGAGAACACATACCCCGGCATCGCCTGCGACGTCCCCTCCCACTTCTACTGCTACTCGTTCGCCCTGAATCCGGAGTGGAGCCATCGCTTCTCACCAGGAGCGGAGATTCAAGCCTACTTTGAGGAGGTAGCGCGCCGTTACGGCGTGGACTCGCTGATTCAGTACGGCAAGGAGATCACTCGCTGCGAGTTCGACAACGGATGTTGGAAGATCGAGGTGGCCGACGGGTCGAGGGACGAGGCGGACTTCATCATCGCCGCGACGGGCGTCCTGCACCACCCATCGTACCCGGCCATCGAAGGCCTCGACTCGTTTGCGGGCGCCGCCTTCCACAGCGCGCGCTGGAATCATGCCGTGCCCCTGGCGGGCAAGCGCGTCGGCGTCATCGGCACCGGCTCGAGCGCGATCCAGATCGTGGCCGCGGTGGTCAATGAGGTGGCGGAGTTGTCACTCTTCCAGCGTACCGCCCAATGGATCATGCCGATGGGGAACCCCCCCTTCAGCGAAGAGGAGAAGACCGAGTTTCGCAAACACCCCGAGGCCATCGAGCAACTCCGCGCGGAGGTCGCGCGCATGTTCACCGACGGCTTCGCCAATCACCTTTCCGATCTCAATTCACCCCAGCTCCAGGCGATCCATGACGCCTGCGTGGCGAATCTCGAGAACAGCGTGAAGGACCCGGAGCTGAGGGAAAAGCTCCGCCCCAGCTACCGGGCGGCGTGCAAGCGGCTGATCATGTCGGAGGACTTCTACGACGCCATCCAGCGACCCAACGCCAAGCTCGTCACCGAGGGCATCGAGCGGGTCGAACCGGCTGGAGTGCGCACCCGTGATGGGCAGCTGCATGAGATCGATGTGCTGGTCCTGGCCACCGGGTTTCGTGTCGACCGCTTCATGCGGCCGATGGCGATCGTGGGCCGTAACGGTACGACACTGGACGAGGTCTGGAGAGACGGCCCCTACGCATACATGGCAATGTCGATCCCCGACTTTCCCAATCTCTTCATGCTGAACGGTCCCAACAGCCCGGTCGGGAACTTCTCCCTGATCGAGGTTGCAGAGCTGCAGTTTTCGTACGTCTTGCAGCTCGTCGAGCACGTCAGAGCCGCGTCGTGCGGCGAGCTGAGCGTGTCGCATGCCGCGATGCAACGTTTCGACGCTGATCGCAGGGAGGCCGCCAAGAAGACGATCTGGAACAGCGGCTGCAGAAGCTGGTATCTCGACGCCGGCGGTCTGCCGACGGCGTGGCCGTGGACCTTCGACCGGTTCCGCGAGGAGATGAGCAAGCCGCGCCTCAGCGACTTTGAGATGAGATGAGGAGCGGAGGAATCCCGAGCGTTGCCTGATTGTGTGCACGAGCTGAGTCTTGAGCACACCCGAGAAGTTGATCGCGGAGCCGGGCATCGATGGGATGGTCGCCGAGCCAGATCCGGAAGTACGCTGCCGCGAAGTCGGCACCCTCGATGACGCCGATGCGCTGGCCATTCAATGCCAGCTCGGTTCCGACCCCGGGGATATAGGTGAGCGCGTAGCGGTCGCCCGGCTTGACGTCACGGTACCAGGCGTTGATCTGATCGAGGCGTGAGCGCAGCACGGCGAACGTCTGAGCGTCGACGTTCTGCACGAGAATTTGGTCGCCCGCCTTGCCGAAATCCGCGCCGCTGATGCTCCAGAAGTAGCTGAGCTCGAGACGCTTCGGCACGTCGGCGAGAACGTCACCGTCCGCCGCTCCCTCACCCAGGTACAACGCGGCGACGTAGGCTTTGATGAACACCTTGTATCGCAGCAGCCCGACGCAGCTCAGCCGCATCGTTACCTCGGCGGTGCGAACCTGATCGGCGAAATGCACGCCCTCCAGTTCCGTTGCCACAGTCGGCTGCCCGGCCATGACAGCAACGAAGAGCGTGCAGACAACCCCCCGCACCAGAGTCGGCAAGGTGACGCTTGTGCGGTTCATGCCATCAGCTCCTCTATGCGCCGTCGGCGGAAATCAAATATCGCGTCCAAATCACGCCGTACCAGCCAGCCGGCAATCACATCCCCGAGCGCGCCAAACGGGAGACGATATCGCACCCGATCGCGGATGAGCGTACCGCCGTCATCCGGCTCAAACTCGTGGGTATGGTGCCAGAGGGTGTAGGGTCCGCGGGTCTGCACATCAACAAACATGCGGTTCGGCGTCCACGACTCGATGCGACTCTGCCAGCGCAGGGGAATACTATGCAGCCGCAGGGCATAGCTGATCAAGGTTCCGTTGCCGATCTGGGGCGTCGTCGTTCCAAGGAGCTTGAAGCGCAGAAATGCCGGGGTGATCTTCTCGAGGTTGCCGGGGTCCGAGAAGAACGGAAAGACCTCTTCCGGCCGGCGAGCGAGCCGCTGTTCGACGAACAGTTCGTGACTCGGGTCGGCACACAGCTCCTCGATGGCGCTGCGCAGCGTGGGAAAGCGAAATACGAAGCCCAGCTGTTGCGCGCATCGCGGCTGTACGCGCTGGCTGGCCAGCAAGACCGCGGACATTTCCCCGAACACTGCGCGCAAGACCGCGGCCGGAACGGGAAAGAGAGCGGGGCGGTGCACGGCGCGGCCGAGCTCAGCCGTGAACGTGGCGTTGGTTACCGGCTCCGGTGCCACGCCGTTGATGGGGCCAGTGGCGTTCTGATTCTCGAGGACGTAGCGCAGCAGTCCGACGAGATCGTGCAGGTGAATCCAGCTAAACCACTGCCGACCCGATCCGACCCGGCCACCGAGGCCGAGACGAAACAGCGGCAGCAGCGACTGGAGCGCACCGCCGTCGCGGCCGAGCACAACGCCGATCCGCAGGGCCACGGTGCGAACACCGAGCGCCTGTGCGTCGAACACGGCTCGTTCCCAGTCGCGGCACACGTCTGCCAGGAAACCTGTCCCGGACGAGCTGTGCTCGTCGAGTGGGGTGTCACCTCGATCGCCGTACCATCCGATGGCCGATGCGGAGACCAGTACACGCGGGCGATCACTGGCGTCGAGTTGGCCGAGCGCGCGCACCATGGCGGCCGAGGTGTTGACGCGCGAATCACGGATGGCGCTCTTCCTGGCAGCTGTCCAGCGCGCCTCGGCGATCCCTTCGCCCGCCAGGTGCACGAGGGCGTCGGCACCGCGCAGGGTCGCTGGGTCGAGAGCACCCGCGGGGTTCCATGCCACCACGTGGCAGCGTGCTGGCAGCCGCCGCGCCGCTCGCGCGACGTCACGCGAGAGGGCGGTGACCGCATGGCCGGCCGCCAACAGCGCACGGACGAGCGGCGTTCCAACAAAACCGGTTGCTCCGGTGACGACGACGTTCATGGGTTGCGCATCCTCAGTGTCTGAAGGGACACAGAACGAGTCAGCACGACGCCGCCTGCGG
>DATKMS010000422.1:0-27830 GCA_035541735.1 Candidatus Margulisiibacteriota bacterium
GCGCTGCGGCCAAATCGTGCTGCGCGCTGGCGTGGACCGGCCTGCCGTTGAGCGTGACCCCACCACCACTCGCGCCGGCGAACAGTTCCTCGCGAACCGGGTTGTATTCCACCCCCAGCACGGGCACGCCGTACTCGACCAGGCCGATGCACACGCAGAACTCGGGGATGTGGTTGATGAACTCCTTGGTCCCGTCGAGCGGATCGATGATCCACACGCGCGTCTTGCCGAGGCGTTCGGCCGAGTCACGGGTTTCTTCGGACAGCCAGCCATCGGCGGGGAAAGCGGCGCGGATCGCCGTGTGGATGCACTGATTCGCTTCGATGTCCGCTTCGGTGACCGGGCTGTCGTGTGCCTTGTCGCGCACGGTGTAGTTGCCCTCGTACCACCGGCGCACGATTGCTCCCGCGGCGCGGGCCGCGTCGGTGGCGACGGCGAGCTCGCAGGCGAACTTTGTTTGCGTCATCGCGTCGGTGATTTTTTCCGCTTGAGCGTTTGCTGGTAGCGCTGTGTCAGGGTCGTCAGCAGAGCCTCGCGCCGGTGGTAGAGGCGCTTCGGTTTGCGGCGTTTGTGGTTCGCGATGGCGTAGGCCGTCAGGATCGGCAACGCAATGGTGGAATCGACGTAACACACCACTGTGCTTGGCAACGCGTCGGGATCGACCTTGCCCCAGCTTACGGCTTCCGCCGGTGTTGCACCGGAGAGCCCGCCGGTGTCGGGGCGCGCGTCGGTGATCTGCACGAAGTAGTCGTGCCCCTTCTCGGCAATGCCGAGGACCTCCTGAATCTGCGGCTCGGTCTGGAGAACGAAGTTCTTCGGTGAACCACCACCGATGATCAAGATCGCGCTTTTTCCCTGTCCTTGCTTTGCACCGAGAACAATGGCGGCCGTTTCGTTCACATCGCGTGAGACATCGAACGCGAGTTGGTTGTTCTGCAACGCCATGGCGGCGACGTTCATGCCGATCGAGCTGTCACCGGGTGAGGACGTGTAGATGGGCACGCCGAACTCGTACGCGGTGGAGAGTACCGAGCGGCGCGACTGCCCGAGCAGCCGCTCACGTTCGCGGACGTACTTGCCGACTCGATAATGAAACTCCGCCGTCCCCATCGACCGTTGAAACTCGGGTGCGGCGATCACCGTGCGGAAGAAGGCGTCGGTTTGGAGCAGAACCTCGTAGTCGAAGAAGATATCATAGATGCGCACGATGCCCTTCTCGCGCAACTCGACATCGTCGGCGAAGGGCGTGCCCACGTGCATGCTCAGCCCGATGCCGAAGTGCGTGTCGTGGTACAGGTTCGCACCGGTGCTGGTCATCCAGTCGATGAAGCCGTGCTCGATGAGCGGGATCAGCGCCGCGATGCCGAGCCCAGCGGGTGTGAGCGCCCCGGTCAAGCTGACGCCGACGGTGACATCGTCCTCGAGCATGTGGCGTGTGAACAGCTGGCAAGCCTCGCGCAGGCGCGCCGCGTTGTACGCAAGGAACGTGCGATCGACCAACTCGGTGACCGAGATGCGCTTGCCGATCGGCTGCGGATCGATACGCGGATGCTTATGCAACCGAGTCCTGCGTACACCCACCAGGGTTCCCCTTCCTTGCGACCGCTTGCCTACCAGTCGAGGTGGGGCGAAGCAACTCGCTGAAGTCGACAGTTCAGAGTCGAGAGTTGCGAGTCGTCAGCGACGGACCAGAAGTCCCGTTCTTCTCCGACTCTTGACTCTCGTCTGTCGACTCTCGACTCCCCTCAGTGATACCGTGCCGGTTGCCGCGCCGCGTGCACCTCGGCGAGGAGTTGCATGAGTGCCGCCTCCAGTTCGCGGCTGTTCGCCGCGAGTTGGTGCTGGATCTCTCGCAGCCGTTGGCTGCGCGGGCTCTGCTTGGCAGCGAAATACCGGCGCTGCAGCTCGCTGCGCTCGGTGAGCAGACGATCCGTCTTCGCCAGCGACAGCAGGCGCACTGTCCCGCCTTGCACGTCGGACGTAATCGAGATCAGTCGGCTGAGGAGCCCCGTGTGGTGATTGGCGACCGCGCTGGCGAGCGAGCGGTTACTGACGGCGTAGAGGTAGAAGGCGGCACGCAGTTGTCGCAGGGCCTGGTCGGTCTCGCCGCGTTGCATCAGGACGTCGCAGCGGCGCGCCCGTGCGACGTAACGCGCGAAGCGCTGCCGCTCCAGGAACCCACTCAGCGGCAGGCTGGCGGCGTTGAACAGCAGGCCGACCAGGTAGAGCAGCAGCCCCACCGAAACGAAGACGAGGATGGTAGCGAGCAGCGCGTTCAGCATGTGATCGTCAGCACGCCCGCAACTGGCGCTGCAGCGTGCGCAGCGCGCGGTAGCCGATCAGCGTGATCTCCAACTCGCGCAGCAGTGCGTGCGTCGACGGCGCGGTGAAGAATTCGTAGTCGGCGACGCGCTGCGCCCAGGCATCCCCGATGGCGCGCATTTCCGGCTCGTCGAACGCCGCGTGGACGTAGAGTTCATTGACGCCAGGCGTCAGGTTGTGCAGCAGGTCGGTCCAGTACGCTGCAGTGTCCTCGGGCCGGGGCGGCCCCCCAAACCAGAAGTGATCCGGCGACAAGACGCCGAGCTGGTCGGCCAGCTCGACGATCTGCGTCATCCCCATGTGGCGCATCCAGGAACGGCGCGCCATACGAATGGGCAGGCGATATTCGGCGGCGAGCCGCACGTACAGGTCGTGGTAGTTCGCGTCGAGCTGGACCGTCCCCATATGCGAGTCGAGGTGGGTAACGTCGATGCCGGCTGCCAGCGCGCGCTCGATCTGCGCGCGCGTCTCGCGTTCGATCTCATCGAGGCGGGCGTGCGCATACAGCGATTCGGCGTCACGAAAGAAGTGACCGTGCGCATCCACCAAGCTCGGGACTGCGCCGGCGCCGCACACCGGACCCCATTTGTAGCTCAGCCACTCGCTGGTGTGAGTGATGTGGACGCCGAGGTCAGCCTCCGGCGCGCGTTGGGCGAATAAGACGGCCTCGGGGAACCACGGGCATGGCACCATGACGGTCGCCGAACAGAACGCCCCGAGCTCCAAGCCGGCGATGGTGGCCGCGTTCTCGGCATGGCACATCCCGAAGTCGTCGGCGTTGATGATCAGCAGGTGCGCGTCGTCGGGGTATCCGAGCAGTTGCGCAACCGTCCGTGTTCGCTCTGGCATGGTATGCTCTTCGGTTTGCCGTTTCGCGGCAGCCGTCAAACTCGCTTGCTGCGGCGCACGCTACCCGCCAGTGCGCAGATGAGCAAGTGCCCCGCGCCGTCGTGCCCCGCGCCGTCGTCACCGCCGCAGCGGCCGTTGACGCGCGTGCGCCGACGCGCCTATCCTCGCGCCGCACGGAGGCAGGCATGCCAGATTCCTTTCACAACGAGTACGACGTCTTTGTCGGGCGCGACATGGGCGGGCACGAATACACCGTCACGCCCGACATGATCCGTGTCTACGCCGACGGCGCCGAAGACCGCAATGCGTGGTACCGTGGCGCGTCGCCCTTCGGGCCCGCCGTCGCACCGGCGCTGCTGTTCCATTCCGAGGTCTACAAGAACCTGGCGTGGTATTTGCCGAACCTCATCGGCAACCTGCACGCCAAACAGGAGTGGGAGCTGTTCCAGCCCATGCTGGTGGGCGACACCGTGCGCACCCACTCGACCGTTGTGGAGCGCTACGTGCGGCGGAACCGCGAGTACGTCGTCAACGAGGTGTTGATCACCGACACCAACGGGCGCTGGCTGCAGCGCGGCCGCACGCACCAGAGTTTCGTCATGGAATCTCCCTCCCCTGCGAACACTCCGCAGTCCGCGGGGTTTGTGGTCGACAAGGACCGCGAGAAACGCACGGATCGGAAGTTCGTGGTCGGCGAAGGCAGCGGACCCGACCTCGACCCGGCCGAGAAAACGATCACCATCGCCATGTGCCAGGCGTTCTCCGGCCCGCACCGCAACTACCACACCGATCAGGAAATGGCGCGCGCCCTCGGTTTCCCGGATATCGTCGTGCAAGGAATGATGTCCGTCTGTTTCATCTCCGAGATCATGACGCGCAACTTCGGCGCCGGCTGGTTCTGTGGCGGCAAGCTCAACGTGAGCCTGGTCAACGTCGTGTGGCCGAACGATCGCCTGGCGGTGCGTGGCAAAGTGCGCGAGGAAGTTCCGGAAGGCGCGAAGACGCGCGTGCACTGCGACGTGTGGTGTGAGAAACCCGACGGCGTGAAGACGATCGTCGGCACGGCGAGCGCGTTGCGCTAGACACCATCAGGGTGTGCTCACAGGTCCTGCGGCGAGAAGCCCCAGGCGCGCAGGATCGCCGCCTCGTCGCTGGCGCTCATGGCCTTCTTGAAGCGCGCCCCCGACCGTCCCTTGACGCGGCGTTCGCATTCGGGCCAGGTGGCGTGGCGCATCGGCTTGCCGTCGACCACGCTGAGATAGGAATAGGCCGCCTTGCTCTTGCTGGACGGACCGCTCGTGCGTTCGGGCAGTGTGGTGTCATCCGGAAGGTCCATGACGGCGATCGGATACTGTAGCAACGGGCCGTCGTAGAGATCGACGCGGCGGGAGGTCGCGAACTGGTCAGCGATGGAGTCGACGCGTTCGTTCCCCGGCACGCCCGTGTGGCCGCGCACGTAGTGCCAGGTGATGCGCCCCGCGGGGCCGCGCCCGTTGACGAGCTCGGACAGTGCCTCCCAGTATTCGCGATTCAGCACCGGTGTCCCCTCGGCGGTCTTCCAGCCACGCCGCCGCCATCCCTTGATCCATTGGGTGATGCCGCGAATGACGTATGTCGAATCGGTATACAGAGCGACGGGGCCGGCCGTACGGCGCATATGCCTGAGCGCCTCGATGACTGCGGTCAGCTCCATCTGATTGTTGGTCGTGTGGGGTACGCCGCCGCCCAACTCGCTGACGTGGCCGTCTGCAGTCACGATCACGGCGCCCCACCCGCCGGGGCCGGGGTTGCCTTTGGCTGCGCCGTCGGCGAACACGACGATGGGTTGTTGGGCCACGGGCTCGCCTTGATGAGAGGATGCCGGCCGCAGGCCAGCTAGTCGGCACGGCGCACGACGAAAACAGGGCATGGTGCATGCCGCACCATGCGCTCGGCCACGCTGCCCATGAGCAGGGTCGCCAGGGTGCCGCGGCCGTGGCTGGACATGACGACGAGGTCCGGCTTGATCTGCTCCACCGCCTCGGCCAACTTCTCGTACGGATCGCCCTCCACGATGTGGTATTCGCGCGCGCACTCGGTTGGAAGGCAGCGGTCGCCGATGGCTTCGAGGAAGCTGCGCGCCTTCTTCTCGGAGTGCTCGACCAGGTCCCAGCTCACGACTTCCCCCGGTTCGTAGATCGGGTCGGCCGGGTTCACGATGACATGCACGAGGTGGATCATGCCGCCGGACGAGCGCGCGAACCAGGCCGCGTACTCGGCGGCGCGGTCACAGTGTTCGGAGAAGTCTATCGGAAGCAGGATACGCTTGAATCCATCGACCATGCGTCTCTCCTCGTCAGCTCTCAGCTTCCCACGCGGCCGTAGGCGGTGGCGGAGCCACTAACCACGTACCGTCGCCAGGAAGTCCAGCACCTCGCGGTTGAACACATCGGGCGTCTCGAAGTTGAACCCGTGGCTGCCCCCTGGAACTTTGACCAGACGCGCGCCCGGGATGTGCGTCGCGAGAATCTCCGAGTTTGCCGGCGGCACGAGTCGGTCGGCGTCGCCGGTGATGACCAGTGTCGGTGCGGTGATGTGCTGCAGGCGGTCGGTGGCCTTGTGGCTCATCACCGCAGCCACCTGGCCGAGGATCGCTTCCATGCTGAAGCCGTATTGCAGCGCGCCGGCGAACAAGGGCATGATCTTCGGCAGTTCCTTCTCGATGAACTCCTGATTGAAGGCCAGCGGCAGGAGTTGCTGAAAGAACGCCATCGGATCGAACGCCTTCAGATCGATTTGGATGTCGCCACCGGCGGAGATCTGGCCGCCCAGTTCCTGCACAGAGAACTGCCGCTGGCGCTCGATCTCGGCGTCGGGTTCGGGATACGTGCACGCGAGCACGAGGCCGCGCACGAGTCGCGGGTGGCGCAGTACCAGTTCCTGCGCAATCATCCCACCCATCGATACACCGACGACGTGTGCCCGGGGGATGCCGAGCACGTCGAGCAAGCCGGCCGTGTCATCGGCCATCCGGCTGATGGTGTACGGACCCGCCGGCTTCGAGCTGCGTCCGACGCCGCGGTTGTCAAAGACGATGGTCCGGTAGTGCTTGGAGAACTCCGGCACCTGAAACATCCAGGCCATCGAATCGGCGGCGAGGCCCATGATGAGCAGCAGCGGCTCGCCGCGGCCGTGCTCCTCGTAGTACAGTTCGACGGTGTCAACCTTGGCGATGCTCATCGTGCGTCCTCCACAGAGAGTAGCGTAGCTCGTCAGCCGAGACACGCGTACAGGGCGTCGATCAATGCCTGTCCGCGGGCGTTTAGCAAGACCCCGGGGCCCAGCTGGTTCATGACATAGCCGAGGGCCACGTGCGCTACGGGGTCGGCCATGCCGATCGATCCACCGGCGCCGGCGTGGCCGAAGGCCTCAGGGTTGGGGCCAAGGATGGCGCTGTCCCCTGGCCGGTTATCGATGCTCTTCATGAAACCCGAAGCGAAGCGCGTGGGAATCAACAAGATGCGATCGTTACCTTCTGATTGCACCATTGCCATTGCGTGCAGCGTGTCGCGATCCACCAGCTCGACGCTGCCGGAACGGCCTCCGCAGGCCAGCGGCGCATACATGCCGGCAAGCGCGCGTGCAGTGGCGATGCCGTTGGCAGCGGGCACCTCGGCGGCATGCAACACGCGCGCATTCACCTGGCGTGCGGTCATCAGGCCCGGAGGGTTCATGAATGCCTTGGAGATCAACGAGCCGCGGTCCGCCAGCGCGCGCATCAGCGGCGTCGTCTCGCCGGTGAGCGGCGCCATGCGAATCGGTGCCACCCGTGCTTCGAGCGCTTCGGGCAGGCCGATCCAGAAGTCGAGGCCGAGCGGCCCGGCGACGGCGTCGCGGAAGAAGCCACCGAGCGAGCGGCCGCTGATGCGCCGCACCACTTCACCGACGAGCCACCCAAACGTCACCGCGTGGTAGCCGTGTGCGATGCCAGGCTCCCACTGCGCCGCTTGCGCGGCCACCGCCGTGGCCATCGTGTCCCAGTCGTACAGCGCGTGCGCCGGCAGCGGTTGGTCGATGGCGGCCAGGCCGGACTGGTGATTGAGCAGCATGCGTACTGGAATGGTCTCTTTGCCCGCGGCAGCAAACTCCGGCCAGTAGCGCGCTGCCGGGGCATCGAGGTCCAATTGGCCGCGCGCTGCCAGCACGTGGGCGCACAGCGCTGTCGCGCCCTTCGTGCACGAGAACACGACCACCGTCGTGTCGCGCGTCCAGGGACGCCCACTGACCTTGTCGGCAACGCCACCCCATAGGTCGACCACGATCCTGCCGTCGATGCTCACCGCCACGGCTGCGCCGAGCTCGCCGCGGCTCGCGAAGTTCTCGCGGAACGCGTCGCGCACCGGCGAAAATCGTGGATCGCAGATTCCGTCGACGTTCATGAACTCCCACCTCGCAGCCCTGCTCACCGCCGAAACAGGTAGAACAGCAAGCTCAGCACAATGCTGATGACGACGCACGTCGCCAGCGGAAAGTAGAAGGTGACGTGTTCGCCCTTGTAGTAGATGTCACCCGGGAGCTTGCCCAGCCACGGGAGCTTACCGGCAAACGTCAGCAGCGCGCCGACGACGATCGAGACGATGCCAAACAGGATGAGGAGCTTTCCGAGATCGCCCATGTTCGACCAACCACGAACTAGTAGCCCGAGACCCTGTGATCAGTGATCAAGTGATCAGTTATCAGTACCATCAACCAGAGACGCGGGACTGTCTCTATCTGCCGAACAGTTTTCCCTGCACCGATTGCGCGCGCGGCGCTTTGCCGAAGTGCGAGAACGCCAGCGGCGTTGCCATGCGGCCCTTCGGGGTGCGGCTGAGGTAGCCCTCCTGGATGAGGAACGGTTCGTAGACGTCCTCGATCGTATCGCGTTCTTCGCCGACCGCCGCCGCCAGCGTCTCGACACCCACCGGCCCACCGCTGAACTTGTCGATGATCGTGAGCAGGATGGCCCGGTCCATCTTATCGAAGCCACGTTGATCGACCTCGAGCAGGGCGAGCGCCCTATCGGCGACCTCCTGCGAGATGACACCTTGCGCGCGCACCTGGGCGAAATCGCGCACGCGGCGCAGCAGGCGGTTGGCGATGCGCGGTGTGCCGCGCGCCCGCCGGGCGATCTCCAGCGCACCGGAGTCGTCGATCGGCACGTCGAGGATGCGCGCCGAGCGCCGCACGATCGTGGCCAGCTCCTCGGGGCCGTAAAAGTCCAACCGGAAGCTGGCGCCGAACCGATCGCGCAACGGCGAGGTGAGCAGACCGGCGCGGGTGGTCGCGCCGATGAGCGTGAAGCGCTTCAGATCGAGCTTGATCGAACGTGCCGACGGGCCCTGGCCGATGATCACGTCGATTTGATAGTCCTCCATCGCCGGATACAGAATCTCCTCGACGACGCGGCTGAGGCGGTGGATCTCGTCGATGAACAGTACGTCGCCGGCCTCGAGATTGGTGAGGATGGCGGCGAGATCGCCCGGCCGTTCAATCACCGGGCCGGCGGTGGAGCGGATGTTGACGCCCATCTCCCGTGCGATGATGTGCGCGAGCGACGTCTTGCCGAGCCCTGGTGGCCCGTAGAGCAGCAGGTGATCGAGGCTCTCGCCGCGGCCCTTGGCGGCGTCGATGGCGACGCGCAGATTGGCCTTCACGCTTTCCTGGCCGATGTACTCGCCGAGCGAGGGCGGGCGCAGGGTGGTGTCGAGGACGAGGTCGTCGTCGGCCGGGCCACGGCCGACCAGTCGGTCGTCGTGCAGTGTCATCCCGTCACCCGCTTGAGCGCCGTGCGAATGACCGCCTCGAGGTCACTCGCCCCCGCGGCCCGCGCCGCCTTGACGGCCCGCTCCGCCTCGTTCTGCCGATACCCCAAGTTCACCAGCGCCGACACCGCTTCCGACTCCAGTCCAGTGGCCTGCCGCGCGTCGCCCGCATCGCGTGCTCCCTTGATCAACTTGATCTTGTCGCGCAGCTCGAGCACGAGCCGTTCGGCCGTCTTCTTGCCGACGCCCGGGATGGCAACCAGCCGCACGAGATCGCCGGCTTCGAGGGCGTCGAGCAGCTCGGTGGTTGGCGTACCGGAGAGGATGTTGAGGGCGAGCCGTGGGCCGATGCCGGACACGCTGTTGAGCAAGAGGAACAGATCCTTTTCTTGGCGATCGATGAAACCGTAGAGCTGCAGCGCGTCCTCACGCACATGCGTGTGGATCAGCAGACGTACCGGATCGCCGAGCTCCGGCAGCCGATAGAACGAGTTGAGCGACACCAACACCCGGTAGCCGACGCCCTGGACGTCGACCACGAGTTGCTCGGGCGACTTGTAGGCGAGCGAGCCGGCGAGCTGGGCGATCATTCTGAACCGTTGGTGGTTATGTCGTAGGGGCACAGCGCGCTGTGCCCCTACGCCTCGGCGACGAGCGACGTGTGCTGCCGGAGAAGAGACGCAGAGGCCTGAACCCCTCCGATGCTGCAACACGGGCCGCAAAGCGCTGGGTGTGAAGGTGACAGATGGCTGCACCGAGCGCATCCGCCTCGTCGCCGGCGGGCGCCGCGTTCAGCGACAGCAGGCGTGCCACCATGATTTGCATCTGCTCTTTGACGGCGCGGCCGTTGCCGGCCACTGCAACCTTTATCTCAGCGGGACTGTATTCGCACACCGGGACTCCAGCTTGCGCGCTGGCGACGAGAATCGCACCGCGCGCTTCACCCAGGCGGAAGGCGCTCTGCACGTTCTCGCCAACGAATGTCTTTTCGAGGCTCACGCAGGCAGGTGCGAATGCCGCAAGGATACGCTGTGCTTCCTCGTACACGCGCATCAAGCGTTGCGGCAGTGCGCCACGCGAGCGAATGACGCCACCCGCCACGTATCGCAGCCGCTGCTCGGAATGATCAATCACGCCCCAGCCGGTCGCTACCGTCCCAGGATCCACCCCCAGCACCCGCATCCGCCACGTCCCTCCACCCAATGTGAAACCGGAAACCGGAAATGGAAAACAGGAAACCGGCAAGCTACAGGCTCGCCCAGTTTACCGGCTTTACATTTCCGGTTTTCCGTTTCCGGGTTTCCATTCTTGGTCGCTCCAAACGCTCACGCCGCACTCAGGCGCTCCATCTCCTCTGGTGGAATGTCGACGTTGGAGGCCACACTCTGCACGTCGTCGTGGTCGTCCAGTTCTTCCAGCAGCTTCATGGTCTGCGCCGCGTCCTTCCCGGTGACGCTCACGGTGTTCTGCGGTACCATCGTGACCTCGGCGCTGGCGGTTTCGATGCCGGCGTTCTGCAGCGCCGTCTTCACGGCGTCGAAGTTCTCCGGCGTGCTGTCGACCTCGAAGATGTCGCCGGCATCCTTGACGTCGTCGGCGCCGGCTTCGAGCGCGACCTCCATCAAGCGGTCCTCGTCGACCTTCCCGTGCTCGACGGTGAGCAGGCCGCGCTTGCTGAACATCCACGCCACGCATCCGGCCGCGCCCATGTGACCGCCGTGTTTCTCGAAGATGCGGCGCAGGTCGGAGACCGTGCGATTGCGATTGTCGGTGAGCACGCTGGCCATGATGGCGGCGCCGCCGGGCGCGTAGCCTTCGTAGTGGACCTCCTCGTAGTGCACCCCTTCCAGCTCGCCCGTTCCCTTCTTGATGGCGCGCTCGATGTTGTCGTTGGGCATGCTGTTGGCGCGCGCCGTCGTCACCGCGGTGCGCAGGCGCGGATTGGCGTTGATGTCGCCGCCCCCGAGGCGTGCCGCCACGGTGAGCTCCTTGATCAGCTTGGTGAACAGCTTACCGCGCTTGGCGTCCTTCGCCGCCTTCTTGTGCTTGATGGAACTCCACTTGGAATGACCGGACATGCCAGCTCCTGGAACACAGAGGGCTGGGAGGACTGCTAGCACACGTGTTTCGGGGAGTAAACCGCGCCCGCTATGAGTACGGCAGCGTCATGATCGCGAGGCAAAGGCAGAACGAACGTTGGAGGTGCTTGTTTCGAATGGTTATGGCAGTAGCATGTTGGCCCGGGCGAAATTCGGGCAGAAGGAAAAGCAGATGCACAACGTCATGTCGGACTGGCACCTGCGCGCGCAGGTGCAGTTCCTGTTTCCACGGTGAACGATGTCGCACTGCCCGCTCCGATCTGCTCACCTCATCCTTGTGGCAGTGGTCTGTTTCTTGACGGCCAGGGTGGCATTCATCTCTCCTTCGCCCGCCCTCGCAGATCCCTACCTGCAACAAGAGGCCGACCAAAACGCTGACGACGGCCAAACGCCCCCCGACGATGGCAGCCAGCCACCCAACGGTGGCGCGTACGGCGCGCCAGGCGCCGCGGGTTCGGGTGGCCAGCCCGTGAGCCCGCAAGACCAGGGCTGGCCGCGGCAGTTCACTACCAGCGACGGGACCCTAATCTACCTCTACGCACCGCAAGTCGAGTCGTGGGATCAGAAGAAACTCCAGGCCCGCGCAGCGGTCTCGGTGCAGACACCGGACGCCGCCGAGCCGACGTACGGGGTCATCTGGATTTCGGCGCGCACCCAGGTGGACCGCCAGAACCGAGTCGTCAACCTCCAGGGCCTGAACATCACCAAGGCGAACTTCCCCGCCGCGAGCGGCGGCCCCGACTATCTCGCCCTCATGCGACAGAACATACCGGCGGGCACACGGACCATCGGCCTCGAGCGGCTACAAGCCAATCTCGCGGCGACGCGTGCGATCGAGAAGAGTCGCAAGACAACTCTCAAGAACGATCCGCCACGAATCATCTACAGTACGACCAAGGCGATGCTCGTGCTGATCGACGGAAAGCCGGTCCTGCGGCTGGTGGTGGGATCGCACTTGTCGCGCGTGGTCAACACGCGAGCCCTGCTGCTGTTCGACCAGGGGAAGAACAAGTACTATCTCTACCTCGTCGACCAGTGGCTGGAGGCGGGAAGCATCGACGGGCCGTGGTCGGCGCCACAAGATCTTCCCGACGGCCTCGACGCCGCCAAGCAGGCCGCCGTCGCCAGCAAGCAGGTCAACTTGCTCGACCAGGCTGGCTCGAATGCACGCATGGCGGTCGACTGGGGTGCGTTCCCCACCGTCTACACGAGCACGGTGCCCGCCGAGCTCATCCAAGCGCCGGGGCCGCAGATGCTGGCGCCAATTGATGGGACGCAGCTGCAGCAGGTGCAGAACACCAACGACGCCATCTTCATCTATAGCCCGACCCAGGACTACTATGTGCTCGTGGCCGGCCGGTGGTTCCGCGCAAAATCAACCGACGGGCCATGGACGTTCGTGGCAGCGAATGCGCTGCCCGCCGATTTCGCGCAGATTCCCGCCGACAGCCTTGCCAGTACCGTGCTCGCGTCGGTGGCGGGAACGCCGCAAGCGCGGCAGGCGTTGGTCGACAACATCGTCCCACAGACTGCGACCGTGAGCCGCAGCCAAGCCACGTTCTCCCCCACATTTGATGGCGAGCCGAAGTTCAAGCCGATCGCCGGCACCGCACTGCGTTACGCGGCAAACTCGACGAGTCCGATCATCGAGTATCGCGGCGATCCGTACTACGCCGTCGACCACGGTGTGTGGTTCACGGCGAGCTCGGCGCGCGGCAATTGGGTGGCGGCAACCTCCGTGCCGCGTGAGATCTACACGATCCCGCCCAGCTCGCCACTGTACTACACCACGTTTGTCAACATCTACGGTTCTACAGCAGATGAAGTGTACGTCGGGTACACCCCCGGCTACTTCGGCGCGTTCGCTTCCCCTGACGGCGTCGT
The DNA here is from genome assembly GCA_035541735.1 of Candidatus Margulisiibacteriota bacterium. Classification (GTDB taxonomy): domain Bacteria; phylum Desulfobacterota; class Binatia; order HRBIN30; family HRBIN30; genus DATKMS01. The sequence continues at coordinate 12,938 of DATKMS010000422.1, forward strand.
CGTGTACGGTACGGGCTGGGTTTATGAGCCCTGGGTGGGCTCGTACTGGATCGGGGCGCCGGCCACGTACGGGCTGGGTGCTGACTTGGTGTGGGATCCGCTTGCGGGGTACGGCTTCGGGTTCGGCGACGACGTGTATTTTGGACCGTGGTGGGGGCCGCTGGGGGGCCGCTGGGCCGAGGGGCTCGATTGGCGTTTCCGGAACTTCGGAGTGGCGGACCTCTACGGCCGCTGGGGTGCGGCGGCGCGCGCTGCGGATTCGGCGCGGGTGGCCGACGCGGCACTCGGTGGCTGGAGAAACGACCTCTACGCGGGACGTGACGGGTGGGTCTACCGGCGTGGTGAACGCGGCTGGGAAGGAAACGTCGGCGGTGCGTGGCGGCGCGGCGGCATGGCTGGCCTCGAAGGCGATTGGCTGGGACGGCGGATGGCCACGGACCAGATGCGGGCATTTCGCGCCAACAGCGTCGGTGCCATGGGATTCGGCGGCTTCCGCCGGCGGTGAGACCCGCAAAAGCGGCGGCGGTGGCGCCGATGGCTTTCGTTAGGCCTTGCGACTCGGCTAAAGAGAAACCGAACAGCGCTCGTTCGAAGGAGGCCCCATGATTCGCGGCATCCATCACACTGCCATTTCGACCCCGAACATTGAGCGTGCCCTCGCTTTCTACCGGGACTTGCTCGGCCTGCGCGTGGTCTTTGACTTCGGTTGGCCCGCGGGCACGGAGGTCGCGGACCGGATCACCGGGCTGCACAACTCGGCGGCGCGTGCGGTGATGCTGCAGGCCGGCAACGCGCTGATCGAGCTGTTCCAATACGAGTCACCGCCACCCAAGCCCGGGGATCCACAGCGTCCGGTGGCGGACCACGGTATTACTCACATCTGTCTCGACGTGACTGATTTGGACGCAGAGTATGCGCGGCTGCAGGCCGCGGGCATGGCGTTCCACTGCCCACCGCAAGCGATCGGCATGGACGTGCGCACCACCTATGGCCGGGACCCGGACGGCAACGTCATCGAGTTGCAGGAAGTGCTCAGCGCCGAGAGTCCGATCGCGTTACGCTTGCCGTGACTCACCGCCGCGGCGTTCAGCGCGAATGCGGCGGCCGGAGAGGCCATAGAAATGTCGCCGACCGCGGCTCCTACTGGCGCAGGTAATCCAGCACCGCCGCGCACAGCAACGGGAACATGATCTCGTGGTGGCCGGTGAAGTGATAGCCACGCCCGCGTCCCGCAGTGGGGCGCTGCACAACGTTCATCTGCGGGCGATAATGGCGAATGAAATCCATGTCGACGGTGAGCAGCTTATCGACCCGCTTACCAACGTTGCGCGCCAGGTTGAGGGCTTTGACGAAGACTTCGGGAAGGAGCACGGCGGAGCCGAGGTTGATGAACACGCCACCGTGCAATCCACCGACAACCGCAGCCAGGGTGCGGAAGTCGCGTAAGCTCGCCGCGCCGATGGCGGCGCCGTCGGCGCTCGGATGCATATGTATGATGTCGGTGCCGACGGCGACGTGCACCGTTACCGGCAGGTGCAGCCGCGCACCCGCCGCCAGGATGCTCGAGCGCGCGTGCGGCAGGCGTGCCCGCCGGATGGCGTTGCCGACGGCAGCGCCGAGGCCCTCGTCGTCACGCGCGTCGGTGATCGCTTCGTTCAAGAAGCGCCCGGTATCTTCGGCCATGCCGAAACGCCCGTCGGCGAGGTTGGCCGCGACGTCTTCCGAAGTCTCGCCGGCGTACGCCAGCTCGAAATCGTGGATGATGGCGGCGCCATTCATCGCTACAGCCGAGAGGATGCCGCGTTCCATGAGGTCGATGATCAGCGGGCTCAGCCCGACCTTGATCGGATGCGCGCCCATCCCCAGCACGACACGCTTGCCGGCGCGGTGGCGGGCCGCAATCTCCCAGGCGACGGTGCGGAAGTCGCGCGCCGCCAGGATGTCCGGCAAACCACGCAGGAAGTCGCCGACCCGCATGTCTGGCCGCGGCGGCGCAGCCAGCAGGGGCGCCTTCACAATGCTGCGCCGGACGCGCAACGGATAGGTGTGCACCTTCGTCAGATCGAGTGGCGTCAGGTGCGTGGATCGCGGGCGCTTCGATTTCACTGGCGCGCTCCCGTGTCTGGCCCCCGCGCCGCAAAGAGCCGTTCATCCACCAGTTCGCAGATGACGTGCCCGACCAAAATATGGGTTTCCTGGATGCGTGCGCTTTCGGTGCTGCCGCTGACGCGCAGCACCCAGTCGGCCGCATCAGCCAGCTTTCCACCGGTGCCACCGGTGAGCGCAACCGTCTGGATGCCCAGCCGGCGGCACGCCGCGACCGCACGCAGCACGTTGGCGGAGTTGCCGCTGGTCGAGATGGCGAGCGCGACATCGCCGGCGCCTCCGAGCGCGCGCACCTGCCGGGCGAAGACGTCGGCGTACCCGTAGTCGTTGCCGATTGCGGTCAGCGCCGAGGTGTCGGTTGTCAGGGCGAGCGCCGCCAGCGGCGTGCGCTCGATCTTGAAGCGGCCGACAAACTCCGCCGCGATGTGTTGGGCGTCTGCGGCGCTGCCGCCGTTGCCGAACAGCAGCAGCTTGTGGCCGGCGCGCAGGGCGGCAGCAATACGCTCGATGACCTCGACCAGTGTCTCGAGGTTCTCGCGCAGGAACCGCCGCTTGACCGCGGCGCTGGTAGCGAAGATCCGCGTAATCTGCCGACGCACGCGCGGCACCATACACCAAGCCCAGTGCGCGTTCCACGCCGCTTTTCCGTGGTCCTTGTCTTGCGTCTGGCGGTCCCTCCGTCTACAAAACCGCAGGCGCCTGCCCGCCCAATGGACGCAGACCGAAACGGAATCCGTTTGCTGCTGCTCGCGACTGTGCTGGCGCCTGCCGCCCGCCCCGCCACGGCGGCGTGGGCGCCACACGGTATGGTCGCCTCGGAGCACGTGCTCGCATCGCACGCCGGCGTCGACATGCTCAAGCGCGGTGGCAACGCGGTCGACGCAGCGGTGGCGACGGCGTTCGCCGTGTGCGTGGTCAATCCGTCCTCCTGCGGCATCGGCGGCGGCGGCTTCATGCTGATCTACATGAAACGCGCGCACCGCGCCGTGGCGCTGGACTACCGTGAGGTTGCTCCGGCCGCCGCGACGCGCGACATGTTCGTGCGCGACGGCAAGGTGGTGCCCGACCTGAGTCTCCGTGGGGGTCTTGCGGTTGCGGTTCCCGGCGAGGTGGCCGGCTTGACCACCGCACTGCGTCGCTATGGCCAGCTGCCGCTGGCAACGGTGATGCAGCCCGCGATCCAGCTGGCGCGAGACGGCTTTCCGGTCGGCCAACACCTCGCCAAGGAAGTCACGCAAAACCTAGCCGGCCTGCGCGCCGCGCCCGCCCTGGCACACATCTTTCTGCATCCTGACGGTACGCCGTTGCTGCCCGGTGAAATCGTGCGCCAACCGGAGCTGGCAGGGACGCTGCAGCGGATCGCCGGCGGCGGTGCGCACGCCTTCTACGACGGCGAGATTGCTGCACGCATCGTACGGAGCGATCGGGCCGCCGGAGGGGTGCTGACGGAAGCCGACTTGGCGAGCTACCACCCGACTTGGCGCACTCCGCTGCAGGCGGCCTACGACGGCAACACGGTGTACGCCATGCCTCCACCGAGTTCGGCTGGCGTGGTGCTCGAGGTCCTCGGCATTCTGCGGGGCGACGACCTGCGAGCGCTGGGGCATGACTCACCGGCGTACCTGCACCTGCTGGCGGAGGCGATGAAGCATGCCTTCGCTGACCGCGCCCAACACTTCGGTGACCCCGACGCCGGAGGCGAGCCACCACAAAAGCTGCTGAACCCGCAGAACACGGCGGCGCTGCGCCAGCGTATCGATGCGAGCCGGACCCTGGAGCCCAACGCCTATGGCAGCTCCGCCTTGGCGGCGGCACCCGCAAGCGACCACGGCACCTCGCATCTGTCGGTGATGGACGCGGACGGCAACGCGGTCGCCTGCACGACGACCATCAACACGGGCTTCGGCTCGATGGTGGTTGCAGAGGGCACCGGAATTGTGTTGAACAATGAGATGGACGACTTTGCCGCCCAGCCCGGCGTGCCGAACGTCTACGGTCTGGTGGGCGCCGCCGCCAATGCGATTGCGCCCCACAAGCGACCGCTCAGTAGCATGGCGCCGGTCATCGTCACGCACGGCGCGCACCCCGTGCTGGCCTTGGGAGGTTCGGGCGGCCCGCTGATCTTGAGCGGTACACTCCAGGTGCTCTTGAACGTCCTCGATTTCCATCTTGACGCGACGGCCGCAGTGGCGGCACCACGCATCCATGACCAGTGGATGCCACCGGTGCTCGTCGTGGAGCCCGGCGTTCCCACTGCCACCCGTGAGGCGTTGGTGGGCTCTGGGCATGCGGTGAAGGAGGTACCGGCGATGGGCGCCATCCAGGTGGTGCGCCGGGACGCGGGCGTGTTCGAGGGAACCGCGGATCCGCGCAAGGGCGGAGAGGCGGTGGGCTGGTAGTCGTGGCAGCGGTTGCTGACTCCGCATCCGCACGGGGATGGCTGTCGTCCCCGTTGCTCAAGGTGGCACTCAGCCTCGTGCTGCTGGCCATCCTGCTCAAGGAGACCGATCTCTCGCAACTGGCCGGTGCCGTCGCCCGCGCGCAGTCGGGCTGGGTGATCACCGCGCTGCTGGTCTATATCGGCAGCCAGGTGGTGAGTGCGATTCGCTGGGCCATGCTGGCTCGTCCACTCGGCTTCCGCGAACCGTTCAGCCAGTTCTTCGGCGCGTATTTCACCGGCATGTACATGAACCTGTTCGCTCCGAGCACGGTCGCCGGCGACATCGGTCGCGCCCTGCTCCTTGCCGGCGGGCAGAAGCGCAAAGCGCTGGCGTTCACCACCGTCCTTGCCGATCGCGGCCTCGGCTTCGTGGTGCTGGTATGGATCGCCGCCTTCGCCATCCTTGCGCAACCGGGGTACCATTTGCCGCCACCGTTGTACTGGGGTGCCTGGATCGTTCCCCCGACGACGTTGCTGGGGTGGCTGTTCGGCGCCAAGCTAATGGTGCGTTTCCTGGCGCCTGAGAATCGCTGGCGGCACCTGGTCGAGCGTGACCTGACGGCATACTGGCACGACTACCGTCTGCTGAGCGAAACCAGCGCCGTGGCGGGTGTCTTTCACACGATGCAGGTTGGCTCGCAAGTCTTCTTGGCGTGGGCGCTGGGCATCAAGGTTCCGGCGGCCTTCTTCTTCATCTTCGTGCCCGTGGTGAACATCCTCGGCATGCTTCCCGTGAGCTTCAGTGGCATCGGTATTCGCGAGGGCGGCTACTGGTTCTTCCTGTCCCAGATCGGTGTCGACCGCGCGACCGCCGTCGCCTTGGGGTTGCTGTCGAGTGTCGTGGTGCTGCTGACGGGCCTGACAGGCGGCATCGTGTTTCTGCTCTGGAGGAATCCCGTCCCGGTGGCCGCCGATCCCAGTGCGCCGCGTGCCGCCAACGACGGCCTTGATTAACCCATTCCCCTTCGCTCCAATGTGTTGACTCAACTGCGCCGTCGCCCCAGACATTGACGGCAGTTGCAGACCGTCGCAGCCGGCGACAGCGGAGGAGAGTTTTGCAAGCACAAATCGTTGGCCCCAGGTATGCGCAGAGTACGTGGCTCGCGCTCACCATCTGCGGATTCGTAGGAGTGTATGCGCCGCGCGTAGCCGCTTTTCCAACCGGCCAGACCGGGTATTCCGGAAAGGCGGGCTTCTCGTGCACGCCCACCTGCCACACTGGCGGCGTCGCACCGTCTGTGAGCTTCCAAGGTCCTGATCAGGTGACAGTGGGGACGGTGGCGACGTTCCATTTTGTGGTCGAGTCGCAGGCGCCGTCGGTCCAGGTCGCTGCCGGGCTCGATGTCGCCGCGAGTGCGGGCAAGCTGGCAACCGTCAGCGGCCAGGGCGAGCAGCTCCTGGGAGGCGAGATCACCCACACGTCGCCGCAGAACAACACCAACGGGGTGGCAGCGTGGGAGTTCACCTGGCAAGCGCCGGCGCAACCTGGCACCGCAACGCTGTTCGGCGCCGGCAACAGCGTCAACCTCGATTTCACGAGCTTTGGTGATGCGGCAGCGACGACAACGTTTCAAATTCTCGTGAGTGCTGCATCGCCGCCCACACCAACCGACGCCCCAACCGAAGCACCGACGCCGACGCCCACCGCAACCCCGCCAGGCAGCGGCTGTATCGGTGACTGCGATGGCAGTGGCACGGTTACGATCGATGAGATCATGGTCGGGGTCGCCATCGCCATGGGCGAGGCCAACGTAAGCTCATGCCAGAGTCTGGACGTGAGCCACGACCAACAGGTGACGGTCGACGAGTTGCTACAGGCGGTCCACGCCGCCTTGCACGGCTGCGCCGCTACCGGTCAATAGCGATAGCCGGCGGGTGGTGAAGCAAATTTCCGGCTGCAGCGGCGCCTCTTCCGTGGTAGGGAGAGGCCGTCGTGGAAAGGCGATCATGACGCGAGCATTGACGGCAGCAGCGCTGGCACTTGCCCTTATCCCGCTGACGGCCGCGGCGCAGGGCTACGCGGGAGTCTCGGCGGCACCGCAGGTGCACAACGAAAATCTGAACAACGAGAATCCTGTCGCAGCGGTGCAGAAGCGCCTCGAGGAGCGGCCGGAGGTCGTCGACGAGATCCGCCAGCTACAGTCCGACCCGGAGTTTCAAGACGTCCTCAGCGATCCGGAGATCCGCAAGGCGCTCGAATCCGGAGACACAGCTGCCCTGCTCACCAATCCGAAGATCAACAACCTCACCACTCATCCGGCGGTGCAGGAGATTACCAAGAAGCTCAACCAATAGCGGAGGGACACGGCATGCCGTGTCCCTCCGTCTGCACTGATCAGGCCTGCGACTGCACCGCGCTACGGGCGCGCCTCGAAGACGAGGTTGAACGGCGTCTCGGTGGCGCGACGGAAATGCGTGAACCCCGCGCAGGTGACGACGTCGCGCAGACGCGCCTCACCCGCCTGCGCACCCAGCGCCGCCCCGACCTCCTGGGCCAGCGACGCCTGCGTGCACACCAGCGTCGATACGGAATAGAAGAGCCGCCCGACCGGGTTGAGGTTGTCCTCGGTGTGGTCGCCGGCGCGCGGTTCCACCAGCAGCCACGTGCCGTCCGCTTTCAGTGACTGCCGCACGTGGGTGGCCGCGCCCACCGGGTCGCCCATATCGTGTAGACAGTCGAAGCAAGCGACCAGGTCGTATATACCGGGGTAGTTCTTGGCGCTGGCGACTTCGAAGTGCACGCGCTCACTCACCCCCGCCGCGGCGGCACGTTCGCGCGCCCGCTCGATCGAGGCGCGGTGATAGTCGAAACCGACGAAGATGGAGCGCGGAAACGCCTTCGCCATGATGATCGTCGACGCACCATGTCCGCAGCCGACGTCGGCAACCCGTGCCCCCGCCGTGAGCTTTGCCTCCACCCCCTCGAGCGCCGGAATCCACGTGTTGACCAAGTTGGCATTGTATCCCGGACGGAAGAAGCGCTCGACGCCTTCAAAGAGCTGCGGGTCGTGCTCATGCCACCCCACCCCTGCGCCCGTACGAAAGGCTGCGGCAACCTTGGGCTCGGCACGCATCGCCGCCGTCATTCCCTGGAACCCACCGAGCACGCACGCCGGGCTGTTCTCGTCCACCAACGCGACCGCATGCTCGGCGGGCAAGGTGTAGCGCTGCGTCGTCGCGTCATAGTCGACGTATCCTGCCGCCGCCTGCGCCGCCAACCACTCGCGTACGCACCGTTCGACTGTGCCCGTCCGCGCCGCCAGTTCTGCCGGTGTCAGCGGACCAGCATCGGCCATGGCTTGGTACAACCCCAACTTGTCGCCGATGACCACCAGCGACGCCGTCAGCGCCGAGCCCAAATCGCCAAGTGCCTTGTGTACGAAACCCTCGACTCTGGATTGATCCATTCGTTCACCCTCCTTGCTAAAGTGATTTGTCCCTGCACAAGGCATCAAGCGTGCCAGACTCGGCGGAGGATGATTTGGTCGCATTTCAGGTGGAACCATGAACCAGGTGATGGCCCCTGGGCCAAAAGTGGTCTAAAGAATCAAAAGACCATGGCCACAGTGGACGACATCCTTGGCGCATCGCGGGAGATTGCCGGGCTGCGCGAGCAGATCCGCCGGCTGGCCGTCTTCGATGCGCCCGGCAATCCACATGTGCCCACCGTTCTCCTCCAAGGCGAGACCGGCACTGGAAAGGGGCTCGTCGCACGCGTCATCCATGACAGCGGCCCACGTGCCGGCGGACCATTCATCGACGTCAATTGTGCGGCGATCCCAGAAACGATGCTCGAAGCGGAGCTATTCGGCTTCGAGGCTGGTGCCTTTACGGACGCCAAGCGCGCCAAACCCGGCCTCTTTGAAGCTGCCTCGAGCGGCACCCTGTTTCTTGACGAGGTCGATTCGCTCTCCGCTCCGGTGCAGAGCAAGGTGCTCAAAGCGATCGAGGAGAAGCGCGTCCGCCGCCTGGGCGCGGTGACGCCGCGCGACGTCGACGTGAAGTTGGTCGCGGCCACGCAGAAGGACCTCAAGGCGCTGGTGGGCTCCGGAGGCTTTCGTGCCGACCTCTACCATCGCTTGGCCGTGCTCATCCTCACGATCCCGCCGCTACGGGACCGCGACGATGACGTCTTGCTGCTCGCCGAGCACCTGCTGCAATTGTACGGCACGGCGCACGGTCTCGCTCCGAAGCGGCTCGCCGACAGCGGTCCCGCCTGGCTGCGTTCGTATCGCTGGCCAGGCAACGTGCGTGAGCTCGGGCATCTGATGGAGCGCGCGACGTTGCTGAGTCCCGAAGATGATATCGGCGGGGATGACCTGCAGACGTTGGCAGGGGCCACCGTCGTCGCACCTGCCGCTGCCGAGTCGGCGCGCGCCGCGGACGATGTGGACGATGCCGCGGCGGAAGAGGAAGCCGCACGCATCCGCGCGGCACTGGCGCGCACCGGCGGCAACGTCGTGCGCACGGCGCAGCTATTGGGCATCGGCCGCAACGCCTTGCGCTATCGGATGCGTCGCCTTGGAATCACCCGGCCGGATGCTGAGCTGCCGGCTGCCGGGGTGCCAGCCCCGCGTCGAGCGGCGCGTGCTACCCTCGCGCCCCAACCGATTGTGACTTGGGAGCACAAGCCGGTGGCGGTGCTGGCCATCTCGCTCACGTTTCCGGCTGCGGCGGAGGCAACCGGATTCGACCCGTGGACGGCGGCGACCCGCTGGGATGCAGCGATCGCCGCACGCGTCGAGGGCTTCGGCGGCGTGTTCATCGAGCGTACGCCGGCGCGGCAGACGGCGCTCTTCGGCGTCCCGCGCGCCCTCGAGCAACTGCCGCAGCGCGCCGTTTTGGCCGGGTTGGCGATCCAGCGCGCTGCCGCCCAGGCCGATGCGCCGCGGCCCGATCTGCGGGTTGCCGTGCACGTCGGGGAAGTGCGCATCGACGCCACGGCGGCCACCCCGATGGCACGCCTCTTCCCGGTGGGCGATACGCTGTCACTGCCGGAGCGACTGCTCGGGCACGCCGGGCGCGGCGAAGTCCTGCTCTCGCCGCAAGTCGGTCGCCGCGTTGCGCGAGGTTTCGAGCTGCGCGAGCGCGCCCTCCAGCTGGGTCCGGCGCAGGCCGATCGCGTGCACGCGCACGTCGTGAGCCGCCAGCGGACGCGGCTACCGGCGGCCGATTCGCACAGCGAAGCGGGAGCGGCGTGTTTCGTTGGGCGTGCGCGCGAGCTGGATCTGCTGTGCGACACGTTTGCGCGTGCCGCCGGCGGCAGCGGGCACGTGGTGTTCATCGCCGGCGACGCCGGCATCGGCAAGTCGCGGCTGCTGGCCGAGTTCCGCCAGCGCATCGCCGGCGCGCCGCACCGGTGGATCGAAGGGCGGTGCGCGTCGTACGGCAGCACGACGCCGTTCCTGCCGATCATCGATTCCCTCCGGCGCTATCTCGGCATCGACGACCGCGACGACGAGACCAGCGCCTCCGCCAAAATCGAGCGCGAGGTGCGCCGCCTCGGTGCCGACTTCGCGTGGACCCTGCCGTTCGTCAAGCAGTTGCTCTCCTTGGAGGTGGATGAAACGGTGCGCGCCCTCGATTCGGCGAGCCGGCGCAGCGAGCTCTTCCGCGCGTTACGTGCCCTGACGCTGCGCAGCGCCGAGATCGAGCCGCTCGTCCTGGTGATCGAAGACCTGCACTGGATCGACCCGGCGTCAGAGGAGTTCTTGACCTTCGTTGCCGACGCCGTCCCTGCGATGCGCGCCCTCCTCGTGCTCTCCCACCGCTCGGGGTACACTCATCCGTTTCCGGACCGCAGCTACCACGTGCGTGTGGCCCTGGCGCCGTTGTCGGACAACGACATGGCCGCGATGACTGGCGCGATCCTCGGGACACCCGAGATCCCGGCGGCGCTGCATACGCTCGTCGCTCACAAGGCGGAAGGCAACCCGTTCTTCGTCGAGGAGCTGGTGAAGTCGCTGGTCGAGCAGGGCGTGCTGCAGTGCGCCAGCGGCCATGCGGTCTTGGCGCTGCCGGTCGGCGATATCGTCGTGCCGGACACGGTGCAAGATGTTCTCATCGCCCGCATCGATCGCCTGGCGGAAGAGTCACGGCGCGCCATCCAGGTAGCCTCGGTCATCGGCCGTGAGTTTGCCCTGCGCTTGCTCGCCCGCATCACCGAAGCCGGCGACCAGATCGGCGCGCAGGTCGAGGAGCTGCGCAGCCTCGAGCTCATCTACGAGAAGGCCCTGCACCCCGAGCTGGCGTACATGTTCAAGCACGCACTCACGCACGACGTCGCCTATGAGAGCGTGCTGCTCGAGCGCCGCAAACATCTGCACCGGACCATCGGACGCGCCATCGAGGAGCTGTACGCGGACCGCCTCGCCGAACATTACGAGACACTGGCACACCACTTCAGCCGCGGCGAGGACTGGCAGCGGGCGTTGTTGTACCACGAGCGCTCCGCCGAGAAGGCGGCCGCAACCCATGCGAACCGTGCGGTGGTCGAGCACTGCCGGCAGGCATTGGAGATCGTCGAACGGCTGGGCGTCGCAGCTGGGGACGAGGTGCGGGCGCGTCTGCATGAACGGATCGGGCAAGCGTGCTTCTACCTCAGCGAATACGCGGCGTCGGGCGCGGCCTACGAAGCGGCCGCGGCGTGCCGCGACGGCGACACACGGGCGGTGCTGATCGCCACGGCCGGCTTCAGTCATTTCTGGGCGCACCAGTACGCTGACGCCCGCCGGTGTACCGACGACGCCCTGGCACTGGCGCGCCGCGATCAGCTGCCCGCGGGAGAGGCGATGGCGCGGGTCGTGCATGGCTTCCGCTGCGCTGTCCACGATGCCGACTTCGCTGGCTGCGAGCGCGAACAGCGCGCCGTACTGGCCATTTGCGCGCAGCACGGGTACGAGCGCATCGAGGCGTTCGCGCGCTTCCAGCTGTCGCTGGGGGCGGAATGGACCGGGGCATACGACGCTGCCGTCGAGCAGGCGGCCCGGGCGATCGAGCTCGGGCGCAAGCTGCGGCTGCCGGACATCATCATCTTCGCGCAGTGGTTTCTGGGAAAGGCGCGTTGCTGCACCGCCGACTACGGCAGTGCCATCGCGCTGCTCGAGGAGGGGTACGACCTCTGTGACCGCATCGGCGATCGCGCCTGGAAGAGCCGCTTGCTCAACACCCTCGGCTGGTGCTTCTCGGAGATTGGCAGCGTGGAACGAGCGCGCGACTACAACCAGCAGGCGGCGCTCGTGGCGCGGGAGCTGGGCGATCCCGAGATCCTCGCCAACGCCAACGTCAACCTCGCCGTCAATCATCTGGTGCTCGGCGACCTCGCGCAGGCGCTCGACTACCTCGAACCGGTCGAGGCAGGGCTCGCCCATTCCGATGACCCGTGGATGCGCTGGCGCTACGCGCTGCACGTCCGTCACGCCCGCGGCGAGGTCGAGCTTGCCCGCGGCGAACCCGAAAAGGCGCTCGGCGCGGCCGACGACGAACTGCACGGCGCCCGTGGCTATCACGCGCCGAAGATCGAAGCCCGGGCGCAGACCCTGCGCGCCGTCGCCTTGCTCGCACTCGACCGGCGCGACGACGCCGCGGCGGCGCTGGGTGAGGCGCTGCAGATTGCCGATCGCATTGGCTACCGCCGCGGCGTGTGGGAGGCGCATCGTCTGCTCGCAGAGGCCATGCGCCGCAGCGGGCGTGACAGCGCCGCGGCAACGCACGCCGCTCACGCCCGCGCGGCCGCAGCACAGGCCGCGGCTTCGCTCCGCGACAACGAGCTGCGCCGGCGCCTCGTGGCGAGCACACTCGCCGCCGCGCCCCCCTGAGCGACTCGCATCCCCTCGCCTCAACGCCGCAGCGCCTGCGTGCTCCTGCGTTGACGCACAGCCCGCTTGCCCACTAGACTCCGCCGCCATGACGACAGACTCAAACCCCCTGGGCGTCTTTGCGCCCGCTTTGTTTCGCGGCCGCACGGCGCTGGTGACCGGCGGCGGGCGCGGCATCGGTCGAGCCATCGCGTTGGCGTTCGCACGCTTCGGGGCCAACGTGGTGATCGCCAGCCGCCAGCCCGAAAACCTCACGCCCACGGCCGCGGAGATCACCACGCTCGGCGCGCAATGCCTGGCGGTGCCAACCAACATCCGTGAGACCAACGAGGTCGACGCGCTGGTGCAACAAGCGATCGAGCGTTTCGGGGCCATCGACTTCCTGGTGAACAACGCCGGCGGCCAGTTCCCGGCGCGGCCGAGCGACATCAGCGACCGCGGCTGGCGCGCCGTTGTCGATCTCAACCTCAACGGCACCTGGAACATGTGCAGCCGCGTCGGGCCGCACATGCTGGCGCGCGGCTGCGGTGCGGTGGTCAACATCGTGCATGTCTACTCTTTCGACCGGGGCGCGCCGGCTTTTGCGCATTCGGGCGCGGCACGGGCCGGTGTCGTCAACCTGACCAAGTCGCTGGCCTACTACTGGGCGCGGCACGGCGTGACGATCAACGCGTTGGCGCCGGGGAGTGTGGCGACGCAAGGCTTGCGAGAAGAGGAATACAGCCACGCCGAGCAGAGCGACTACGAGAAGCTGCAAATCAAGGACATCCCGACGCACCGTCTCGGTGACGCCGACGAAGTGGCAGCCATCGTGCTCTTCCTGTGCTCGCCGGCGGCACACTACATCAACGGCGCCACCATCATCGCCGACGGTGCGCAGTACCTGGAGAACTGGACGCCGATGTGGGACCCGGAGGTGCCGTAGGCCTGCGGCCAGCGTCCTGATCTGGCAAGACAAGCTCTGGCAGGGCAAGCCCTGCTGCTACTCGGAGGGTCAGCATGCCGAACACCATTCCCGCCATCGACATGTGGGCACCGATGGTGCCGACGCGCGTGATCATGGAGCACGTCAAGGATCATTTCCCCGAACCGCAGCTCGGCTACCTGCGCGTCTTCTGGAAGGGCAACCCGACGCTCGAGATGTTCCGCACAGTCGCCGCCGGCTTGGCCCGCGACGACGCGGCAGTCATTGCGGCAATGGATGACGCCAACGTCTCGATGACGTTGATCACCGGCTTCGACGAAGCATCAACCGGCGGCACCGCGTTCGTCACCAACGAATCGATCGCGGCGACGGCCGAGCGCTATCCACAACGCTACATCCCGTTCGCGGGCGTCGACATCATGCGCGGCGCCGCGGGCGTGCGCGACGTCGAGCACTGGGTGCGCGAACGCGGCTTCAAGGGGCTCAGCCTGCGTCCCTTCATGATCGGTCTCCCCGCAGAGGACCGGCATTACTATCCGTTCTACGAGAAATGCGTCGAGCTGGGTGTCCCGGTCAGTATCCACGCGTCGGCCAACTGGACGACGTGCCGACCGAGCGACCTCGGCAACCCACGTCACTTCGACGTCGTCGCCTGTGACTTTCCAGAGCTGAAGCTGATTCTCAGCCACGCGGGCTACCCGTGGGTACTGGAGGCGTGCTTGCTCGCGTGGAAGCACCCGAACGTCTACCTCGAGCTGGCCGCCCACCGGCCGAAGTACTTCACCGCGCCCGGCGCTGGGTGGGAGCCGCTGCTGCGCTATGGACAGACGACGATCCAAGACAAGGTGCTCTACGGCAGCGGCGCCTTCCTCATCGGCCGCAGCCAGGCGGAGCTGCTCACGGAGTTCCGTGCGCTGCCGATCAAGCCAGCGGTCATGGAAAAGTGGTTGTGGTGCAACGCGGCGGCGTTGCTGCAGCTGCCGCAGCAATCGGCGGTCGGGGCATCGACGGGCCAACACCCATGACGCGTCCGCCCGTCCACTATGCGACGACCGCCGACGGGCTCGAGATCGCCTATCAGGTGCTGGGAGACGGCCCGATCGATGTCGTCATCATTCCGGGGCTGTTCTCGAATATCGACCACAACGCCCAGAGCCCGTTCTACGGTGGGTATCTCCGGCGCATCCCGCGCTTCGCGCGCACCATCGTGCTCGACCGGCGTGGCGGCGGCATCTCTGATCGCGAAGTCGGCAGCGGCAGTGCCGAGGATCGCATGGACGACATCCGCGCGGTCATGGACGCGGTGGGTTGCACGCGAGCAGGGCTCCTTGGGCAGTGCGCGCGGGCGTTGGTCGACGCGGCGCGCGGGCTTCGCTTGGAAATCCGTGCTGGCCTGCATACCGGCGAGATCGAACTGCGCGGCGCCGATGTCAGCGGGCTCGCCGTGCACATCGGGGCGCGCATGCGCGCTCGCCGCTGCCGGCGAGGTGTTGGTGTCGGGTACCGTTCGCGACCTGGTCGTCGGCTCGGGGTTACAATTCGACGACCACGGTGAACACGAGCTGCGCGGCATCGACGGACGCTGGCGGCTGCTTGTGCTACCAC
>DATKMS010000423.1:0-3977 GCA_035541735.1 Candidatus Margulisiibacteriota bacterium
ACGAGCGCTGCCGTGATCATGTTCGCCAGCACGCCCGCCACGTTCGCGAGGCTGTCGCTCACCGAGCATCACTCCAGCGCCCGCCGTTTGAGCAGCTCGAGGTTGATCTGGGAGATCTCGGCCAGCAGTGCGTCGTTGCGCTGGGTGAGCTCGACATGCGCCACGGCCGCCTCCTGCGAGACCGCGGGCACGTAGATCGTGCGGCTGCGCCCGTCCACATACACCGCCAGATACGTGTACGGGCCGTGCAGTTCCCCGCGCCGGCAGCGGCAACCCTCGCTCGAGCAGCGCCTGCCCTCGGACAACAGCACGCCACGTAACGTCCGCTCCGCATCGGACAATCCGGCAGACAGCCGCCGTCGGCGCGCCACCAGCTGCCGGACGCTCAACTCCGTGATCGGCGAGGAAGTCATCAGCCTGTATGTGATTCGCGCACAGGCTCACCATTCCTTCCCGTCCGTTCACGGCTGGTGCTCCAGCACCACATCACCGCGATGAGTCCGCAGCCACCGCTGCGGGCGCTCACCGTCGTCCTCGACGAGATCGGCCCTGCGCAGCCGGCGCAGCGTCGAGAGCGCGACATCGGCAGCGCAGCCGGCCAGCTCGCCGATCTTCTCGGGCGAGCGCTGGTAGCGCGCGTCGGTCGCGCGCAGCACCCGCGCGTCCAGCGCGCTCAGCGTCAACGACACCGCGCCGATCATCGCTCGCCCTCCCGACCAGCCCGGCCAGCGATCGCGGCAACCACAGCCACCAGCTCGACCAGAACCTCGAAGCACAGAGGCCGCTCAGCCGGCTCCGCACCACGATCGGTCGCGTCCTCGGGCAGCGTGACGCTCCCCAGCACGCCGCCGTCACACACATACAACCGCCCGGACGCGTGCTGGCGCACGCGCAGCACGCCAAGCTGCTGCCCGAACAACGGATGGAACCGATGCGTGACGACGACCGAATCCAAACGACCGCCACGTGGCGCTGCGGTATCTCGCGCCCGTCGGGATCGATCACGACACCGCCCAGTTCGCCGTCAACTCGATCCGCAGCTAGTGGCAGCACCTCGGCTCTGAGCGCTACCCAGCCGTGCCGCGTCTGACGATCACCGCCGACTGCGGCGGATCCAACGGCAACCGGACGCGGCTGTGGAAGTTGGAGCTGCAGAAGCTCGCTGATGAGACCGAGCTTGAGATCGAGGTCTGCCACTTCCGGCCGGCACCTCGAAGTGGAACAAAATCGAGCACCGCCTGTGCTCGTTCATCACGATGAACTGGCGCAGCAAGCCGCTGGTCTCGCTCGAGACGATCATCAACCTCATCGCCGGCACCACGAACAGCACCGAGCTTGAGGTCTACGCCCGGCTCGACAAGGACACCTGCCCCGACAAGATCAAGGTCACAAACACCGAGTTCACAGCCGTGAACATCGCTGGTCATGAGTTCCATCCTGAATGGAACTACATCATCACGCCACACGATCACTGAGCCCGCGGTTCAGGACGCATGTAGACATCGTTTGCTGCGTTGTTTTCGTACAGGCCCTAAGTCTTGATCTCGTTGGCACCGAGCGGCCCGAAGAACTCCTCGCGCTTTGGCGAGGAGACCCCTAACTCAGGAGGGTCGAACTGGTGCGCAAGCACTTGTGCTCCGCGCGGCGGGTGCAGGACTGTGGCGTCCACAAAGGCCGTCGTGGGCGGACTCCGGTCCCCGAGCGGCACGCGGCAGCGGTGGACGGTCGACCGCCACTCGCTTCCCGATCCGGCACGCAGGCCGTGTGACCCGGCGCAGCCGCCGGCGTGTGCCGGGCGTGATGAGCGCGACGAACGGTGGCTTCGCGGCGTTGTTTGAGGGATGGTGGCCTCGGTCGGTGCGGGCGTGGGCGCAGACCGCCGGTCCGCCTCGCTCCCCGGCGGGGCTAGGGCACGCTCTTCATGTTGGCGGTGTTCGCGCTCGCGCGGCCCGTGCCGTTTGCGTTCATTGGCGATCAGTGTCAACGCGAGCGATTCTCTGGCCTTGCTCTTCAGGCCGCTGAGTGCACAGTGCGGGAGCTTCACCACGAGCGTGTTCCCACCCCGGCGCCAAGCGAGCCGCGTACCGGCCCCGAGCATGAAGGTCTTGGTCTTGTGCTCGCCGTGCTTGAGCTTCTTGGCGAGCAGATGGTGAGAACGCCGGTCAGCTGACCGTTACGGCCTGGTTGCGGTTGATGCTCAGCGACAGCGTTCCGATGGACGCGTCCTCCGATCCCTGACGTACTCGGTCGCCGCTCCAATGCGCGACATGCGGCGGTGCTGCCGTCCTTCGACGGCCTCAGATCCGACATGTGGACAGTCGCACGTGTCGGATGTTGGCCATCGGTCGATACAGATTCCCGCGCATTGCGTCGATTCTTTTCTTTATGAAGCCGCTGGTTGGCGTTACGACCTCGGAGTTGCGTCCTGGTGAGCTCGCGACGCTTCGCCGGCATGGCGAGCCGCCGCACGCGGAGATGGCGCTTGGGGTCACGTACGTGCGCGCGATCGAGGCCGCGGGCGGCGTGCCTGTCGTGATGCCTCCGCTGTCACCAGAGCATGTGCCGGCGCTCGTCGCCCGTTTGGACGGGGTGCTGCTCTCCGGTGGTCCGGATCTCGCGCCGGAGGCCTACGATGCACGGCCGCACGCCGAACTTGGTGCGACTGAGCCGGGGCTCGACGTCTTTGAGTACGCCCTCGTCCGGGAGGCGTTGCGCCTCAGGTTGCCGATTCTCGGCATCTGCCGCGGCGCGCAAGCGCTCAACGTCGCGTGCGGCGGCACGCTGCATCAGCACCTGCCCGACGTGGTCGGCGACATGGTCCTCCACCGTCAAAGCGAAGACGGCCGGCACCCAACGCATTTCGTCGACGTTCTTCCCGGGAGTCGGCTTGCGCAGGTGTTGGGAACGAAGCGGCTTCGAGTGAACTCGTTTCACCACCAGGCGGTCGATCGCCTTGGCGTCGGCCTGCGCGTTTGCGCGCGCGCGCCGGACGGGACGATCGAGGCGATCGAGGATTCCACGCGGCCGTTCGTCGTTGCAGTGCAGTGGCACGCCGAGACGCTTGTTGACGGACCGCCGCATCGGGCGCTGTTCGAGGAATTGGTGGCAGGAGCGGCCGGCGTGCGTCAGCTGCCCCGGGCCGCGTAAATAGCTGCGATGCGGGAATGCGGCTACCGGGCATCGCGCGCGCCGAACGGGTGCCCTACCGTGTCCTCGCGATGGACGCGCCGTACTTTGACAGCTCCCCTCTGACGAATGACCGGCGCGGCCATCCACGCGCTTCGGCGCGACGGCCGACTTTTTCGCTCGGGGTTGAAGAGGAGGAGCTCTTGCTCGTTGACCCCGACCGCGTACGCGCTCGCGCACAGCGCGATGGAGGTGCCGAGTGGACGAAGCGGAGTGCGATGCAGCCTGGACTGGCGGGCTGTCTGACCGGGGATCTGGAGAGCGATCATCGGCGGGTAACGATGACGCAGGGGCACTGACGACCGAACGGACGGCATCGATCACGCCTCTCGCGACGGCCGCCGTGAGCCCAGCATCGCCGACGGTGGCGTGTCGAGGCGAGCGCCTGCCGTGTTCACACGATAGTCACATATCGACAGCGGAAGCTGCGAGCTTGTAGGTATGTGGGTCTGTGGGTCTTCCGTTACTCGGACCAGTGGTTCTTTCCGCAGAGAGTGCGTTGCTACGTCCGATCCGCGGCATAGCGGGCAGGGCACGTGGTGAGGCTGGGAACTGGGGCGTATCAGCGCTCGTGTCTTGACTTGGTCGTTGGCCACGGCGATTGGCCGCGTGGGAGCTGCCCCCGGTGGGCGCGTTGGAATGACCGGCTCGATCAGCGCTATACGCTCGGGGTTGAGGAGGAGGTGATGCTGCTGGAGCCGTCTGACTGTTCGCTGGCCCAGTCGAGCGATGAGGTTCTCTTGCGGCTCTCCGACGAGTTGTCGGCGCAGACGTCCCCGGAGACACACGCA
>DATKMS010000424.1:0-10475 GCA_035541735.1 Candidatus Margulisiibacteriota bacterium
GCGGGCCGTCTCATCGTATTCTTCCCCGGTTTGCTCTACGGCTGGCTGCGCGTCCGGACGGGGACGATCGCTGTACCGGCGCTCTATCATGCGTTCAGCAATTTGCTGATGCAGACCATGCTCCTTAGCTTGTCAGCCTAACGCGCCCGTCACCAAAGTGACACGAGGCATCCGACCAACAACCAGACCCCAATTGTCTACGACACCCTTCGCAGCGGCGCACGGCGGAGTCCGCGATCCGCATGTGGCGTGCGTCTTGCTTTCCTCGCCGCCGCGGGGGAGGTGTGTGCATGGACATCACGCAGCTATTGACGTTTGCCCATCGGGAGGGTGCATCCGACGTGCACCTGTCTTCGGGGGAACCCCCGATGGTGCGTATCCACGGCAACATGAAGCGCATCGAGCACCCGGCGCTCACGGCCGAAGAGGTGCACGGCATGGTCTTCGACATCATGAGCGACGCGGTGCGCAAGACGTTTCAGGAAACCAACGACGTCGACTTCTCATTCGAGCTGGGGAACATCGCGCGCTTCCGCGTGAACGTGTTTCGTACCCGCCGCGGTGAGGGAGCGGTGTTTCGAACCATCCCAACCCAGGTCATGACGTTGGAGGAGCTGGGTCTGCCCGCGATCATGAAGGAGCTGTGCGAGAAGGAAAAGGGACTCATTCTGGTGACCGGTCCGACCGGCTCGGGCAAATCAACGACCCTGGCAGCGATGATCGACCACATCAATGGGACCTACGAGGGGCACATCCTGACCATCGAGGATCCCATCGAGTTCGTGCACGCCTCGAAGAAGTGCCTGGTCAACCAGCGCGAGGTGGGACGCGACACGGCGTCGTTCAACAACGCGTTGCGCGGTGCGCTCCGTGAAGACCCTGACGTCATACTGGTTGGCGAGATGCGCGATCTGGAAACCATCTCCCTGGCACTGACGGCCGCGGAGACCGGACACCTGGTGTTCGGAACGGTGCACACCTCCAGCGCCCCGAAAACCGTCGACCGCATCATCGACGTCTTCCCGGCGGCACAACAGGGGCAGATTCGGACGATGTTCGCCGAGTCCATCCAAGCCGTCGTCACACAAACGCTGCTCCGCCGGCGGGCGGGCGGACGCATCGCCGCCTTGGAGATCCTCATCGGCACGCCGGCGGTGCGCAACCTGATCCGGGAAAACAAGATCCATCAGATCCCTTCGAGCATGCAAACCGGCCAATCGGTGGGCATGCAGACGCTCGATATGGCTCTCACCGAACTGGTGAACAAGGGCTTGGTCACCCGCGAGGAAGCGCAGTCGCGGACGCTGACCCCGAACCTCTTTGGTGCGGCGACCGCGGTGCCGGACGCCAAAGGCGGCCAGCCCCGCTTCCAACGTCCCGCAGCCGGACGCGGCGCATAACCCAAAGGCGCGGAGCGTACCCCATGGACATACGGGCTCTTCTGGGAGAGATGGTGCAGCGCGGCGCCTCCGACCTCTACCTCACCGTCGACAGTCCCCCAATGTTGCGCATCGAAGGCTTCACCCAACCCTTGGGTACCGACAAATTGTTCCCGAAGGAGGTGGAGATCCTCGCCAACTCCCTGATGAGCGAGCGCCAGCGTGCGGCTTTCGACGACAAGCTGGAGATGAATTTGGCGATCGCCTCGGAGCGTCTCGGGCGCTTTCGCGTCAATCTCTTCCGCCAGCGCGGCGCCGTGAGCGTGGTGATTCGGCAGATCAAGATGCAGATTCCCACACTCGATGAACTGCAGCTGCCGCCGATCTTGAAGACCATCGCCTTGAGCCGCCGCGGCATGGTCCTGGTCACCGGCGCCACCGGGTCCGGCAAGTCGACGACCCAGGCGGCGATGCTCGATTTCCGCAACGAGACGACACACGGCCACATCTTGACCGTCGAAGATCCGATCGAGTTCGTGCACAGTCACAAGCAGTGCATCGTCAATCAGCGCGAGGTCGGCTTCGACACCGTTTCCTTCAACGAGGCCTTGCGCAATACCCTGCGGCAGGCACCGGACGTCATCCTCATCGGCGAGGTGCGCGACCTGGAGACGATGGAGGCGGCAATCACCTTCGCGGAAACCGGCCACCTCTGCCTGGCGACATTGCATTCGAACAACGCCAACCAGGCGATCGAACGGGTGATGAACTTCTTCCCGGTGGCGCGCCACGCGGAGATCTTCCTGCAGCTGTCGCTCAACCTGCGCGCCATCATTTCCCAACGCCTCATTCCCGGGCTCGATGGCAAGCGCGTCGCCGCTATGGAGATCCTGATCGACACACCGTGGGCGAAAGATCTGATCAAAAGGGGCGAGGTCGACACGCTCAAGGAAGCCATGGAGAAGAGCACGCTGGAAGGCGGGCAGACCTTCGATCAGGCGCTCTTCACCCTCTACACCGAGGGCCTGATCTCCGAGGAGCAGGCGCTGGCGAATGCGGACAGCGCCAACAACCTGCGCATCAAGATCAAGAACTTCGACATCTCCGGCAAGACGACGCGGCAGCAGCGCATGGCGGCGGCGCTGGCGGGAGAAGACTTCCGCATCGAGGGCGTCACGCCGACTCCACATCTACGACGCATGTAAGCCGTCAAGGCCGCGGCGTGCGGGTCGCAGCAAGCAGCCAATCGAGATAGGCCTGCGATCCCAAGGCGATCGGCAGGGCGATGACCTCGGGCGTCTGATACGAGTGCAGCGCCGTGGCGCGAGCCGCCAGCTCGTCGAACAGTGCCGCACGGCTCTTCATGACGAGCAGGAATTCCTCGTCCTGCTGCACCTGATTGTCCCAGCGATAGATCGATGCGATCGGACCGACGATGTTCACGCACGCCGCCAACTGCTCGGCTACCACGGCAGCGGCGATCCGTTCGCCTTCCGCGCGCGACGCCACCGTGACCAACACGACGATGCAGTCGGGGCTGTCCATCGCCATCACCGTGTGCCGCGCCACTCGGCAACCAGCGTCTGGTAGTTGATGGTCGCCGGGTCGGCGGGTTGTGGGGCCGGCTGGGCTCGCAGCCAGCGCAGAAAACGCTGCCACGCCGACAGGCGCACGCCGGCAACGCGGCGCCGCTGCAGCAGGCCACGGGCGTGCAGATACTCGCGCACCGCAATGGCACTGGCGTGCGTCAGATGACCGCGCCGCACAATGTCGGCGAGCGAGTTGGCGAGGCGTTGCGGGGTGTAGCCGGAGGTACCAATCAGGTGTTCGGCCACCTGTGCCACCGCCGGCAACGTCAGATGCTGATCTTGATAGAGACACACCGCCGTCTGGAAGTAGTTGTAGGCCGGCACCAAGCGCGCCCCTAAGAGACGGAAGTGGGCGGGGGGCGTTCGGCGTTCGAGATTGATGTAGATTCGCGTCACTACGTCCGCGTGGTGCGCGGCGACCGCCAGCTCATGGGCCTGGACGATCAACTGGGGGTCGACACCAATTGTCGTCAGGACATTGTCGAGTTCGTCAGGCGCGAGCCGGTTCGCCAGCACGTCGGCGTACAACGAGTAGATGACCGGGTCCGATTCCCAATCGTCGCCGAAGAGCACCTCGGTCGACTCGGGCGGCATGTCGGCGCGGCTCTTCAACAGCTCCGTCAGCTTGTAACCGACCTGCTCGCGCAAGTTGCGGAACTTGCCGCGCACGAGATGCTGCAGCTGATTCTTGAAAACGATGCCGTCGTACTCGATGCCGTCGAGTGCCAGCTTTTCTTTGATGGCCTTGGCAATCTGCGTCGGGCTGGCGGAGATGAAGTAGACGCGGGCGTCGCGCCCCGCCTGCGTGGCGACGGCGCGCAGACCGCGGATCAACGGCACCACCCCGGGCACGGCGATCTTGTCTTCCGGCTTCTCGAACGGGATGCGCACCAACTCACGGAGCGTCTCGAACTCGCTCTTGAGATACGTCTTGTCCAAGTCCCAGCGGAAGATGACCACCCGAGGCGCCTCGGCGCTCAGGCGTTTGACCCGTCGCAGGCCCATCACAGCTGCCCGATAGCGGTGGCGATCTCGCGCGTGACGCCGTCACGCACGGCCTTGGCGGCGACCTTGACCGCATTCTTGATGGCACGGGCGTTCGAACGGCCGTGCGACTTGATCAGCAGATGCTCGAAGCCGAGGAACGGCGCGCCACCGTAGGCCGCATAGTCCGTGAGGTCACGTAAGCGGCCAAAGCCGCTCGCCAGCATCATGAGGCCAAGCTTCCACCGCCAGTTTTCGCGCGCCGCCGTGCCAGCAAGATCGACGACCAACTCGGCCAATCCTTCAAGCATCTTGAGCACAACATTGCCGAGCAGGCCTTCGCAGACGATGACGTCGGCCTTCCCCTTGGCGAGGTCGTTGCCCTCGATGTTGCCGATGAAATTGATGTCGGGAATGGCCTTGAGCTGGCGATGCGCCTGCACCAAGACGTCGCCGCCCTTGGTCTCCTCGGTCCCCATGTTGAGCAAGGCCACGCGCGGGCTCGGCACCTTCGAGATGCGCCGCGCGTAGGCGCTTCCCATGAGGGCAAACTGCACCAACTCCATCGCCTCGCAGCGGATCGTCGCGCCGACGTCGAGGAGGAGCGCCAGCTCGTCCTGACCCGGATACTCCGTCTGCCGCGGATACACGCTGGCCAGCGCCGCTTTGCGCACGCCGTGAATCGGCTTGAAGTGCTGCACGCAGGCGAGCACCGCGGCGCCGGTGTTGCCAGCGGTCACCAGCGCATCCGCGTCGCCTTCCGCTACGAGCCGGGCGCCAACCAGAACGGAGGCGTGGCGCTTGGCACGCACGGCCACCTTGGCGTCCTCCGCCATCTCGATGAACTCGCGGGCATGCTGGATGCTGATGTTCTCCGGATTGTACGTCGTCTGGCTGAGGATTTCCTGGAGGCGGACCTCGTCGCCCACCAGGGTGCACTGGATGTCCGTCTCCAGGGACACCTGCGCGACGCCTTTGACGACTTCGTCCGGCGCGAAGTCACCCCCCATTGCATCTATCGCTATCGTGGGCATGTGCGCTGGAGAAGGGGAAAGGCCTTCTCATCCCTCTCCCTCTTCGGCGCGCAGCCGCCTCCGCAGCTCCCGCTCGGTCAGCCGGTACTTGAATGCCTTGCGGCCGTTGATCAGGAGGACCGGGATCTCGGTGGCGTAGCGCCTCTCGAGCTCCGGGTCGCCGGAGATGTCCACCTGGGTGACCGTACATCCCAGCTGGCGCGCCACGGGCGCCACGGTTTCCTTCATTTCCTCGCACAGATGGCACCCAGGGCGGCTGTAGAGCGTCAGGACGACCGGAGACATGAGAAGTTGCATACCGTCGCCCCGCTTGGTTGACAAGCGTGACCGGTTCTTCTAGCAACGTGTCGGACTTGGAAGCCTCTAGCGACCAACGGGAGCGGGCCATAGAAAAGACGCCGGCCGCAGGCCCTAGGGAATTCTTCCTTTCGAGTCTGGAGATTACAGATGAGCTACGCAGTCATTCGCACCGGTGGCAAGCAGTATCGCGTTGCCCCCGGCGACGTCATCCGGGTGGAAAAGCTCGCTGGCGAGCCGGGAGCTGAGGTCGAGTTCACCGAGGTCTTGATGACTGAGGATGGCGGGAGCGTGCGCGTCGGTACGCCGCTGCTGTCGGGCGTCCGCGTCACCGGGCAGGTGCTGCAGCAGGGCAAGGCGAAGAAGGTGCTGGTGTTCAAGAAGAAGCGGCGCAAGAACTACCGGCGCCACCAAGGCCACCGCCAGCAGTTCACCGCCGTGCGCGTGACCCAGATCGAATCGGGAGCGGAGACCCATGGCGCATAAAAAAGGGCAAGGCAGCACGCGCAACGGACGCGACAGCAACGGGCAACGCCGGGGCGTGAAGGTTTTCGCCGGCCAACTGGCGAAGGCCGGCAACATCCTGGTGCGCCAGGTTGGTACCCGCGTCCATCCGGGAAAGAACGTCGGCATGGGCCGCGACTTCACCCTGTTCGCCAAGATCGACGGCATCGTGCGCTACGAGCGTGTCGGCAAGGACCGTAAGCAGGTCCACATTTTTCCGGCGTAGTCCGACCGTTGATTACTGATCACTGATTACTCGATCACTTGCCCAAGTGACCAGTGATCAGTAACAAGTGACCGGTAAGCAGTCTCACTATGGGTGCGCCGCCGTCGGCGCTTTTCTTTCCGGCGCGTCATCGCTACCCTCCGCGACGGTCATGAAATTCATCGACGAAGCCGAGGTGCACGTACGCGCCGGCGACGGCGGGCGTGGCTGCGTCAGCTTCTTGCGCGAGAAATACAAGCCGCACGGCGGGCCGAACGGCGGTGACGGCGGCGACGGCGGCGACGTCGTCTTCGAGGTCGATCCCGGCCTGACCACGCTGCTTGACTTCAAGTACCAGCCGTTGCTCAAGGCCGAGCGCGGTGAGCACGGCCGCGGCAAGGAGCAGTACGGCAAACGTGGCGCCGACCGCGTGGTGCGCGTACCGCCGGGGACGATCGTGCGTAACGCCGCGAGCGGGGAGCTGATCGCCGACCTGCGCACGCCGCACGACCGCGCCATCGTGGCGCACGGCGGGCGCGGTGGCCGCGGCAATATGCACTTCGCCACGCCCACCAATCAGGCCCCGCGCTACGCCCAGCCGGGCACGCCCGGCGAGGAGCTGCGGCTGCAGCTGGAACTGCAGCTCATGGCCGACGTCGGCTTGGTCGGCTATCCAAACGCCGGCAAGTCGACCTTGATCAGCAAGGTGTCCGCGGCGCGCCCGCGCATCGCCGACTATCCCTTCACGACTCTGGTGCCACACCTCGGCGTCGTGCGCTTCGACGACGAGGGCAGCTTCGTGCTCGCCGATATACCCGGACTGATCGAAGGCGCACACCGCGGCCTCGGCCTCGGGCATCGCTTCCTGCGCCACCTGTCGCGCACCAGTCTGCTCATCCACCTGATCGACGCCAGCGGGCTGAGCGGCCGCGACCCAATGGCCGACTACGACACCATCAATCATGAGCTGCAGGCCTTCGACGCCAGCCTCGCCGCCAAGCCGCAAATCGTTGTCGCCAACAAGCAGGATCTGGCCGAAGCACGCGAGCGGTTCCCGGACCTGCGGGCACGCCTGGCGGCACGTGGTATCGAGTTGCGGGGCATCTCCGCCGTCACCGGCGAAGGGGTTGCGGGGTTGATGCGTGAAGTGGGCCACCGCTGGCGGGCGCTGCGCCGTGAGAGCGAACGGCAGGAAGCACTCGCGGCGGAGTCATGAACGCGCAACTGCCACACAAGCAACGCCTGCTGCGGCGGGTGCGCCGCGCCGTCATCAAGATCGGCAGCAGCATTCTCTCGACCGACGCCGGCATCGACCGGCCGCGCCTGCGGTCGCTGGCCGGGGAGATCTGCGCGCTGCGCCGGCGGGGCATCGAGCTCCTCGTCGTCAGCTCCGGCGCCGTGGCCGCCGGTCGCGCACGGCTAGGGATGAAGGGGCGGCCGAAGACGCTCCCCGAGCGGCAAGCCGCGGCCGCCGTAGGACAGATCGATCTCATGGCGTTGTACGAGGAGTACTTCGCCGCGTTTTCCACACAGGTGGCGCAGATCCTCCTCACGCACGACGACCTGGCGAACCGGCGCCGCTACCTCAACGCCCGCCACACGATCGAGACGCTCTTCGATGCGCGCGTCGTGCCGGTGGCGAACGAGAACGACACGGTGGTCACCGACGAGCTGCGAAACTTCGGCGACAACGATAACCTGTCGGCGCTCATCGCCGGGCTGGTCGAAGCCGATGTGCTCGTGATGCTCAGCGACGTCGCCGGACTGTTCACCAAGGATCCACGCACCAACGCGGATGCTCAGCTCGTGAGCCTCGTCGAAGACGTCGGGCGCGGCGCGAGCGCCTACGCGATGGCGGGCCGGGGTCCGCTCGGCACGGGCGGGATGGCCTCGAAGTTGGCGGCGGCAAAAAAAGCTGCCGCGGCCGGCATCCCCGCCATCATTGCCGACGGTCTGCACGCCGGCGTGTTGCCGGCTGTCTTCGATACCTCCCAAGCCGTGGGCACGCTGGTCCTCCCCGAAGGGGATCGCCTCGGCCGGCGCAAGCACTGGATCGCCTACACGCTCAAACCGAGCGGCACTGTGGTCGTCGATCAGGGCGCCTTCGACGCCGTCACGCAGAAGGGACGCAGCCTATTGCCTAAAGGCCTCACGGCCGTCGAAGGCAAGTTCGGCCCCGGCGACTGCGTGCGCTGCGTTGATCCGCACGGCCACGAGTTCGCCCGCGGCCTGGTCAACTACAGCGCCGCCGAGCTGGACAAGATCAAAGGCGTGCACTCCGCCGGCATCGAAGCGGTCCTCGGCTACAAGCTCACCGCGGAGGTGATCCACCGCAATGATTTGGTGCTGACGGGAAGTGCGGAGTCCTGAATATGCTGGTGCCGATGCACCACATGACGAACGACATGGTCAACTGCAGGACGTCATTCATGGCATCGATGCTATCCTCAGCCCCAGCCGCTCGCTGCCCAGGTGCACCTTCGTCGCGATCTCCCACGCCGAAGTGGCGCTGACCAAGACACGCGCCTTCTCCCTGGCGATCACGGTGCGGGCAGGCCGGCTCAGACGTCGATCGCCGACCAGCCACCCGGGCACGGTGTGCGTATCGCCAAGTTGGACGATACTCGCCGGTGATTTCTCCGAATTGGCGCGTCGGCCCCCGGGGCATGCTGAACCGCCCCCATAGTCGCCACGGAGGGGTCGTTGTGATATGCCCCTCGATGGCGATTGCCGTGAACGACGCTCAGATTGAGAGAGCCCTACGGGCCGCCTTTGCGGTGCACGCTCTGGAGGCCGAGGACAACAAACCGCGCGTGCGCTGGCCGCACAAGGAGCAGGCTCATGGGGAAACGTTCCAAGGTTGTATGGTCCGAACACACGTATCGCGTGATGGTTGTCGTCGCTGCCGGGAGCATCGGCCTGGGTACACTGCGGTGTGCCGGGCCTGACGCAACGTGGTGCCCTGGTGCGGCGCCGGTATACGCGGATGGTGGTGTTCCGGCGCTGACGCAGCAGGGG
Organism: Candidatus Margulisiibacteriota bacterium; assembly: GCA_035541735.1. Classification (GTDB taxonomy): domain Bacteria; phylum Desulfobacterota; class Binatia; order HRBIN30; family HRBIN30; genus DATKMS01. The sequence continues at coordinate 9,011 of DATKMS010000424.1, forward strand.
CAGATCTTCATCACTGGCGGGGCGCAGGGCATCGGACTCAGCGGCACCACCGCCTTCGTCTGCGCCGCAGGCTCCATCAACATCATCGACGTGACCGACCCGATGCACCTGTCGGTGAGCAAGAGTTTTGGCAGCGGTGGCTCTGGTTGCACGCTCAACGGCAGCGAGCTGGTGACATACGGCAGCGGCGACCCGTTCCCGGTGAACATCTACTCGGTTGCCGACCTCGCCAATCCCCAGTTCCTCGGCAGCACGTCCATCAACTACGTCTTCCCCCATCAATTGCTGATCGGCGGGAGTTACGCCTTCATCCCGACCTTGCAGTTCAATTACGACGCCGGGTTGAATGTCATCGCGCAGCACGGCGATCTCACGTCCGTGAACCTCAGTCCGGCGAGCTCGCCCAGCCTGGCCGACGTGCTCTTCAACACCACGGGCCCTCCCACGGGAGGCAACCACAACGTGTGGACCGGCACATTCGCGAACAGCACGACGCTGCTGATCGGCAGCACGACCTCGACCGGAGCCGATGTTGTGGACGGAACCGGCACGCTGCTCATCGTCGACGTCAGCAACCCGATGGCCATGTCGGTGGCCGGCACCCTCGACATTCCCGGGACCTTGCAGCTGACCGGCCTTTCCATCCAGGGCAACGCGGCGCTCGCCGTTGGGAGTTCCGGCAGCTGGAACAGCGGTCAGAGCGATCTTGGTCTCACGGGACACATCGTGCTCACCGCACTCGACGTCACCGACCCGCGCCACCCATCGATCATCGCCCAGCAGAGCATGTCCCGCGCCTCGCGGGGCATGGGGACCCCGCCCGTCAATATCGGTGAGGGACTCTATGCGTTCCCCAACCTGGGGCCGGTCGGGGGGCAGCCGGAGGTGATCGTGGTGAACGCGGCCGACCCGCACAACATGGTCACGAGCGAGATGCCGGTGCCCGCCGATGTCGACGCGCTGGCCAGCGGCAATGGTGCGCTGTATACCAGCAGTGCTGCGGGGCTCTACATCTACGGTGTCGGCAGCGCGAGCGGTTGTGTCGGCGACTGCAACGGCAACGGTGAGGTCACCGTAAGCGACGTCATCATGCTGGTGAACATCGCTCTCGGAGCAGCTGAAGCGTCCGCCTGTCCCCACGGCATCCCGGGCAGCGCCAGCGTTGACATCGCACTGATCGTCCAAGCTGTGAACAGCGCCCTCACCAGCTGTCCAGCCGCGTAGCCAACGGCTCGAACGATCTCTGGCGGGATTCGGCGACTCCAACCCTGCCGTGATGGTCCGCGGATAGTGACGACGCAACTCGCGAGCCCGCAGCGTGGCGCGCCGCGTTTGATGCATGTGCGCAGCATGCCAGACGCGCTGGGATGCCGCGATTGCGAAGGCGAAGCAGAAGGGGGTGTAACCAGAACGTCCGCACTCAGACGTTGTCGGATAGACGTCGGGGCAGTCGGCCGCCGCGTAG
>DATKMS010000425.1:0-9597 GCA_035541735.1 Candidatus Margulisiibacteriota bacterium
CGGCGATCAGATCTCGCCGCCTGACGGGTACGTGGGCGGTGGCCTACAGATGCAGACCGATCTCGCGATCGATCCGGCCGGGAACGTCTGGGTGATCGACAACTGGCAGGACATCAACAGCTGCTACGGCAACCCACCCGAGGGGCTGTCGACCCGCTGCGGCGGCCAGGGCGTGACCATCTTCTACGGCATGGCCAAACCGGTGCGCGCGCCGCAGATTGGGCCGGCAAAGGCGCCGTGACGACATTTGGACGCCCGATGGCGCTCGGATCGCCTGGCAATCAAACGGAATTAAAGGGAGACGGCAGTGAAAAGCCGGCGCACACAAGACCTCGTGACCGCCGTGCTCGTCAGCGCGCTGGCACTATCGACCGAGCACGCGAAGGATCCTCCGCTGAACTCAATCGTTGCACGGTGGAACGCCGCGCCGTGGATGCCGTCATCTGGGGCCTGCCACTCGTCGGCGAGGACGCGGTGAAGCAAGCCGCTTTTCGCGATGGCAAGGCGACCTACAACGACATCGTCTGGTGGCCCCAAGGCGGCGACTGGAAGAACCAGTCACCGCCCCCCCAGGAGAAGGCGATTTTCGACAAGAGCTGGAAGTTGCCGGACATCGAAAAGGTAAAGTGATTCCATTGTGAACACGCGGGCTGTCTCCCACGAGACGGCCCGCGACTTCACTGGCGCACGGCCAAATTCTCTGAGCGGGTGGGATTGGTCACCCGTTTACAGATCTACTACGCTAAACACGAGGATGCGTGAGACGTTCCTTGATCGTATTGAACAGGGACTGTGCGTTGTGCACCGCGTCAGTGCGCGCGACGAAAAGCGCGCCGTCGCCTTGGTTCGTACTCATGAGGACAAGTCGTATTCGCTCTGCGACGCGTTGAGCTTCGTGGTGATGGAGCGGCGGCGCATCAACGAAGCACTTGCCTTCGACCGGCACTTCCTCGCGTACGGGGGCTTCACTGCTCGGTAGCCATCAACAGCGTCCTAACGGCTGAGAGGCCGTGCCTCACGCTTCAGCGCACTGCGTTCACCGAACCACTCGATCTCGTCGGCCACCGCGCGCCGCTCCTTGGCCAGGTAGTCGCGCACCGCACGCGCCAGACGCGCGTCGGCGAGGTAATGCATGCTCTCCGTCGACCGGGCATCGAAGCCGCGCAGATGCTTGAACTCGCCACCGGCGCCGGGCTCGAATCGCGTGATGCCTTGTTGCAGGCAATATTCGATCGAGGCGTAGTAGCAGACGTTGAAGTGTAGGTAGCGCAGTTCGTCGAAGGCCCCCCAGTACCGCCCGTACAGCACGTCCCCTTTCCGTACCGTGAAGGTGCCTGCGATCACCTTGCCTTTGCGCCGGGCGACGAAGAAGCACAGCCGCGACTTCCAGTGTTGGCCAAGCAGCTCGAAGAACGCTTGGTTGAGGTATTGACGGCCCCAGTAGAGCTTGTCGATGGTCGACTTGTAAAGCCGAAACATCGGAGCGAACAGCTCGTCTGGAATGTCGGAGCCCGCGTGCACAGTGATGTCGACGCCCTGGGCCGCCAGTTCGCGTCTTTCCCGCTTGATCTGCACGCGTCGCTTGCTGCGAAAGCCCGCCAGGTAATCGTCGAAGCTCTGCCAACCTGGGTTGATCCATTGGAACTGGTAGCCGGTGCGGCGCACGAACCCGAGGGCCTCCAGGCCGGCCGCTTCGTGCGGCAAGCAGAAGTTGACGTGTACGGACGAGAGGCCGTTCTGGCTGCAGATCTCCTTGAGGGCGCTACCCAAGATGCGCACGGCGCTGCCTGGTTCGACGTCCGGGCGGACGAGAAAGCGCGCGCCGGTTGCGGGTGTGAACGGGACGGCGACGAGGAGCTTCGGGTAGTACGCAATGCGCGCACGCGCCGCCGCCTCGGCCCAGCCGTGGTCGAAGACGAATTCCCCCTGACTGTGGCTCTTTATGTAGAGCGGGCAACCGCCGACGAGTTGCCCGCCGTCCCACAGCGTCAGGTGTTGTGGCAGCCAGCCTGTAGACGGGGCAACGCAGCCGGCTTCCTCCAACGACGCGAGCCACCCCCACTCGAGGAAGGGCGAGCCGTCGCCGACGAGCGAGTTCCAGGCAACCGGATCGACGTCGGCAAGACGGTTACGGACCTCGAGCTTCATCGAGCCATTGAATCACCGATCTATCGTCGATCAATGGCCCAATGAGATGACGACTCAGTGAGCAGGCGTCTCCGGCTTTACAATTTCCAGCAGCTCGACCTCGAAAACCAGCGTTGCACCGGGTTTGATCTTCGGTGGTGAGCCGCGGTCGCCGTAGGCAATGTCCGAAGGGCAGACGAGCTTGCTCTTGCCCCCCACCTTCATCATCTGGACACCTTCGGTCCAGCACTTGATGACGCCGTTGAGTGGAAAGGTCGCTGGCTGCCCGCGCTCAATGGAGCTGTCGAAGACCGTGCCGTCGGTGAGCGTACCCTTGTAGTGGACCTTGACCTTGTCGGTGGCCTTGGGTTGCTCACCTTTCCCGGGCGTGATCTCGGAGTAGATGAGCCCCGATGCGGTCTTGGTCGCGCCCTTTTCCGCCGCGGCCTTATCGAGGAACGCTTGTCCAGCCTTCTTCTCCTGGGCCGCCGTCGCGGCGGCCCGCGACTGGGCGAGTTGTTGGACCTTGGGCATGAAGTCCTTCAACTCGACCTTCTTATCCTTGCCCAGGACTGCGTCGGTCATGCCCGCCTTGACGAATTCGAGTTCCGCCGCAGACAGGCTGAACGGGGCGAGCTGCGGGCCAAGCGCGAGCCCGAGGGCGTAGAGCGTCTTGTCTTCGTCAGTCTTCAGCTCGGGGCCAGCGGCGTTCGCGGAAACCGCGTTGATCAGCGAGGCGGCGAAGAGAAGCGAGAGAACGGTACGGGTACGCATGACAGCGGCTCCTTTCAGGACGCGGGCTCGGGCTGAAGGCCACGCAGCGGCGCTGGACTACTACCTGCGTGGGGCTTCGGAAGCAAGCGCGGGTGGGTTATAGCCAGGGGGACAAATGGCCCCCTGGCATTTTCGTTAGTCGACGTAGGCGCGCAGGCCCTGGCCTTCGCAGATCGGCAGGAGCTGCTTCAAGGCGCGCGCTTCCAGCTGGCGGATGCGTTCGCGGCTGACGCCGTACCGCCGGCCCACCTCTTCCAAGGTCAGCGACTGACTGTCCGAGGTGCCGAAGCGGAGGCGGAGGATGTCGGCCTCACGCGCCGGCAGCTGGGCCAGGGCAGCTTCCAGTTGCTGGCTGAGATCGACGGCTGCGGCCTCGCGCTCGGGGTCGTCGCTGTCACTGGCGAGCAACTCCTCCAGGGTGCGGTCGTCGTCAGCTCCGAGCGGTGAATCGAGCGACAGGCATTGGAAGTTCTGGGTCATGGTCTCGAGGCGGTCGGGGTCAACACCGCTCGCCTCAGCGAGCGCCTCCCGATCGACCTCGCCGTCGTTCGCCGTCTGGAGGCGTTGTGTTTCGCGTCCGACCTTCCGCCGCAGCTGGTTCCAGTGCACCGGGGTGCGGATCAGGCCGCCGTGGACATCGCCGGCGCGGCCGATCTGCTGCCAGATCCACCACACCGCGTAGGTGCCGAACTTCACTTCCTTGACGGGATCGTATTTCTCCACCGCGCGGATGAGCCCGAGTGTCCCCTCTTGCACCATGTCGAGGAACGACACGCCGGCACGGCGATAGCGCTTGGCGAATGAGATCACCAGCCGCAGGTTGGCCTCGATCATGCGGTCGCGCAGCTTGCGGTACTCCTTCAGCTCGCTTTCCAACGCCGTGACGAACTCGCGCAAACGCATGCGCGTGCCGAAGCGCAGATCGGTACGGCGGCGCGAACGCAGCTGCTGGCGGGCGAACTGCAACACCATGACGGTCTCGCGTTCGCGGAAGTCGTCAGCGGGGTGCACAACGCTGCGGCCGTGCAGCGGCAGGGCCGCGGTGGTCAATCGCGGGAAGCGCCGCAGAATGCGCCGAATGCGGTTGCGGGACCGCACAATGGCACGGGCGATCGCCTGCTCATCATCTCGCGACAGCATCGCCGTCGCGCCGACATTACGGAAGAACTGCGACGGCAGGTCGTAATCGCCGACCGCCTCTTGCTCGTCGTCTTCTTCCAGCCCTTCCAGGCAGGCGTCAACCGCCAGCGTTTCTTCCTGGTCGTTTTCCTCATCGAGTTTCAGCGCAAGTGCACCGAGCCTATTGTCCATCTAAAGCAGCACCTCTTCCTTTTCTCACTAGCCTTGAGTTTGCGGGGGACGTCTTCCGGAATCGCCGGGATCAACGTTTAGACGGGCCGACCATACACGAATTCAACGGCCGGGTCCATACCCCTTAGGGTGTGGCGGCCGCATGAATCGTGCTTCACCATTGCATCAGTCATGCTTCATCCCTGCGATTGAAGCCCTTTGGCGCCGCTGTGTCTAACCACGATTGTGCGCGGGCGCTAGCTCGGGGCGGACGATTTGACCCCACCGGGGATGGTCCTTTAAGGTGCAGGCACGGAGTGACTTGGGGATGGCAAAGAGCCTCGCGGTGATTTCGGTTATCGGGCGCGACCAGAAGGGCGTCGTGGCGCGCGTCTCCACCTACCTGGCGTCGTGCAACATCAATATCGAAGACATCGAGCAGCGAGTGATGGAGGGGCTCTTCATCATGACCATGCTCGTTGACCTGAACGATTTGAGTATCAACCTGGACGAGCTGATTCTGGGCCTCAAGCGCATCGGCGACGAGATCCACATGGACGTCGCCATTCGCTTGCACGGGCGGAAGGAGCCGAAGCGGGTGGCCATCCTGGTGAGCCGCGAGCCGCAGTGCCTGCAGCGGCTGATTGCTGATCGTGACGAGGGGCGGCTCAACGGCGACGTGGTCGTAGTCCTCTCCAACCACGAAATCCTGCGCCCGCTTGCCGAACAGCATCAGATTCCTTTTTTTGCCAGCCCGTCGACCGACAAGCCGGCACACGAGGCGTTCCTGCTCGAGAAGCTCAAGGAGTATCAGGTGGACCTCGTGGTCCTCGCGCGGTACATGCAGATCCTGAGTCCCGCCGTGGTGGAGCGCTACCCCAACCGCATCATCAACATCCACCCCTCGCTGCTGCCGTACCATCCTGGGAGCAACGCCTACAAGCAAGCCTATGAGGAAGGCGTGCGTGTTTCCGGCTGCACCGCCCATTTCGTCACCGAGCAGCTCGATCAGGGACCCGTCATCATCCAGGATGTGTTCCATATTCGGGTGGGTGAAGACACGCTGGAGGCGGTCCGAGCGCGCGGTCAGGAGCTCGAGGCCAAGGTGCTGTCCCAAGCGGTCCAGCTGTTTCTCAACGATCAGCTGGTCGTGAAGGACAAGAAGGTGATCTTCCGTCCGGGCATCGCGCCCAACTGGGGCACGTAACCGCGCCTTGTCTGCCGCCTTGTTCGAGCTTGAGATACGCGTTCCTATCGTGCCATAAGTCACGGGGGTCATGAGTCAGGACATACCAGCGTCGAGAGTTGCGGTGCACCAGCCAGCGTCGGTGGCGGCACCCGCGCCCGTGGGATTTCTGCGCACGGTGTGGGAGCGGTGGAAGAAGATTGCCCGTGCGATTGGCGTGGTGCAGACGCGCATTCTGATGGTGGTCTTCTACTTCCTCTTTGTCTTACCGATCGGGTTGCTGATGCGGATGCGTGGCGATCCGTTGCATCTGAAGGAGCCCCAGGGCAGCAACTGGACGCCGCACCGCAGCCAGGATGCGAACCTGGAGACGGCGCGCCGGCAGTTCTGAGCGCGTGCTGCCAGCCGTGTTCCAGCGGTCTGCCTGCGCATGATGTGACCGATGGCCGTGGTTCGTGTGACGCACCGCACCGCGCGCCCGGCGAGGCCGCGGCGCTACGCCGTGGTCATGGCCGGCGGACAAGGGACGCGCTTCTGGCCGCGCAGCCGAGCACGCGTGCCGAAGCAGTTGCTGCGCATGACTGGTCGGCACACCCTCTTGCAACAAACCGTGCGGCGTTTGCTGCGGCTGTGCTCCTGGCGCCACATCATCGTCGTCTGCAGCCAGGAGCACGCGGCCGAAGTGCGGCGCCAGCTGCCACGCGTGCCTGCCGGCCAGATCTTGATCGAACCGATCGGCCGCAACACCGCGCCGTGCATCGCGCTGGCGGCGGAATGGATTGCCCAGCGGGTCGGCGACGCGGTGATGATCGTGGCACCCGCCGACCACGTCATCCGAGATGAGCCCCGGCTACGGGCAACGTTGCGGCAGGCGTGTGATCTGGCTGCAAACCGTGCGTGCTTGGTCACGCTCGGAATCGAGCCAACGCGCGCCGAGACCGGCTACGGTTACATCGAAACCGGACCGGTTATCGACCGACGCCAACCCGCCGCAGCGTGGGTACAACGCTTCCACGAAAAGCCCTCGGCACGAGTCGCCAAGCACTACGTGGCCGGGAAGCGCCACCTGTGGAACTCGGGAATCTTTGTGTGGAAGGCGAGCGCCTTCCGCGCCGCCCTGCAGCGCCATCTGCCCGAGGTGCGCCAAACCCTCGCCGGAATATGGAGTGCAGCGCGGGGCCAGACGCAGCGGCTGCAGCGCGCCTATCGTGCGCTGCCCTCCGTGTCGGTGGACGTCGGAATCATGCAACCCGTTGCCGCAGAACGGCGATCCCCAACGCCAGTCGCCGTGGTGCGTGCCCGCTTCGATTGGAACGATGTCGGGAGCTGGGGAGCGATGCCCGAGATCTGGGGCTGTGATGAAGAAGGGAACGCTGCGGTCGGCACGGTTCTGCCGATCGAGACGACGGGAGCGGTCGTGTACAGCCCCGACCGCTTGGTGGCGCTGGTGGGCGTGCGTGACCTGATCGTCGTGGACAGCCCGGATGCCTTGCTGATCTGCACGCGCGAACGCGCCCAAGACGTACGTCGCGTCAGTGAGGTCCTGAAGCAGCGCGGCCTGTCGCGCTACCTGTGAGCGGGCGCAACTGGGCGCGTCACCCGTTGAGGCAACAGCGACGGGGGAGGCGTCACTGAACCGCATGCTGGAATAGTTACTGTGTGCGAAAGTTAGCTGTTGCCATTTGGTTAGCGCTTGCGCCATATTGGGCCAGCGGCGGTAGGGCCGTTGGGCGCCCGAGACATCGCGCCGTTCATCACACAAAGGGGGAGCATTATGAAAGGGGGAGCATTATGAAACGTTTGATCTGCTCGCTACTGGGCCTCACGCTTCTGGCCGCGATTCCCGCGCGGGCTGCGGACCTTGCCCGCTACATCCTGCCGCCCGGAAACTTCGGCGGCCTTCCGGCGACCGTGAATTCCACGGATCAACTGCCGCTCTACTCCGGGCTCTCGCCGCTGCGCGGCAACATCACCCCGACTGACCTCGACACCCACTACCTTCCCGAGGATTTCCAGCCGATCGGGGCCACCCAGGAGGAAATGACCGGCCGGGCCGGGGTGCAGATCCTGTATGACTCCTACGGCATCCCGCACATAACCGGACAGACGCGGGATGACCTCTCCTTCGGAGCAGGGTGGGTCACGGCGCGCGACCGGGGGCTGCTGCTCCTGGAGGGACGCGGTCCGGCACGCGTCGCCGTTGCCGACGTTCCGAACATCGACGCTTTCTCGCTGGTGACGTCTCTCCAGACGTTCACACCGAGCGCCGACGCCGAGGCGCTGGTCACACAGCAGGTGCAGCTCATTCAGAAAACATACGGCAAGAAAAAGGGCACCCAGATCATCGCCGACGCGCAAGCCTACGCCGACGGCATCAACGCCTACAACGCGGCACACAACATCAACCAGCCCCAGTTCACCGTGAACGATGTCGTCGCGGTGACGGCATTCATCGGCTCGATCTTCGGCGCCGGCGGTGGCGGCGAGGCGGCGAACTCCGATCTGCTCGCCAAGCTCAAGCAGTCGCTCGGTGACGATATGGGCAGCAAGGCGTGGTCCGACGTGATGCTGGCCGACGATCCCGAGGCGCCGACCACGATCAGCAAGACCTTCAAGTACCCCGTGCTCACGGGGGGGAAAGCGGTGACGGGATCGGTGACACTCGATGCAGGCTCCATCGAGAGTATCGACCCGCGCATCCCGGCTGCGCAGGCGGGATTGGCCCCGGCCCGCCTCCGCGCGTCGAATTTCCTGGCCGTCGCCCCGTCACGCTCGGCTACCGGCAATGCGCTCACGGTGATGGGACCGCAGCTTGGCTACTACTATCCGGAGATCGTGCAGCAGATCCATCTCCAGGGAGCCGGCATCAACGTCCAGGGAGTCGGCGTCCCGGGGCTCGCCATGTATATCCTCATCGGGCGCACGGCGGACTACGCGTGGAGTCTGACCTCGGCGGGACACGACGTGCGCGACGTGTTTGCGGAAGAGCTCTGCGAGCCGGACGGCTCGACGCCAACGCGCGCCTCGACGCACTACGTCTTCAAGAAGAAGTGTATCGCTATGTCCAGCTTCAACGCCGGGACGCTGGGCACCACTCCGCTGATCTACAATCGTACGGTACACGGGAGCGTGTTCGCGACAGCTACCGTGGGCGGCAAACCGTATGCTCTCTCGCTCCAGCGCTCCACGTTCGGCCGGGACGGGCTCAATCTGGGGGCGCTGAAGGACATGACCGAGGGCGTGGCAACCACACCGTCGAAGTTTTGGAAAACCGCCGACCAGTTCGGGTTCACCTTCAATTGGGCGTGGGTCTCGCGCAAACAGGGGACCGCGTACTTCTCGTCCGGCTATCTGCCAAAGCGTGCGAAGGGCCTCGACCGCCGTCTGCCGACTCTCGGCAATGGGACATACGAGTGGAAGGGTTTCCTCAGTACGGGCCAGCATCCACATGACGTCACCGGTCCGGACGGGTTGCTGCTCAACTGGAATAACCGTTCCGCCCCGGGATTCATGCACGGCGATGACGAACCGTACGGGTCGGAGCACCGGGTGCAGATGTTCAACAAATTCCCTCAGGCGGTAAAAATCACCGACGACGTGGGCGTCATGAACCGCGCCGCCACGCAAGACGTGCGCTCGCCCGTCTGGCCCTTCGTCAGCCGCGTGCTCAAGGCGGGTACGGCCCCGAACGCCCGCGACCAGCAGATCGTCGACATCCTCGACGACTGGGTCGGCCGGGACGCCCCGCGTGTCGACGCCAACAGCGACACGTTCTATGACGAACCGGGGCCCGTGATCATGGACGCCATCTGGCGGCCGATCGTGGAGGCGGTGATGTCGCCGGTGTTCGGTGCCCTCATCCCCGACCTGGACAACGTCCGCGGCCTCGATGCCGGCGCGGGCACGGGGCCCGGCCTGTCGTACGTGCACAAGGATCTCCGCACGCTGCTCGGCGACCCGGTCGAGGGGCCCTTCCAACTCTCCTATTGCGGCCGCGGCAACCTGTCGGATTGCAGCGCCTCGCTGTGGCAGGCGATTCATGTGACCGCCGACAGCGTTGCCGCGCAGCAAGCGCAAACCGACCCGCATCTCTGGCGCAAGACCGCAGCGGTGACCAGGTTCGTCCCCAACCTCATCCCGAACACGTTCCCCACTACCAACCGCTCGACGTTCCAGCAGGTGATCGAGTTCGACAAATCCGCACGCTAGTTTTTCTCAGC
>DATKMS010000426.1:0-7743 GCA_035541735.1 Candidatus Margulisiibacteriota bacterium
GTATCGGCGTACACGCCCACGTCGGCACCTGCGGGTGCCGCGTTGGTGGCAACGAGAAGCGCAAGGCACATGAGCAGCAGAACGAAGCGTGTGCGTGTCATGGCGCCAGATGAAGCGTGACGCGTGCCACGCCCCGGCCGACGTGGACTATCACGATGCCGCTCCAATTGTTGCACCACGGCGACAAGGTCGACAGGCTTTTGACGCCGGCGCAGGGGTCGCTCAAGGCCCCTCGGCTGCGAGCAGATTCTAAGCGGTGGCGCCCGCCGCCGCCCGGCTGCGCCAGCGCTGGCGCAGCGTGCGGCCGTACTGCACGAGGGCTTCAAGGTACGTGTAGTACACCGGCGTCAGATACAGCGTGACCAGTTGCGAGAACAGCAGCCCGCCGACCACCGCCAGGCCGAGCGGCCGCCGTGCGTCGGCACCGGCACCGAAACCGATCGCGATCGGCAGCGCGCCGAGCAGGGCGGCCATCGTGGTCATCATGATCGGACGGAAGCGGATGACACAGCCGTCGTAGATCGCCTCGATCGCTGCCTTGCCCTCGGTGCGTTGTGCACCGAGGGCGAAGTCGATCTGCATGATGGCGTTCTTCTTCACGATGCCGATGAGCATGATCACGCCGACGAAGGCGTAGATGTTCAGCTCGGAGTGGAACAGCAGCAGCGTGACCAATGCCCCGAAGCCGGCAGACGGCAGACCGGACAGGATGGTGATCGGATGAATGAAGCTCTCGTACAAAATGCCGAGGACGATATAAATCACCAGGATTGCGGCGAGCAGCAGCAACCACAGGCCGGACAGCGACGACTCGAAGGCCTGCGCCGTCCCCTGAAAACTCGTGGTAATGGTTGCCGGTAGCGTCTGCCGGGCGATGGCTTCGATCTTGTCTACGGCGTCGCCGAGCGACGCGCCGGGCCGCAGGTTGAACGAGATGGTTACCGCCGGCAGCTGACCGGCGTGGTTCACGGTCAGCGGGCCGGTGTTTTCGGTCAAAGACGCCACCGCGCTCAACGGCACCAGCTGTCCCTTCGACGAACGTACGTAGAGCAGCGACAGGGCATTGGGATCGCGCTGGTAGACCTCCTCCAGAACCATGATCACCTTGTACTGGTTGTTGGGTGCGTAGATCGTCGAGATCCAGCGGTCGCCATAGGCACTGAAGAGCGCGTTCTCGATCTGCTCGGCCGTAACCCCGAGCGTCGATGCCTTGTCGCGGTCGATCAGCAGATTGACCTGCGGGTTCTGGTTCTGCAGATCACTGGTCACGTCGGCCAGTTCGGGCAGGGCGTGCAGCCGCTGTTCCAGCGCCTGCGCGTTGCTGTACAGCTCCTGCGTGTTCGGGCTCTGCAGGGTAAACTGGTACAGGCTCTTCGTCAGCTGCCCGCCGATGCGAATGGTGGGCATCTCCTGCATGTAGACCCGCAGCCCGGGGATCACGCCGACCTTGGGACGCAGCCGCGCCATGATCTCCTGCAGGCTGCCGCGCTCGGAACGGTCCTTCAGATGCAGGAACATGCGCCCCTGATTCACGGTGCTGCCCATCGACGCGTTCGAGCCCACCACGGTCGAGAAGAGGACATTGACACTCGGATCCTGGCGCACGATGTCTGCGACCGCTTGTTGGTGCCGCGACATCGCCTCGAACGAGACACCCTGCGCCGCCTCGGTGATGGCAAAGATCGCGCTCTGGTCCTCGTTCGGTATGAAGCCTTTGGGAACGCGGATGAAGAGGTAGACAGTGGCGACGAGAATGACGAGGGAGACCGCCATCGTGCCCGGACGGTGGCGCAGCACCCAGCGCAGACTGTGCTCGTAGAGACGCAGGAGGGCGTCGAACAGGTGCTCGGTGACGACATAGAAGCGGCCGTGGCGCTCCGCAGACGGTGGCAGCAGGAAGCGGCTGCACAACATCGGTGTCAGAGTCAGCGAGACGAAACCGGAGATCAGAATGGCGATACAAATGGTGACCGCGAACTCGTGGAAGAGGCGGCCGAGAATCCCCGGCATGAACAGGACGGGAATGAAGACGGCCGCCAGCGACAGGGTCATCGACAGGATCGTGAAGCCGATCTCGCGCGATCCTTCGAGGGCGGCCTGCAGCGGCGGCTCCCCCATCTCCATGTGCCGCACGATGTTCTCCAGCATGACGATGGCATCGTCGACGACGAAGCCGATCGACAGCACCAGCGCCATCATCGACAGGTTGTCGATGCTGAAGCCCAGCGGATGCATCACCGCAAACGTGCCGACGATCGACAGCGGCAGCGCCAAGCTGGGGATGACTGTGGCGGAGACGTTGCGCAAGAAGACGAAGATCACCAGCACGACCAGCAGCAGCGCCAGGATCATCGTGAAGCGTACGTCCATGAACGATGCCAGGATCGATTCCGAGCGGTCGAACAGGACCTGTAGCTCCACGGACGGCGGCAGCTGCAGTTCGAGCTGTGGCAGCAAGCGCTTGACGTCGCCGGCGACGGCGACGGTGTTGGTGCCCGGCTGCCGCTGGATTGCGAGCACGACCGAGCGCTGCATTTTCTCGGCGTTGGCGAACCACGACGCGGTCTTGTCGTCCTCGACGCTATCGACGACGCTACCGAGTTCCTCCAGGCGCACCGGCGATCCCTTGCGATAGGCGACGATCACCGGGCGGTACAGGGCCGCCTCGGTGAGCTGTCCCGTGGCCTGCACGGTGAAGCGCTGCTGGCTCCCTTGCAGCACGCCGGTGGGCAGATTGACGTTGGCGCCACGCACGGCTTGCTCGACCTCGTCGATGCCGATGCCGCGGCTGGCGAGGGCACGCGGATCGAGCTTGATGCGTACCGCGTACTTCTGCGCGCCGAACACCTGTACCTGCGCCACACCGCTGACCATGGAGATGCGCTGCGCCAGCAGCGTCTCGCCGTACTCGTCGAGTGTCCACATCGGCAGCGTCGGCGACGTGAGCCCGATGTACATGATCGGTTGGTCGGCGGGATTGACTTTGCGGAACGTCGGCGGGCTCGGCATGTCGGGCGGCAGCAGCGGCGTCGCCTGCGTGATCGCCGCCTGCACGTCTTGCGCGGCCGCATCGAGATCGCGGCTGAGATCGAACTGCAGCGTGATTTGCGTGGTGCCGAGCGAGTTCGTCGAGTTCATCGACGCGAGACCGGCAATGGTCGAGAACTGTCGTTCGAGCGGTGTGGCGACCGACGACGCCATGGTTTCAGGGCTGGACCCAGGCAAACTCGCGGTGACTACGAGCGTGGGGAAGTCGACGTTCGGCAGGTCACTGACCGGCAGGGTGCGGTACGCCATCGTCCCGAAAATGAGCAGTGCCGCCATGATGAGGGTGGTGGCGACCGGACGCCGTATGAACGGTTCAGCGATGTTCATCGCAGCTTCCTAACTCGCACAGCCGGAACCAAACAGGAAGAAAATGAAAAACCGGAAACCGGAAACCGGAAATGGAAAACCGGCCAATTGCTCGGTTTCCTGTTTTCGGTTTCCGGGTTTTCATTCCTTTTGTGCTCTACTCAAGATATTGCCCGTAAGCTTACTTCCCAGCGGCTGGCGTGGGATGCTGGCTTCCCGTCCCGTCCTTGATCTGCACCTTCAACCCCGGCGCCAAGCGGATCTGCCCGTCGGTCACGACGCGCTCGCCGGCGGTGAGTCCCTGGGTGACGACGATCTCGGCAGCGATGCGATCGCCGGGGACCACGGCACGGACCTCTGCCGAGTCATCGGCAGCAACCACGAACACGTACTGGCCTTGCTGCCCGACCTGGATGGCCTCTGCCGGCACGAGCACGGCATCGTGCTGCACCGCCAAGGTAACTGCGACGTCCACGAACTGCCCCGGCCACAGCGTCTCGTCGTCGTTCTGAAACAGGGCTTTGAGCAGCACGGTGCCGGTGGTGGTATCGACGGTATTATTGATGAAGCTGAGCTCGCCGACGACGGGCGAGCCGCCGTGCTGCGGCACGAACGCCTGCACCGCGAGTTTGCCGGCCCCGGCGCGTTGGCGGATCTGTGGTAGCTGCTGCTCGGGCACGGAGAAGGAGACATAGATCGGGTGCACCTGGTTGATCACCGCCAGCAGCGTGTCGTTGGCTTCGACGACGTTGCCGGCGTGCACCAGGAGTTGGCCGACGCGGCCATCGATCGGTGAGTGGATGTAGCAGTACTGCAGCTGCAAGCGCGCGTTTTCGACGGCGGCCTCATCGGCCTTCACCGCTGCGGCAGACGATGCGGCTTTGGTCTGTGACTGATCGTATTCGTCGCGTGAGACAAAACCTTGTGCCAGGAGCTGGGTGCGGCGCTTCGCGTCCACCGCTGCGTTGCGTGCTTCGGCGGTGTCACGCGCCACGGTGGCCTCCGCCTGTCGCAACGCCGCTTCGAAGGGGCGTGGATCGATGGTGAAGAGGAGATCGCCGCGCTTGACGCCCTGCCCCTCGGCGAAGTGCACCTGCGCGAGCTGGCCTTCCACCTGCGATTTCACCGCCACGGTGGAGTAGGGCTCGACATTGCCGATGGCGCGCAACTGCACCGGAATGTCGCGCTGCACGGCAGTCGCGACGGTGACCGGAACGGCGTCTTTGTGATCGCGACCGGGGGCTGCGGAGTCGGACGAGCAGGCGGCGATGAGGAGCGCGAGGCTGGCGAGCAGTGCGGCCACGGCCTCCGTACGAACAGGCATCGGAGAGTCCACTCAGGTGGTGGGCAGTTGTTGCGCGGTAGCTTTCTCCACCGCGGCCACGGAGTTTTGATAGCTGTAGAGCGCTTGCACGTAGTTGGCCTCCGCGGTGGTCAGGGAGGTCTGCGCATCGGTCAGCTCGATGATGTTGCCGACGCCGGTCTTGTAGCGGCCTTCCGCCAGATCGAGATTCTCGCGCGCCTGCTGCAACCCTTTCTCCGCCACGCGAATGGCCTCGGCAGCTTGCTCCATGTTGAGGACGGCCTGGCGCACCTCGAGCGCGATGTTCTGCCGCAGGACATCCTCGTTGAACTTCAGGTTGGACAGGTTGGCCTTGGCCTCGCCGATCTGCGCGATCGTCAGGCCACCATTGAAGACCGAAAGATTGACGGCGGCGCCGACGTTCCAGCCCGACTGCAGGGGGCCAGTGCCGGTCCAATCGTAGGCGCCGTTGCCGCTCACATTGGGCAAGTAGTTCCTTTGCAGCGACGCGATGTGTTCTTCGGTCGAGCGTTCCTGCGCCTGGATGCTCTGCAGTTCGGGCCGCTTGTCGTAGGCTAACGTCAGGGCCGCTGCGGCGGTGATCGGCAGCCGCTGCCGGCCGAAGTCGTCGACGATGTCGAAATCGAGCGGGCCCACCAGGCCGAGGGCATTGCGCAGGGTCTCGCGCGCCACCGCCACGTTGTTGCGCGCCGTCACCTGATTCAGCTCGGCCTGCGCGAGTTGCACTTGCGCAGTGGTCACGTCGAACTTGGGGGCCATGCCGACATCGTAGCGCCCTTGTGCTTGCTCCAAGTGCTTCTGGCTCTGATGAACGGTTTCGTCGGCGACCACCAACAAGCGCTTTGCGGCCAGCAGGTCGAAGTAGGACTGCTTGACGTTGAGCACGACCGTGTCGCGCTGGGTTGAGAGGTCGGCCTCCAGAGACTGCTCGGCGGCCTGTGCGGACCGAATCGAAGCCAGGGTCTGGCCGAAATCGAACAGCACCTGCGTGAAGCTGAAGCCGGTGCTGTAGAAGTTGAAGGTCTGCTTCTGCGTGCCGACGTTAATGCTGGGGGCGCCGCCGATGCGGGCGGAGACGGTCGAGTTGCGCCGGTTCGCAGCGTAGTTGGCGCTGACCTGCGGCAGATAGTTCGACGCCGCCTCCCAGACGCGTTGATGTCCGGCGTCGACTGCCGCCCCGGCAGCTTTGAGGCTGGGATGCTGCTGCACGGCGATGTCGATGCATTCGGCCAGCGTCTTGGTCGGTAGTTCGTCGGCCGCTGCGACACGACAGAGTAGGGGGTTGAGGGAAAACACAATGGTGACGATCACGAATCTCATGAGCCTGCTTTCCGCCTCCCGACCCCGGCATGGCGCCGGCCTGACACCGTGGCCATGCCGCACAAGAACACCTCTACCACCGACGCCACGAGGTCATCCAAGGTGTCGTCCGGCGTGCGGTAGCGATTCACGCCGCGCAGCATGCCGAGCAGCATCTCTGCTGCGATACGTGGGTCGGCGTGGCGCACGTAGCCCGCGGCCATCGCCTCTTCGAGCGTCTGTTCGACCAACCGAGCGATCTCTGCGCGCCGGCGCAGCCATTCGCGTCCGTCCGGGTCCTCGGGCTTATGTTCGTTGCGGTGGATCAACGCGAAGAAGAACCGCCGGTCCCAGAAGTGCTCAAGGATGCAGCGCACGATGCGCTCGATCTTCTGCGCGGGCGTGGCGGGCGCGTGCACGGCGGCCCGCAACTCGTCGCGCAAGCGCTCGATGCCCTCGAACATCACCGCCAGGTACAACTCGTGTTTGCTCGGAAAATACCGGTACAGCGTGCCCTTCCCAACACCGCACCCCTGCGCGACATCCTCCATCAGCACCTCGTGGTAGTCGTGCTGCGTGAAGATGACCTCCGCAGCGTGCAGGATGTTCTGCCGCAAGCCGGCCATCGGCGGTCGGCCGCGGCGCGCGGTGGGAGCGGCAGGAATGGAAACTGGCGTCGGCATTGTAAAACTGACCAGTCAGTCACAATTAGAGCGGTGCCAGAGGTGTGTCAACGTCACCAGCAGGAAAGGCATTCCCCGCTGCTTGCCCGACGGCGGTGTTGCACCAGGCTGTCGAGAATTTGGGACGGTGCGTGCCGGCACTCGGGGGAACCATTTGATCCTCCCCGACATGTGATCTGGCACGAGCCATGCTAAGTCCCATTGCAGATGGAGCGAGCAAGGTGTGATCACGCTGGCGTGGCTCCCCGGTTGCCTTTTGGCAGGTCGTCCAGTTGTGTGATTCACGCCGCTGACTCCGCGAGGAGGAATTGCTCATGGACACGAAGGATCGCCGGGTAACGTTGTTGGAATTGGTCCAGGCCGTCCAGGATAACTGCCGATCGGATACGGAGGTGGTGGCCGTGATCACCCACATGGTGAACACCGGCCGTGTCGTCCTGCGCGGCACCTTCGCGAGCGCACGCATTGCCACAGTGTGAACGCAGCCCGAACGCCCGGCGCGACACCCGCCCCGTTCACTGGTACAAGAACGGGGAAGGGCACAATGACGGGGCTGGATCATCTGGTCTACGCCGCATCCAATCTGGCCGCCGCGATTGATGAATTGGCGGCACGCACTGGCGTCCGCGCCACGCCTGGCGGCCGGCACGTGGGTATGGGAACCCACAACGCACTGCTGGCATTGGGGCCCGATACGTACCTGGAGATCATCGCGCCCGATCCCGACCAGCCGCCGCCGGCCATGCCGCGGCCGTTCGGCCTCGACCGGTTGAGTGCAGCACGGTTGCTGACCTGGGCGCGCAAAGCCCCCGACATCGACGCCTACGTGGCGGCAGCGCGTGCCGCAGCGTACGACCCCGGTGTGGTGAGGTCGATGAGCCGTGCACGCTCGGACGGCATGCGTCTGGCGTGGCGATTGACCCTCACGCCCCGTCTGCCAGGCGACGGGCTCGTGCCCTTCCTCATCGACTGGGGCACGACGCCGCATCCAGCGGGAGGTGCCGCCGCCGGCTGCACGCTCCTGGATCTGCGCGCGGAACATCCCGAGCCGCAGACTATCCGTCCATTGCTGCAGGCGATCAA